>JAJKJM010000127.1 GCA_021153985.1 Polaromonas sp.
CCGGCGCCCAGGAAGTTGGGGTCCAGCGGCGCGTCGTGCTGGTCGACCTTGTGCACATAGCGGCCGGCCGCATTGGCCTGCCAGACTTCCACCAAGGTGTTGCGCACAGGCCGGCCGTCTTCGTCCATCACGCGGCCGGTGACGATGATGCGTTCGCCCAGCGGGTCGCCGTTCATGACGGCATTTTTGGTCAGGTCGTTATCCAGCGGGCCCAGCTGTTCTGCGCCGTACACCGGGGCGTTGAGCTGCGCGAGTGCCTGCTTGATGGGTACCAGCGGCTGCTTGGGGCCGCGCAGCAGGGTGGATTTGTAGCCCGGATAAATGTGGGGCGAGTGGCTGGTCCAGTCGCGGGGCGCAAGAAAGCTGTCGTGCAGATCGGGTTTCATGGATGTGTCTCGGTGGGTCAGATGGCGGCCTGGATGCTGATGCCTTTGCTGGCGGTTTCAGCGCAGGGGCGACTTTAATCCCGCCAAATGGTTATGTATATTGACATTTTTTGCCGTCATCCATAACCAAATGAACCGATAGTGGTTAAATCCCGCAATGGTCGATGAACGCATCAAATTCCGGCACTTGCAATGCTTTCTGGCGGTGGCGCAGCACGGCAGCCTGCAAAAGGCGGCTGACGTGCTGGCCATCACGCAGCCGGCGGTTTCCAAGACGCTGAAAGAGCTTGAAGGCCTGCTGGCGGTGCGGCTGTTTGAGCGCGGCCGCAAAGGCGCAGTGACGACGCGCGAAGGCGAGGCTTTTATGCGTCATGCGGGCGCCAGCGTGAGTGCGCTGCGCGAGGCCGTTGCCAGCGTGGCGCAAACCAGGCGCCAGGGCAGCGCCGTCATTGCGATGGGCGTGCTCCCCACCGTTGCGCCCTGGCTGATGCCGCAACTGCTGCTGCGCCACGATGCCGCAGCGGAGCCTGGCGCGCATACCAGCCTGCGCATCGAAACCGGCTCCAACCCGGAGCTGCTGGCCCGCCTGCGCCGGCGCGAGCTTGACCTGGTGATTGGCCGCTTTGCCGAGCCGGCCCATATGGTGGGCCTGACGTTTGAGCACCTGTATGCCGACCCGCTGGTGCTGGCGGTGCGGCCCGGACACCCTTTATTGGCAGAAGGTGCGCTCAAGGGCAACCCGCTGGCCGGGCTGACGTCTTTTACGGTCATCCTGCCGATGCAGGGAACGGCCATCCGGCATACGGCCGACGGTTTTTTCCTCACGCGCGGGCTGGCACCGCCCGTGCGCACCATCGAAACGCTGTCAGTCTCCATCGCGCGTGGCTACGCGCTGCAAAGCGATGCGGTCTGGGTGTCGCCGCTGGGCGCGGCAAGGCCGGACCTGGACAGCGGCCTGCTCAAGCAGTTGCCGGCCAGCATGGAGGGCACGGACGAGCTGGTGGGACTGACGCTGCGTGCGGACATGGTGCCCACAGAAGCCCAGCAGCAGCTGATCGGCAGTATCCGCCTGCTGGCGGCGCAGCGCCGCGGCCAGGCCCCGGCAGCGGTTTAAGCCGCCTCGGCGTGCACCGCGAAGCGTGCGGTCAATTCGCCCAGGCCCAGTTCATTGAGCACTTCGCGCAAACGCGCCTGCGCCGCACGGGTCTTGGCGGCTTGCGGCTGCGCAGGCCGGCTCGCAAGGATGAGCTCGTTCTTCATCGAATGCTCCCAGCCCACCAGCTCGGTCACGGTGACCTGGTAGCCGTTTGCCTCCAGTTGCAGGCAGCGCAGCACATTGGTGATCTGGCTGCCGAATTCGCGTGTATGCAGCGGGTGGCGCCAGAGTTCGGCCAGCGGGGTTTTGGCGAGCGACAGGGCGCGGCTTTTCTTCAAAACGCCCGCCACTTCCGCCTGGCAGCAGGGCACCAGCACCATGTGGCGCGCCTCTTTGGCCAGGCCAAAGGCAATCGCGTCGTCGGTGGCGGTGTCGCAGGCGTGCAGTGCGGTGACGATGTCGACAGTGGGTGGCAACTCGGCCGAAGTGGTGGCCTCCTGCACCGACAGGTTCAGGAAAGACATGCGGCCAAAGCCCAGGCGCGCGGCGAGTGTGCGGGATTTTTCCACCAGTTCGGCACGGGTCTCGATGCCGTAGACGTGGCCGGCCATGGGCTCACCCGCGTGCGCCACATTAAAAAACAGGTCGTACAGGATAAAACCCAGGTAGGACTTGCCGGCGCCGTGGTCGGCCAGCGTGAATGTTGCTTTTGCGGCCGCAACCTCGTTCAGCAGAGGCTCAATGAACTGGTACAGGTGGTAAACCTGCTTGAGCTTGCGGCGCGTGTCCTGGTTGAGCTTGCCTTCACGCGTGAGGATGTGAAGCTCTTTGAGCAGTTCGATGGACTGGCCCGGGCGCAGTTCCTCAATGACCTGCGCGGCGGATGTGGGTTTTCCAGCGGTTTTTGAGGCTTTTGCGGCGCGCGCGGGGCTGGGGGTTTGCATGGCACCGAGTTTAGTGGGCGTGTCCGCAGGCCTGCCCACCGCGCTGCAAAGCCCTTCTGTCACACACTCTCCCTCTCCCCACAAGCAGAAAGCACTGAAATTTGCCAGGAACGGACAAAAAGAGGCGCTCCGGCAGTTATAGGCGCATAATCGAGCAGTACGGGTTGCAAAACACCCGGACAGGTTAGTGATCGGTCAGTTTCGCGCGCCACGGCGGTACTTCTTTGGTTTGTTGTGCTTTCGGGACCCCATCGCTTTTGTTTTTATGTGTTTTTTGAGGAGTCCCCATGGGCAATAAACTTTACGTCGGCAATCTGCCATACACGGTCCGCGACGAAGACCTGCAACAATCTTTTGGCGCCTTTGGCTCCATCACCAGCGCTAAAGTCATGATGGAACGCGACACCGGCCGCTCCAAAGGCTTTGGTTTCGTCGAAATGGGCAGCGATGCCGAAGCTCAAGCCGCAATCGCCGGCATGAACGGCCAGTCCCTCGGCGGCCGTAGCATCACCGTGAATGAAGCCCGTCCGATGGAGGCACGTCCTCCCCGTACCGGCGGCTTCGGCGGCGGTGGCGGCGGTTACGGTGGTGGCGATCGCTCCGGCGGTGGCGGCTACGGCGGCGGCGGTGGCGGCCGTTCCGGTGGCGGCGGCTACGGTGGTGGCGGCGGCGGTGGCCGCGGCGGCTACTAAGCCCTGCAAACCAGCTAATTCAGCCCCGCGCTGAGTAAAGCCCAAAGGCTTCAAAACTTCGGTTTTGAAGCCTTTTTCTTTTGGGGGCGGCGTTTCACCCCCTCCGCAAGCCAAGCGCACCAACTCACCGCAGAAACATGCCCAAACAATTAACTTGCACACAATTTAATTGCGAGCTATAATTCAGCCATGCCCGATAAAACCGACACCGTTGACGCCATGCTGCAGCTGGACAACCAGCTGTGTTTTGCGCTGTATTCCACGTCGCTGGCCATGACCAAGCTCTACAAACCCATGCTCGAAGAGATGGGCCTGACGTATCCGCAATACCTTGCCATGCTGGTGCTGTGGGAGCAAGACGGCCTGACCGTCTCCGAGCTCGGCGAGCGCCTCTACCTCGATTCGGGCACGTTGACTCCGCTGCTCAAGCGCATGGAAACCGCCGGCCTGCTCTCACGCATACGCGCTGTGCAGGACGAGCGCCGCGTGCACATCACGCTCACGGCCGCGGGCCGCAAGCTCAAGGCCAAAGCCGCCAAAATCCCCGGCTGCATCATGAGCGCCACGCAATGCTCCATCCCCGAGCTGGTGTCGCTGACACAGCAAGTGCAGTCTTTCCGCAAGCGGCTCACGGCCTGATGGGCGCTTGATCTTTTTCACCATTCACCGAATTTTTAACCCGCCCCAACCCGGGGTACTTTCCAAGGAAGCCACCATGACCAAGCTCGAAAAAGTTCTCTACACCGCCCACGCCCACACCACCGGCGGCCGTGACGGCAAGTCCAAAACCGATGACGGCCGCCTGGACGTCACACTGAGCTCGCCCGGCACCGCCGGCACGGGCACCAACCCCGAGCAGTTGTTCGCAGCCGGCTACGCAGCCTGCTTCATCGGCGCGATGAAGGCCGTTGGCGGCATGAAGAAAATCGCCGTGCCTGACGACGTGTCCATCGACTCCAGCGTTGACCTGGGCAAAATCCCCAACGCCTACGGCATCGCCGTGCGCCTGGACGTGACCCTGCCCGGCATGGACCGCGCCGCCGCGCAAGACCTGATTGATGCTGCGCACCAGGTTTGCCCTTACTCGAACGCGACGCGCGGCAATATTGACGTCGTGATCACCCTCAAATAACCAAACGGACACGCAAGGCAACTTGCTGTCACCAAGGCGGCCCGCCGGTGTTGAACCGGCGGGCCGTTTCATTTACGGTGGAGCACATGAACACCGCTGCCACCACCAACGCCGTCACCACCTTCCAGCT
This sequence comes from Polaromonas sp., assembly GCA_021153985.1. Lineage (GTDB taxonomy): Bacteria > Pseudomonadota > Gammaproteobacteria > Burkholderiales > Burkholderiaceae_C > Polaromonas. Next base: position 4,381 of record JAJKJM010000127.1, read on the forward strand.
CCGAAAAGACGCCCTGCCCCAAACACGCTGGCACACCGGTGAGCCTGTGCCACTGGCACCCGGCCAGGTACGGCTGCGTGTAGAGTCGTTCGCACTCACGGCCAACAACATCACCTACGCGGCTTTCGGCGACGCGATGAGCTACTGGCAGTTTTTCCCGACGGGTGAAGAGGGCTGGGGTTGCATTCCGGTGTGGGGGTTTGCCACCGTGGCCGAATCGCAATGCGAAGGTGTGGCGGTGGGAGAAAAGTTCTACGGCTACTACCCCATGAGCAACTCGCTGGTGCTGCAGCCGGTGCGCATCACGCCTTCGGGCTTTTGGGACGGCGCAGAGCACAGACAGCCGCTCCCCGCCGTCTACAACCAGTACATGCGCTGCAGCACCGACCCGTTCTACAGCGCGGCCACTGAAGACATACAGTCCCTCCTGCGCCCGCTGTTCATCACCTCATTCCTGATTGACGACTTCCTCGACGACAACGGCTTCTTTGACGCCAGTGCGATGCTGCTGTCCAGCGCCTCCAGCAAGACGGCTTACGGCACGGCTTTTCAGCTGGCCAAACGCCCGGGCATTGAAGTGATCGGACTCACCTCAGCAGGCAACGTGGCGTTTTGTGAAAGCCTCGGGTGCTACAGCCGCGTCGTCACCTACGACCAGCTGGACACCATCGCCGCCGGCACCGCCTGCCTTTACGTCGACTTCGCGGGGAGCGGGAGCCTGCGCCAGAAAATCCACAGCCGTTTCAGCCAGCTGCGCTACAACTGCTCCATAGGCGGCACCCACGTCGATGAGCTGGCCGCCAAAGGAAGCACTCGCGACCTGCCGGGCCCCAAGCCCACCTTGTTTTTTGCACCGGCGCAAATCAAAAAGCGCGTGGCCGAATGGGGCGGCGCCGTTTTTGCCCAACAACTGGCCGAGGCGTGGCGGGGCTTCACGCGCCAGGTCACCGGAACCGAACCGCCCTGGCTCATTGCGCGGCGGCACACCGGCCAGGCAGCCATGCAAACCGTTTACCAGGAGGTGCTGGCCGGCAAGGGCGATCCGCGCACGGGCCATATCCTGCTGCCCTGATAGGCCTTTGCTGCGCCTTCGCTGCGCAAGCGTGGATCAGCGGTCTGCTATGTTTTTAATAGCTGCAACCCGATGATGTGATTGGACCAGAGGCACTTTTCATTCAAAACACAGGCAATTACAAGCCCCGCGCCTGGGCACATGCATCTGCGCGGACAATCGGGGCATGACCGAAAAAATCCCCTCCCCAGCCAGCGCCGCGTTGCATGCGTACGAGTCGCTGACCCCTGACCGCGTGCTTGACGCGCTGGCCAGCGTGGGGCTGCTGGGCGACGGCCGGCTGATGGCGCTGTCCAGTTACGAAAACCGGGTCTACCAGGTTCACCTGGAAAGCCCCGTGGGCGATGCCGAGCTGGCGGGCGATGTGGTGGTGGCCAAGTTCTATCGCCCAGACCGCTGGAGCGATGCACAAATTATCGAAGAGCATGCCTTTGCCGCCGAGCTGATGGCCGCCGAAATTCCGGTGGTCGGCCCGCTGGTGCTGGAAGGCGCCACGCTGAACCATTTCGGCGGCTTCAGCTTCAGCGTCTCGCCCAGCCGCGGCGGGCGCCGGCCTGAACTCGACAACCTCGACGTGCTGGAATGGATAGGCCGTTTCCTCGCGCGCATCCACACCGTGGGCAGCGCCAAGCCTTTCGTGGACCGCCCGGCACTCAACCTGCAGACTTTTGGCTACACGCCCCGTGACATCCTGCTGGGCGGCGGCCCCGGCTCGCATGGCTACATCCCGCTGGACATGGAGTCGCGCTGGCGCAAGGCCTTTGACGAAGCCATGCTGGTGGTGCAGAACGTGTTTGAAAGCGTGGGCGATGTGAAAAACCTGCGACTGCATGGCGACTGCCACCCCGGCAATATCCTGTGGACACCCGAAGGCCTGCCGCTGGCGGGGCCGCATTTTGTCGACCTGGACGACGCCCGCACCGGCCCGGCCGTGCAGGACCTGTGGATGCTGGTGTCGGGCGACCGAGCCCAGAGCACCCGGCAACTGGGCGCGCTGGTTGATGGTTATGAAGAGTTCCGCGAATTCGACCGGCGCGAGCTGGCGCTGATCGAGCCGCTGCGCACCCTGCGCCTGGTGCACTACAGCGCCTGGCTGGCACAGCGCTGGCACGACCCGATCTTCCCGATCAACTTTCCGTGGTTCGGCACCAGCGACTACTGGAAAGGCCAGGTCGACATGCTCGAAGAGCAGACCGAGGCCATGCAGGAAACGCCGTTGACGGTGTAAAGCTCACGGACTGGCAGGCGGTGGTTGCTAAGTACGCTTAGGGATTTCGATGAGGCCGAAAACGTCACTCGGCACTAGCATGTTCCTGGAATCCGTTCACGGGTTCTGAAGCCCCGCACGTCGACGGCGGCTCGTCTGGAGACATGCATGAAACTTCGCCCGATTCTTCTGGCCGCATTGCTATTGGCAACCCACGGCTGGTGCGCCGCCCAGTCCAACCCATCCGCCTGGCCCACCAAACCCATCACCATGATCGTGCCCTTCCCGCCCGGCGGCCTGGCCGACCTGGTGGCGCGGCCGGTGGCCGAAGCGATGTCGCGCGACCTCGGCCAGCCAGTCGTCATCGAGAACAAGGCCGGCGCCGGCGGCGGCATCGGCATGGCTTACACCGCCAAAGCCAGGCCTGACGGCTACACCGTCGTCATGGCGCTTTCCTCCTTCACCGTGATTCCCGAGGCCGACATCCTGCTTGGCCGGGCTCCGATGTTCGCACTCACCGACCTGCGCCCGATCGCCCGTTACACCGCCGACCCGACCGTGCTGGCCGTGCGCGCCGATGCGCCCTGGCAGACCGTGCAGCAGTTTGTCGACGATGCCAAAAAACGCCCCGGCGCCATCAACTACGGCTCGTCCGGCAACTACGGCACCATGCACGTCCCTATGGAAATCCTGGCCCAGAACGCGGGCATCAAGCTCACGCACATTCCGTTTACCGGCGCCGGCCCCGCAGTGGTGGCGCTGCTGGGCGGCCAGATCGACGCCGTGTCGACCGGCCCGGCGACCGTGCTGCAGCAGGTCAAGGCCGGCAAGCTGCGTGTGCTGGCGCACTGGGGCAGCGACGTGCTGCCAGCGCTGCCCGAGTTGGCTAGCCTGAAGAGCACCGGCTTCAATGCCGAGTACGCACAATGGTCAGGGCTGTTCATCCCCGCCGCAACGCCAGAGCCCATCGCCCAACGCCTGCGTGCCGCAGCCAGGGCGGCCGCGCAGGATGCGAAGGTCAAGGAAGTGATTTTGGGTGCCGGCAGCCCGGTGCTGTACCAGGACAGCCCGGACTTTGAGAAGTACGTGCAGGCCGATGCGAAGCGGATGGCTGAAGTGGTCAAACGCATTGGCAAGGTGGAGTGAGCCGCATCCCGCGCGCCGAGAGCCCGATGGAAAAAGCCGTGCGATAAAAAGCCCGCGCAAGGCGGGCTTTGGGCAAGCAATAGAGGGACTCTTCAGCCTTACACCAGCAGCGCGTTCACACGCCGCACATACGCGGCCGGATCGGCCGGCATGCCGCCCTCGGCCAGCAATGCCTGGTCAAACAGGATGTGCGCAAGGTCGTCAAAGTGTGCGCCCTCTACGCCGGCTTCCAGTTTTTTCACCAGCGGGTGCTGGGCGTTGACTTCGAGAATCGGCTTGACCTCGGGAACCGCCTGGCCGGCCTGCTTGAGCATGCGGGCCAGCTGCGTGGACATGTCGCCGTCCTGCACCACCAGGCAGGCCGGTGAGTCGACCAGCCGCGTGGTCGCGCGCACGTCTTTGGCTTTGTCTTTGAGGGCTTCCTTGAGCTTGTCGAGGATGGGCTTGAACTGGGTTTGCGCCTCTTCGGCGGCCTTTTTCTCGTCTTCGTCCTGCAGCTTGCCCAGGTCGACTGCGCCCTTGGCGACCGACTGCAAGGGCGTGCCGTCAAAGTCGTGCAGGTAGTTGAGCGCCCACTCGTCCACGCGGTCGGCCATCAGCAGCACTTCGATACCCTTCTTGCGGAAGATCTCCAGCTGCGGGCTGTTCTTCGCAGCGGCCAGCGTATCTGCGGTGATGTAGTAGATCGCGTCCTGGCCTTCCTTCATGCGGGCCTTGTAGTCGGCAAATCCCACGCTCACGGTGTCGGTCGTCGATGACGCAAAGCGCAGCAGCTTGGCCAAGCGCTCGCGGTTGGCAAAGTCTTCCCCCAAGCCTTCCTTGAGCACAGCGCCAAATTCGGCGTAGAACGCCTTGAACTTCTCGGCGTCGTTGGCGGCCATGTCTTCGATCATCGACAGCACGCGCTTCGTGCAGCCTTCGCGGATCGCTTTCACCGCGCGGCTTTCCTGCAGCAGTTCGCGAGAGACATTGAGCGGCAGGTCGGACGAATCCACCACGCCTTTGACGAAGCGCAAATAGGTCGGCATCAGCGCCTGGGCGTCGTCCATGATGAAGACGCGCTTGACGTAAAGCTTGACGCCCGCGGCCTTGTCGCGGTTGAACATGTCCATGGGCGCTTTGGCCGGGATAAACAGCAGCTGCGTGTACTCGGTTGAGCCCTCCACCCGGTTATGCGTGGTGGCCAGCGGCGCTTCGCTGTCGTAGCTGATCTGCTTGTAGAACTCGTCGTACTGGTCCTGGGTGATGTCTTTTTTGGCGCGCGTCCACAAGGCGGCCGCCTGGTTGACGGTTTCCCATTCACCGGTGAACACCATCTCGCCGGGCTGGTCGTTCTCGCCCTCTTTCCACTCTTCCTTTTGCATGAGGATGGGCAGCGAGATGTGGTCGGAGTATTTGTTGATGATGCCCTTGAGCTTCCAGGCATTGAGGTAGTCGAGCGCGTCCTCTTTCAGGTGCAGGATGATGCTGGTGCCGCGTTCGGCACGCTCCAGCTCGCTGACCTCAAATTCGCCGGTGCCGTCGCTGCTCCAGCGCACGCCCTGCGCCGCAGGCAGGCCCGCGCGGCGGCTTTCTACCGTGATCTTGTCGGCCACGATAAAGCCCGAATAAAAACCCACACCGAATTGGCCGATCAACTGCGCATCGTTTTTCTGGTCACCCGAGAGCTTGGCCATGAAGTCGCGTGTGCCGCTCTTGGCGATGGTGCCCAGGTTGTCGATGGCTTCCTGCTGCGACAGGCCTATGCCGTTGTCGGAGATGGTCAGTGTGCTGGCCTTTTTGTCGAAGCTCACACGCACCTTGAGTTCGGTATCGCCCTCGTACAGCGATGCGTCGTTGAGCGCCTCGAAACGCAGCTTGTCGCAGGCGTCCGACGCATTGGAAATCAGCTCGCGCAGAAAGATCTCGGGGTTCGAATACAGCGAATGCGTGACCAGCTTGAGCAGTTGGGCGACTTCCGCCTGGAAGGAAAGGGTTTGTTTTTGCATGGCTTTTTGCATAGTTGTTACGGATCTGTTACTGATTCAAATTTTGCAGGCCTAACGGCCATCATTCTCGGTAGGATTTACGTCTGTAACATGTAGTTCTTTTCGCCTCATTTCAGAAAAAACTCAATTATTTCAACGATCTGACGTGACAAATTCCCCATTGTTGGGCCTTATCGAAGTTACAAATAAGCACATTTCTGAAATACATAGTTACAGTTCATTCACCTTCAAAGTTTGTCCCGTTATCTGTTTCGTTATTGGTTTCGTATCCGTCTCGTCATTCATTCAACCCACTGGAGAACAGTATGAAAAAGCTTATTTTAGTAATCGCCCTCGGTTTTGCCGCCATTGCAACCGTTCCCGCGTACGCCGCAACGGCCACCGGCAACTTTAATGTCACGATCAACCTGACATCGGCATGCCAGATCTCGACCGCGCCGAGTGCGCTCAGCCTCAACTACACCTCGTTCGGCGCGGCTCCCACGCCAGCCACCACGCCGTTTGGCGTTCAGTGCACCAACACCCTGCCATACACCATGAGTATTGGCACCGCCTCCTCCACGATGGCGGGCGTGAACCTCGTCTATGACTTGGCCATCCGCAATGCCGGTGACACGGCTGATGTGACGGGCTCGCAAACTGCCGGCGCGGCAGCCGCAAGCTACCTCATCAAGGCGTCCATGACTGGCGGTCAGCAGGGCACTTGTGCCACCGCCACCTGCAATGCGACAGCGCCCCGCACGTTGACCATCACCTACTGATCGCTTTACCAGCTGGCACAAGAAACATCGATACCATGCGCGGCAAACTCGCTCTCGGTGCTTCTTTGCTGTTGGCGGCGGCAGCAAGCTTTGCCGGCACGGCAGCGGGCCAGTTTACGGTCCAGATCACTCTGACCGATCCCCGAAATACCACCGGCAACAATAACGTCTGCACCAGCGCCAGCGGCGCGGGAGCTGGTAGCTCTTCAGTGCAGGTGCGTTGCAACACGGACGTCTTTGTCAATATTGCACCGGTCAGCATTGCCCCGGTCAGCATTGCACAAGTCAGCAATCCCAACGCCTTGGGAAATGCCCGATTCCTGCCGGGCTATCGCCCTGCCCGGGATTCCCTGCTGCCGGATTATTGCCGTAACGAAGCATCCCCTGTCGACCATGCGGCACGCCTCACTTGCCGCCTTGGTGACCGGGGTCTGGCCACGGCAGGCGATGAAGACGACGACGGATGGGAAGTCGAAAACCGGCGCTACGCCATGGGCCCGGAAGCTGCGGCCATCGAAACGCAGGCCCGGTTACGCCTTCAGGATGCATGGGGAACGCTCACCGCAGTGCGCCTGGCCCATGCCGGAAATCAGCCGAGAACGGCCGAGATACTGGTATCCTTCTGAGGATGAAAGTCTCAAAGCGCCGAAGCAGTCTTGTCACCTACGCTCTCCTGCTGAGCCTGCTTGGACCTTGGGCCGCCGCGACGGCTGGCGTATTTTCAGTGACACCCGTCCGCCTTTACATGACACCTCGTGACCGTGCCATCGCCGTCACGCTGACCAACGAGGCAGACACCGAAGTGGTGCTGCAGGCTGACATCAATACCTGGAGCCAAAAGCCGGACGGCACGGACGAGCTGGTTCTCACGGAAGACCTGATCCTGGCGCCTCCCATCATCAAGCTGGCCCCCAAAGCGCGGCAGGTGGTCCGCCTGGCTCTACTCAAACCCGCGGATGCAAGCCGGCAACTGACCTACCGCATGATCATCCGCGAGGTGCCGGAAGCCACGCCAGCAACCGGCATCCAGGTTCCCATCGCCCTGGCCCTCAGCATGCCGGTGTTCGTCACACCTCCTGTGGCCAAGCGTCAGGTGAGCTGCACTGTTCAGCGTCCGGACGCCAAAACCGTGGGCCTGCAATGCGGCAACACAGGCACGGCCTACGCGCAGATCCGTGAAGCTACGGTCATGCGGGGCGAGCAGGCCTTGGCGAAGTTCGAAGGCGGCAACTACATCCTGCCCGGCGCCAGCAAAATTGTCAGCCTCAAAAGCGAGCAGCCCATCACAGCGGGTGAGGCCAAACTGGTCGTGACCTTTGACGACGGGCAAAGCCAGACCACCGCCATCACCCTGCCCTGACCCGCATCCCATGACCAGGAGGCGTTGGCGGACCCTACGAATGCGTCCCCTGGCTGTTGGCATTGCAAGCCTCTGCTGCGCCCTGGCGGCGCAGGCCCAGACTACGCCGCCCGCTAACGCTCCACCGGCGACCCGCGCCGCCAATGACCGACTGCTTCCACTGGAAGTATTCATCAACAGCACCAAAGGCGGGGTCTGGACCTTGCTCGAGCGAAACGGCGTTCTGTATGCGCCCGATGACGCTTTTGAGGAATGGCGCCTGATCCGGCGCGCCGGCGCGCAAGAGATCCAGTTCCAGGGGCAGCGATGGTATGCCCTCTCCTCTATTCCGGGATTTGAGGCACGCCTTAATTTTGCCGACCAATCGGTTGACCTGATCTTTTCACCGGCAGCCTTCAATGCTGTGCGCCTGACGCAGGAGGCCGCGATGCGGCCCCCGCTGTCGCCGTCTATTCCGGCGGTATTTGCCAACTACGACCTTAACTATCTCACCACCCATACCCGCGGCGGCCTCGGCGGAGCCGCAGACGCCCGCGATCTGGGCGCACTGACCGAGTTGGGTTTTTCGGGGCAATGGGGCCTGCTGACCAGCAGCTACGTAGGCCGCAATCTCATCAGCCAGGACCCGACTGTCAAGGCTTCATGGCGTCGGCTGGAAACCACCTACACGCGCAATTTCCTGGACGACAACAGCACACTGCGCCTGGGCGACAGCAGCACACGCACCGGCATTTCAGGCCGGCCGATCTACTTTGGTGGCGTGCAGTTCGCAAAAAACTTTTCCTTGCAGCCCGGCTTCGTCACCCAACCCATCCCAACGGTCAGCGGCCTCTCAGCGGCGCCGAGCACGGTGGAGCTATACGTTAATGACGCGCTCCGGCAGACCTCCAAAGTCCCTTCCGGCCCTTTCAGTATTGACAACTTTCCCGCGCTCACGGGTGCCGGCGAGGCCCGGATGGTGGTGCGCGACATTCTGGGCCGCGAGACCGTCATCACCCAGTCCTTCTTCAGCAATGCCAATCTGCTGGAGGAAAACCTGAGCGATTGGAGCTTCGAGTTGGGAGCCGTTCGTAATCAGCTGGGGACGGAGAATGCCGACTACGGCCCCCGGTTTGTATCGGGTCTCTGGCGCCAGGGCCTGACCAAAAGCATCACCGTCGAAGCCAACGGCGAATGGTCCAGGCCCTTGTCGCGGGTAGGCGCCGGCGCCAGTTACGAGCTGCCGTTCCAGATGCTGGGGCAAACGGCGATGTCTTTCAGTCGCAGCGACTTCGCCGGCCATGGCCACAACTGGCTGCTCGGCATCGAGCGCACCGGCCTGCGCCACGGCGTGTCGTTCAGCGTGGAAGGCGCATCACGCGGTTACCGGCAATTGGGCATTGACACGACGGCCTCCCTGCCGCGCTTGCAGACCACCGCCAGCTACAGCTACAGCACCGACAAATTTGGAGCCTTCAACCTGAGTTATGCGGGTTTTGACAACTATGACCTGGGCAAGCTCAACACGATCAGCCTGAACTACACCATGCGTCTGGGCGCGCACAGCGCCCTGACCCTCAGCACCACACGGCTCAGCGGGATCTCATCGGGCACCTCCATCGGTGCGACCCTGATCGTGCCGCTGGAAAATCGCATCACGGTCGCTGCCGGTGTCACCAGCCGCAGCGGCAACACTGAGAGCTATGTGAACGCCAGCCAAGCCCTGAGCGCCGAAACCGGCTGGGGCTGGCGCACGGCGCTGGGCTCGCGTGCCGAGGGCCGCTACGCGGAGGGCGGCGCCTACTACCAAGGCAGCAAAGGCCTGTTTTCAGCCGACCTGAACGCGGGGCAAACCCAACAGAACTTGCGCCTGGGCCTGATAGGGGGAATGGTTATGGCCGATGGACAGGTTTTCGGCACGCGCCGCGTGCAAGAGAGTTTCGCCATTGTCGAGGTGCCAGGCTACGCCAATGTGGGCGTGGGCTTTCAGGGCAGCACATTGACCCGCACTGATGAGAAAGGGGTCGCGCTACTGCCCCGCCTGCTGCCATTTCAGCGCAACAGCGTGCGGCTGGATCCCACCGAACTGCCCATCAGCGCTGAGCTTGACTCGATCGAACAAGAGGCAGTGCCGGCCCTGCGCAGCGCGGTCAAAATCACCTTCCCTGTACGGTCAGGCCGGGGTGCCCTGATCAAGATCGTGCTCGACAACGGTGAGCCCGCACCGGCCGGCGCCGAAGTCGAACTAATAGGCGACAAGAAAGAGTTTTTTGTCGCCCGCCGCGGCGAGGCGTTCGTCACGGGCCTGCAACCCATGAACCGCCTGCGCCTGAAGTGGAACGGGGCAAGTTGCACCTTCAACGTCGAACTGCCGCCTGGCAACCTTGAAGACATCACCCGGGTAGGCCCTGTCCGCTGCCAAGGAGTCAAGTCGTGAATCAGAAGAACCCATGGTGCCTCGCCGCGGCATTCACCTTGTATCTGTGTGCCGCGCCGGCTTCGGCCGCGCTGATCTGCAACGCCACGGCGACACCCGTTCAGATGGTGTACTTTGAAAACGACCCCAACCCCACTGACGGAGCCTGGAGCGTGACCATCAATTGCACGCGCGGCCCGGCGGACCCGGCCACCTCGGCTTACACCTTGCGAGCCGACGATGGCTTCAACCCAGGCGCCGGAAGCACCAACCAGGCAGTGAACGGCACCGGCACAGCCAACCAGATGGCTTACGACCTCTTCAGGACGGCACCGGGCAACGGGGCATGGGGCGGGACCAATGCCACGGACTTCGCGGGGACCGTCAACTTCGGCAGTGCCCTGACGGCCAGCGCCACCCATGTTTTTTACAGTCGCATTGCGGCCGGGCTTAACAAGAACGCCAAAACGTTTACGGACACTGTCACCATGCGCCTGCGCTACGACAACGGCCCCGGCAACACAGACGCCTATCCCACGTTTCCCGTGACCATCAACAACCAGTCCGTCTGTCTGCTCAGCACGCCGCCTGGGAACATCGTCTTCAACTACACCTCGTTCCAGGCTGGCCCTGCAACGGCCAGCACGGCGTATGCCGTGCGCTGCACCATCGGTGAAACCTACACCATGGCGTTGGACGCGACAGGAGGAACCCTGCTCAACCTCACTTACAGCCTGGCGCTGAGCAATCCTGCCGGCCAGACGGGCACGGGTTTCCCGCAGAACTTCACCATCAACGGCAGCATCGCCGGTGGGCAGTCCGGCACCTGCGCCACGGGCGTGTGCGTCAGTGCGCCGCAATCGCGAACCCTGACGGTCACTTACTGAAGTCAAACGGTCGTCTCCCGAAAAGCCTGCAGAGGCCGCCAAGCGTCCTTCTCCCTGGCTTTGGGCGACCAACGACCAGCCAGGCACGATAGGTGCGCCTTTTGTCACGAGTTTGAGGCTGTTGGGCCATCGAAACGTGTGAATTGGCGCTGCATCCCCGATACTGCTACAAGACGTTACTATCACCAGTTGATGTCTTCACGCGAGCGCGGCCTGCGCGGGTTACGGAGTCAATCGATGAGTGTCTTTTCCGCATTGCGCTTTGCCTTGGCAGCCCTGCTGTGCACCTGCGCGCTGCAAGCCCAGGCGGCCATCACCTGCCAGGTCACGTCATCCGGCTTCACGTCGGTTTACTCCGAAACCATCGCCACAGCCAACGACACCACCGGCAGTTACACCGTCACCTGCACGCGCGGGTTGACGACCGATCCCATCACATTTGCCTATACCTTGCAGGCCAATAACGGCCTCAATGCAATCGCGCCACCTACCAATCGCGCCGCCGCTACGGGAGGGGGCCAAAACCGGATCAACTACGAGCTCTACCGGACTTCCCCCGGCACTGGGGCATGGAACAACACCACAGCAACGGCTTTTGCCGGCACGGTCAATTTCGGCACCGCGACCACAATGAACGCCAGCGACAGCAAGCCTTTCTACGCCCGCATCACTGCGCTGCAAAATGTCAAGGCATCAACCTTTACCGACACCGTGACCATGACCCTGTTTAATTCAACAGGCACCGTTCAAATGGACACCGGAACATTTCCGGTCACCATCATCAACACCGCATCGTGCCAATTCACCGCACCGCCGGGCACGATTACCTTCGACTACATCTCATTTCAAACCACTGCGGCCACAACAAACACGCCTTACAGTGTGCGCTGCACCAGTGGCGTGAGCTACACGCCAACACTGAATGCCGCAGGGGGAACTGTGCTGGCTCTGCCCTACACTTTGACCTTGAGCAACCCTGCGGCGGTCGCCGCCAATGGCTTGCCGCAAAGCTACACCATCAACGGCTCCATCGCGGCCGACCTCTCCGGCACCTGCTCGGTCGCCACCTGCACCAGCCTGCCGCAAACACACACGCTCACCATTACCTACTAGACCTAGACCTGCTGAGGCCCGGCCGCAGCACATGTGACCCGCTGCGCTCGAACGTCATTGCAAGGGCTATCGAGTGAGTTTCAAATTGATAAATTCATCAAAATCAATCACATCTCAAGGGTTGATAGACGGAAAACGATTAATTGCGGAAATGTATCAATTTGACTAGGATGGACTTGAACTCTTTGACGTTCAGGGAGTATGTGCCATGCGAACCATCAAAACTGCTTTGGGCCTCCTGGTTGCCTCCCAGGTTTTACTCGGTACCTGTCCCGCACTCCATGCGCAAACCACGTCCGCGTCGTTTGGCGTCACGATCGTGCTGCGCACCTTCAGCGAGGCCGCGACGGCAGACCACCGTTGCACTCACCGCGGGCAAGCCGAAGGTCAAAAAGACACGTTGCGGATCAGTTGCCCAGCCACGGTGGACGTTCAGGCCATTGCCAACACCTCCAGCAGAAAAACAGGGCAACTCCAGCGCATGAATGTAATGACCGGCCAGCCCGAGCAAGACCGTCTGACCATCGTGGCGGGCAAGCCGATGAATTCTTCAGGACCAGTTGAACTGACCATCTCCTGGTAGTTCACCTCCGTCCGGCCACTCGGCCACTCTCACCATCATTTGGCCCTCTAGCCCATACAGCATCTTGGCAATCAGCTCCTGATTTGATAGCAACTCGGACTGCGAGGAATCAACCCGCGTCGCTTGCCCGCGCCCTCAGCCATCGCACCAGCTGCCGCGCCACTTCAGGCCGGTGCAGCAACCCCATATGATTCACGCCCTGCGCGATCCACTGGTTTTCGGGCGCAAACGCCAGCGTGCGCGCCGGCTCGGCGTGCTGGCCCAGGGCGCTTTCCAGGGACACCAGTCCGTCGCCGATCATCTTGCGGCTCAAGGCCTCTTTGACCGGCACCAGCGGCCCGCTGCCGGCGGCCAGGGTGGTGGCGGCTACGGCGTAGCAATCGACACCTGCCGGCAACGGCAAGGCCTGCCGCGCATCAGGGCCGCGTTCAAACCGCCCGGCGTGGTGCCAATCTGTTTGCAGCACACTCCCATGGCGCAGGTCGGTAATGCCGGCGCTGCGCACCTGGCCAATTTTGGCGAAGGGGCGCGTCACGATGTTGCTGCCCAGCACGCCGTCGACCCAGCTGCCCAGGCGCTCCAGCGGCGCGCCGTGGTGCGGCGTTCCCAGAAACACCAGTGACTTGAGCTGCGCCAGCCAGCTGTGGCCGGCGCCCGCCGCATGGTGGCAGGCACTGCGCGCGACCAGGCCGCCCATGCTGTGCACCAGCAGCGCCAGTTCCTGCACCGGTTGCGGCCAGGCTTTGATCAATTGCTGCAGCAAGTTGGCCAGTTGCTCGCCGTTAGCTGATGTATGCAGGCCTGAGTTGTAGTGCAGGTAGACCGGCGTGTAGCCCAGCTCGCGTGCCAGATAACCGCCATGGCCTTGCGGGCTCGCCGGGTCGCCCAGCCATTGCAAATCGTTCATGCACAGGCCGTGAACCAGCACCAGCACTTTGCCCGTGGCACCGGGCAGCCGCGCGGCCAGCGCCTGCGGCTCCAGCAGCAGGGGCCGGCCTTCGCTGCGCAGGCTCATGGAAATGGCCAGCGGGTTGGCTGTCTCTTGCAGCTGGTCGCCCAGCACGCCGTTCAATGCGGCGAGCATGGCCTCACGCTGCGGTGCCGAAGCCTGCTGTCCCGCCGCCGGCGCCGCGCGCGACAGCAGGGCATTGGCCGCGCCGCCGGCCAGGCGCGTCACGCCCTTGATGCTGCCGTAGACAAGGCCAGTGATGCCCGCGCGCCTGACCCCGCTGCCGCCCGGCATGCGGTCAATGAACTTCGCGCCCAGCGGGCCGAAGGGGGCGGCAACGGCTTTGTACACATTGCCTTGCACGGTTTCTGCCAGCCCGGTGATGCCCAAGGTGGCTTGCGTCGCCAGTTGCGCCAGCCCCTGGATGTCAGAGACGTGCAGCCAGGTGGGCAAGAGCTTGGATGAAGAAGTGCTCGCCGCGGCGTCGGTCGGGTCGGGTGTGCGCATGCCACGATTGTGGGGGCAGGGGCGCGCTCACGCCAGCGATACCGCATGGCGGCCGTTTTATAAACAAAAAGAGCCGTTTGCCCAGGCAGGGCATGCACAAGCAGCTACCAATTTAATAGCAATCCTGCAGGAACCCCTATTTGCAAAGGCGCAGCAACTCTGTCGGGGCAGCCGTTTCAACCCCTACCGGGTTGGGCGTCACCGTCGGCAAAGGCTCGGGCGCTCCCGGGTTCAGCACGTTATGGATGCGCGCCGCGAGCACAAAACGCGGATACGCGGCGTCGCCCACCGTATTGCTGCCGTTGGCCAGCAACACCACGTCGTAGCCGCTGCCGTAGCCTGCATCGACCGCGGCAAAGCTGACCGTCTGCCCGCCGGCGCCATAGCTGCCCGGCCCGCCCAGCGCGGTCAGGCCCATGCCGATGGGCGCAGGTTTGCCGTCGGCCAGGCGCGCAGGTGTGCGCATCAGCGCGAGGCTGTCGGGCGACACAATGGCGCTGCCCCTCAGTGCGCCATTCCAGCGCACCATGTCGGACGCGGTGGAGACCACGCCGCCTGTCGCGTCGAAGCCGGAGTTCAGGTCGGGACACTGGCGCCAGGCATCGCCGGGTTTGACCCGGTAGTAGCCGAGGGCGGCCTGCGGCCTGGCCTGGGGCCCGAGAATATAAGACGCCGTCATGCCTGCGGGTTTGAACAGCAGTTGTGTGAAGGCCTGTTCCAGCGGCTGACCGCTCGCGCGCTCGACCACACGGCCCAGCAGAACGTAGCCGGCGTTCGAGTAATCGAAGACCGTGCCCGGCGCTGCAAAAAGGCCGCGCGCATTCAGGTTCGCAAAAAATTTCCCGTTGCTGATGGGCGGCTCCTGCAGCACTGCCGGCACGCTGTCAAACAGCTGGTCGTCGGGGTCTTGCAGCGCGCCGGGAATGCCCCCCACCATCTGCATGACCTGGCCTATGGTGGGGTCCGGCCGATAGCGCACCTCGGGGATCCAGCGCGACAGCGGATCCGCCAGAGAGAGTTTTTTCTGCTCTTGCAGTTTGAGCAGCGCAGCCGCCGTGAGTTGCTTGGTGACGGAGCCGATCTTCACCGGTGTCGTCGCCGACATGGGCACGCCGGCCCCGATGTCAGCAGCGCCATAGCCGCGCGCATAGAGCACCGTGCCACCCTTGCCGACGGCCAGCTGCAGCCCTGGCAAAACGGCTGGCACATACTCGGCCACCAGCGCATCAATCTGCGCGGCGACCGCCGGCGAGACCTCGGGTGAACGCTCCGACCCCGGCTGCTGCGCACCGGCTGGCTGCGCCAGGCCGCACGCTGCCACCACCACCACCATGCCCGCCAGCCCACGCCACGGGAAACCCTTCGCCTGATCATGTGTTTGCATCTTCCCGCTCCTCTGGTGTTTTTGAACCCGCCCGCCCGAGCTTACTTCCTTTGCAGCCGGTATTGCAGCATTTGCAGGGCATCGCGCTGCAGCTGCCGGTCCTTCTCACGCTGGGCCGCTTCTTGCTTGACGGCGAACAACTGGACCTTCTGCTCGGGCGTGAGCGAGCTGAAGCACTGAGAGCCCGGGTTGCAGTTCTGCTCGTCAATGGCCTGTTGCTGCGCGGCCATTTGCGCGCAGCCGGACAACAAGGCGAGGGTGAGCAACAAGCCCGCAGTCAAGGTGGTTTTCATCTTCATGGTGATCTGTCTCCTGGGTGGTAATGAGTGGAGGCCGGCTATTGCCTGCCCTGCCCCGTATTCTCAAAACCCCAGGTTTCAGCGAAGTTTCAACCCCTCCCCCGCCTGTATTGCAGATGAAACAGGCCGGGGCTTTGCAAAACGGGACGCATGAATTCAAATGGCGAGGCGCCCGCAAGGCGGCTTTCATCCCCCCTCAAACATCAACAAAGCAGCTTTATGTCTGGACGTTCCTGGTTTCCCGTGGCTCTTTTCTGGGCTGTTTTTGTAAACCCGGCCGCGCATGCCGCACCGCTGGTATTGAGCTGCCCGGCAAGCCTCAGCGTGGCTGCCAGCGCCCAGGCGCCCGCCGGCTGGGAGGCCGTGCCGTCAACGCAGCCTCTTTCACTCAACAACATCAGCCTTTTTTCCGGCCACCCCCGGGAAATGGCCAGCCTGGTGCCCGACAGCCAGCGCCGCCGCGGCAAACAATTGCTGTCGACCTGGAGCCTGACCGGCGGAAGCGAGGGCTATTGGCTGGCCTGCGGCTATGCGCAAACCACTGTGCAGGCCGCGCAGCGCCTGCCTGCGGGGCTGACCCGCTGCACGGCCACTCACACCGGGCCGGACACCGCGCTGCAAGCCAGCCCGGAAGTGCGCTGTGATTGAGCCGGCCTCATAAGGCAAGCGCGGCAATCAGCCTTGACTGCCGGGCGTCCTGCGCCGTGTTCCGGCAAAAGGCGTTTCATGGTTGTGCAAGCCGCCCTGCGCCTCGCCAGGGTCCGCGTGTCGGGCCGTCTGCTCCATGCAGTAGGCAAACAGGCCATCGAGTTCACTGGATTTGTCAAACACGGCATCGGCACCAAGGTCAGCCGCTCGCCGGCGTATCTCCTGCGTGGCGTAATTGCTCAACACGACCACCTTCTGGTCGGGCTTGCGGTTGCGGCAACCTGCCAGCACGCCCAGCCCGCTGCCTTCTTTCAAAAAAAGATCGACGATGGCCAGGTGCCAGTTGCCGTTGTGGGCCTTCAGCCATTGGGTGGCCTCAGCCTGGGTTGCACTGTGACCGGTGATCTCGACAGCGGCGATCTCCTGGAGCGCCTCAATGAGGTTGTCCAGAACGATCTTGTTGTCTTCGACGAGATAAGTAATGAGTGCCATGGAACCCACTTTAGGCCGCGGGTTGTGGCGCGCTGCAATCCGTTGGCCCACATCAGAGTAGGACAGCGCACTCCCCCCAGCCTTCTCAACAGTGGGGCTAAACCAGATCAGGGCCGTTGTGAGCGGCTCTAAAAATGCTCGTGCGGCGCCAGGTAGCGCCACTGCCCCACCGGCAGGTGGCCCAGGTTGACCTGGCCGATGCGCACGCGCTTAAGCCCGGTCACAAAAAGACCCACTTGTTCACACATGCGGCGGATCTGGCGCTTTTTGCCTTCCTTGAGCACAAAGCGCAGCTGTTCGGGGTTTTGCCATGACACCTGTGCGGGCTTGAGCGCCTGGCCGTCCAGGCTCAGGCCGTGGTTCAGCAGGGCCAGCTTTTCGCGCGGGAACAAGGCCTGCACGTTGGTGGATTCGTCCCCTTTTTCAGTTCTGTAGCTGACGCGCACCAGATACTCTTTTTCGATTTCGGAGTCTTCGCCGATGAGCTGGCGCGCCACGCGTCCGTCCTGTGTCAGCACCAACAGGCCGATGGAGTCGATGTCCAGCCGCCCCGCCGGAGCCAGCCCGCGCAATTGTTCATGGCCCCAGCGCATGCGGCTGTTGCATTCGCGCCAGCGGTTTTGCGGCTGCACCAGCACCACGGCGGGCTCGTGCCCGTCTTCGGCCTGGCCGCTGACGTAGCCCACCGGCTTGTTGATCAAAATCGTGACCTGCTGGCGCTGCTGCTGCTCGGCCTGGCGGTCGATCTCGATGCGCGCATCCACCGCCACGGGCTGGCCCATCACGGCGGGCGCGCCGTTCACGCGCACCCAGCCGCGGGCGATCCAGTCGTCGGCCTCGCGGCGCGAGCACAGGCCCAGCTCGGCCATGCGCTTGTTCAGCCGCACGGTGGCCGCCGGCACGCCGGGCGCGGCTGCGGGCGGAGCGGTTTTAGGGATCCGTACGGCGGCGCCCGCGGGTTTGGGGGTGGATCCGGGTTTGAAGGGTTCTGTCATTTGCTATCTATTTTATAGCTACAACCCTATACCAACCACGGGCTACAGCCATATCTATCACTTATATTCTGCCTCACCGGCCTTCAGGCCACCCAGAGGCGGTAGCCGACCGCGGTTTCGGTCAACAGGTGTTTGGGCTGCGCCGGATCGGCCTCGAGCTTCTGGCGCAAGTGGCCCATGTAAATGCGCAGGTAGTGATTTTGCCCCGCATGCGCCGGGCCCCACACTTCGCGCAGCAGCTGGCGATGGGTCAGCACCCGCCCGGCGTTGGTCATCAGAACGGTGAGCAGGCGGTATTCGATGGGGGTGAGGTGCACCTCCGCACCGGCGCGCCGCACCAGCCGCGCCTGGCGGTCCACCGCCACATCGCCAAAGGTAAAAAGCGGCTCGTCAGGCGTTCCGTCGGCGCTGGCAGCGCGCGGCCGGCGCAGATTGGCACGTACACGGGCCAGCAGCTCGCCCACGCCGAAAGGCTTGGTCAGGTAGTCGTCGGCGCCGGCGTCCAGCGCGGCAATTTTGTCGGCCTCATCGGCGCGCGCCGACAACACCACAATCGGCACGGCCGACCAGCCGCGCACGTCACGAATCACCTCCAGCCCGTCGCCGTCGGGCAAACCCAGATCTAGGACCAGCAGGTCGGGCTTGCGCGTGCCGGCCTCGGTCAGCCCGCGCTTGCCGGTGTCTGCCTCGAACACCTGCCAGCCTTCGGCCTCCAGGGCCGCGCGCACGAAGCGGCGTATTTGCGGCTCGTCTTCAATCACAACGGCAACGGGCGTGGAGTGGGACATGAGTAAAGGAAAGAAAGGTCAGGTGGTTTCTGGCAGGCCCTGTGGTGGCGGGCGTCGCGGCAACGTGATGGTGAATTCTGCACCACCGCCCGGCGCATTGGCGGCCGTGATCTGCCCGCGGTGCGCCTGTACCACCGCCTGGCAGATGGCCAGGCCCAGCCCCACACCCGGCGTGGCCGACTCAGCCTCGCCGCGCGTGAACTTCTCAAACAGCTCGTGCTCGCGCCCCTTCAGGGCGGTGGGCAGGCCTGGCCCGTAGTCACGCACCGCCAGCACCAGGGCCTGCTCCATCGCCTTTGCGCTTACCTCTATGGGCGCCTGCCCGTACTTGGCGGCGTTTTCCAGCAGGTTGACGAGCACGCGCTCCATCAGAACCGCGTCAAATTCGACCAGCGGCAGGTCGGCAGGTAGCGCCGCCGTGACAGCCTTGCCGGCCAGCGCGTGCTGCGCCTGGCGGATCGCCGAACCGACGATTTCTTCGACCGACTGCCAGTCGCTGCGCAGGTTGACCGCACCGCTTTGCAGCCGCGCCATGTCCAGCAGGTTGTTGACCAGCGCACTCAGGTGGCGCGCTTCGCCGGCGATGGCGCGTGCCGCCTGCGACTGCGCTTCGTTGAGCGGCGGCACCGTGCGCTGCAAAGAATCGGCCAAGCCTATCAGCGCGGTCAGCGGCGTGCGTACGTCGTGCGAAATCGCCGCCAGCAGCATGTTGCGCAGTTTCTCGGACTCCATCTGCACCACCGCCTGCTGGGCCACTTCCACATAGTGCACGCGCTCCTGCGCGATAGCGATCTGCCGCGCCAGGGTCTCGAGCTGCTGCATCTGCTCGGGAATCAGCAGCCAACGCGCCTGCGCAGGCTTGAGCGCCAGCACGCCACGCACGCGCATCGGCGCCTTGAGCGGGATGTAATGCCATGTCTGGGCCGACAAGGTGGCGGTGGCCAGCCCCGCCGGCTGTTCGTTGCGGAACACCCAGTCGGCCACGCTGGCGTCGAAATCCGCGGGTGGTTTGGCTGGCGGCAGCAACTGGTCGTGGCTGTCGGTCACCATCACCAGCGCCCGCCCGCCGAAGTTGCGCTGCGCGGCCGCCTCGCCGAGTTCCATCACTTGCTCACTCAGCAGCGCCGCGGACAGGTCTCGCGTGAGCTCGAATAGCGATTGTGCGCGGCGCTCGCGGCTGGCCGCAATGCGCGCCTGAAAACGCAGGCCCGCCGTGAGTTGCCCGGTTAGCAGCCCCACCATTAGCATGACGGAAAACGTCAACAGGTACTGCACATCGCTGACGGCAAACGACAGGCGGGGTGGCACAAAGAAAAAGTCAAACGCCGCTACATTGAGGAAAGCCGCCAGCGCCGCCGGCCCGCGCCCGAACTTCAGCGCCACGAGCACCGTGCCGAGCAGAAACAGCATCACGATGTTGGCGAGGTCAAAAAATCTGAGCAAGGGCAGGGCCAGCAAGGTGACGGCGGCGCTACCAGCCATTGCCCATGCGTATCGCGGCAGGCTCTCCTGCCAGGCCGCGGCGGCATCATCGTCGGCAGAACGCTGCACAGCGCGCGACAGCCGCCGCGCGCTGTCGGCGTGACCCACTTCCACAATGTCCAGCGTGGGCGCCAATGTCGCCAGCCGGCGCGTCATGGTGGAGCCGGCCCACAGCGCGCGCCAGCCCGGCAGTTGCGGGCGCCCCACCACCAGCGTGGCGCAATTGAGTTGCTGTGCCTGCGCCACCAGTTCGGCCGCGGCATCGCCGCCGGTGAGCACCGCCGTGGCCGCGCCCAGTTCCTCGGCCAGCTGAATCACGGCCAGGATGCGGTCGCGCCTGGCAATCTCCAACAGCTGCAGGCGCGGCGTTTCCACATAAGCCGCATGCCAGCGCACATTGAGCTGGCCGGCCAGGCGCGCCGCCGTGCGCACGGTCTGCTCGGCCCCTTCCCGTGGGCCTATGCAGGCGAGGATCGCGCCTTCGGTGTTCCAGACCGGGGCGATGGATTTTTCGACGCGGTAGCTGCGGACGTCGTCTTCCACATGCTCGGCCGTGCGCCGCAATGCAATCTCGCGCAGCGCGATCAAATTGCCTTTGCGGAAAAAGTTCTGCGCCGCGCGCTCGGCCTGCTGCGGCAGGTAGACCTTGCCGGCCTTCAGCCGCGCCATCAGTTCGTCAGGCGTGACGTCGACCAAAATAATTTCGTCGGCGCCGTCCAGCACCGTGTCCGGCACAGTTTCATGCACGCGTATGCCGGTGATGGCACCCACCGTGCCATTGAGGCTTTCCAGGTGCTGCACATTAACGGCCGACCACACATCGATGCCGGCCTCCAGCAGCTCCTGCACGTCCTGCCAGCGCTTGGCGTGGCGCGAACCTTCCACATTGCTGTGGGCGAGCTCGTCGACCAGCAGCAGCGACGGCTTGCGCGCCAGCGCTGCGTCCAGGTCGAACTCTTTCAACCTGTGCCCGCGGTAGGCCACCTCCTGCAAGGGCAACAGCTCAAGCCCGGCCAGCAACTCCATGGTTTCGCTACGACCATGCGTTTCGACCACGCCGACCAGCACATCCCGCCCGGCCTTGCGCTCGCGCTGCGCGGCGCTGAGCATGGCATAAGTCTTGCCCACACCGGCGCTGGCGCCGAAGTAGATGCGCAAACGGCCGCGGCGCGCTTTTTCCTCCTCGCCGCGCAGGCGATCGAGAAGCTCGTCGGGGTCAGGGCGGGAGTCGGGAGAACTGGCCATACCGTTGCATCATTCCTGGATGATCGAAAGGTCTCAAAGGTCGCCTTGCAAAGGGTAACACCGGGTATGTTTTTTCTCTTCGCCGGACTCGCCATCTTTTCTTAACGAAGGGCTTCCAGCGCCAGGTTGAGTTGCAGCACATTCACCCGGGGCTCGCCCAGAAAGCCCAGCAAGGGCTGCTCGGTGTGCTGTCCGGCCAAGGCCTGAATCTTCTCAAGCGGCAGGCCGCGCGCCTTCGCCACACGGGCCACCTGGTAGCTGGCCGCAGCCGGGCTGATGTGCGGGTCCAGCCCGCTGGCAGACGCCGTGACCAAGTCCACCGGCACCTTCGCCGTGTTGCCCGGATCGGCCGCTTTGAGCGCCTCGACACGGCCCCTGACGGCATCGACCAGTGCGGGATTCAGCGGGCCCTGGTTGGAGCCACTGGAAGCCGCGGCGTTGTAAGGCATGGGCCCCGTAGCTGACGGGCGGCCCCAGAAGTTTTTGGGTTCGCTGAAGTTTTGCCCAATCAGCGAAGAACCGACGACCTTGCCGTCACGCTGGATCAGGCTGCCGCCGGCCTGCGCCGGAAACAACGATTGCGCGGCGCCGGTCACCACCAGCGGGTAGGCCACACCGGTGACCAGGGTCAGGATGGTGAACATCACCAATGCGGGTCTGAGAATGGTTTTCATGAGGAGTCCTTGGATAAAGAGGTATTCAAGCCAGGTTCAGGGCCACGAGCAGCAGGTCAATCGCCTTGATGCCGATAAAGGGCACGATGAGGCCACCCAGGCCGTAGATCAGCAGGTTGCGGCGCAGCAGCGTGGCGGCGCCTACAGCACGGTATTTCACTCCCTTGAGCGCGAGCGGGATCAGGAACATGATGATCAGCGCGTTGAAAATCACTGCCGACAAAATCGCCGACGACGGACTACCCAGGCGCATCACATTGAGCGCAGCCAGCTGCGGGTAGGTAGTCACAAAAATCGCCGGAATGATGGCGAAGTACTTGGCCACGTCGTTGGCAATCGAAAACGTGGTGAGCGAGCCGCGCGTCATCAGAAGGGCCTTGCCGGTTTCCACAATCTCCAGCAGCTTGGTGGGGTTGGAGTCGAGATCCACCATGTTGCCGGCCTCCTTGGCAGCTTGGGTGCCGCTGTTCATGGCCACTGCCACATCGGCCTGGGCCAGGGCCGGGGCATCATTGGTGCCGTCGCCCGTCATCGCCACCAGCCGCCCTTCAGCCTGGTACTGGCGTATCAGCTTGAGCTTGTCTTCGGGAGTGGCCTCGGCCAGGAAGTCGTCAACACCCGCCTCGGCGGCAATGGCGGCGGCCGTGAGCTTGTTGTCGCCGGTGATCATCACCGTCTTGATGCCCATGCGGCGCAGTTCGCCGAAGCGGTCCTTGATGCCGACCTTGACGATGTCTTTCAACTCCACGATGCCTAGCACCGTGCTGCCATCGGCCACCGCCAGTGGCGTGCTGCCGCGGCGCGACACTTCATCCGAAGCACGCAAAACTTCAGCCGGAACGCTTCCGCCCATTGCCTCAATATGCTTGCGGATCGCGTCGACCGCACCCTTGCGCAATTCCCTCTTGCTTCCGTCGGGGTTCAGGACGTCCATTCCGCTCATGCGGGTTTGCGCCGTAAAGGGAACCTCGCTGACGGCCCGCAGGGGTGATTGGCTCACGGCCAGCTTCAGGGCCAGCGCCACGATGCTGCGGCCTTCCGGTGTTTCATCGGCATAGGAGGCCTGCATGGCGCAGGTGGCGAGCGCTTTTTCAGACACACCGGGTGCAGGCAAAAAGCTCGACGCCTGGCGGTTACCGTGGGTGATGGTGCCGGTCTTGTCCAGCAGCAGTACATCCACGTCGCCGGCAGCTTCAACCGCGCGGCCCGAAGTGGCGATGACGTTGGCCTGCATCATGCGGCTCATGCCGGCCACGCCCACGGCCGACAGCAGGCCGCCAATGGTGGTCGGGATCAGGCAGACCAGCAGCGCCACCAGTGCGGTGATGCTCACCACCTTACCCGCCCCAACGGCGCCCACGCTGAACACGGAGAACGGCAGCAACGTGACCGTGACCACCAGAAAAACAATGGTCAGCGCCACCAGCAAGATCGTCAACGCGATTTCATTGGGCGTCTTCTGGCGCTTGGCGCCTTCGACCATGCTGATCATGCGGTCCAGGAAGGACTCGCCGGGGTTGACGGTGATACGCACCACCAGCCAGTCGGACAGCACGCGCGTGCCGCCGGTCACGGCGGAAAAATCACCGCCCGACTCGCGCACCACCGGAGCCGATTCGCCGGTGATGGCGCTTTCGTCGACCGAGGCCACGCCTTCAATCACTTCTCCGTCCAGCGGAATCATGTCGCCGGCATCGACCAGCACC
>JAJKJM010000128.1 GCA_021153985.1 Polaromonas sp.
CTTTCCGCTAAAGGTTGCGCGCAAAGAAGAAGTCGCGCAAGGCATTTACCTGTTCGAATTGCGCCATCCGGACGGTGCGCCCCTGCCCGCCTTCACGCCTGGTTCGCACCTGACGGTGCAAGTGCCGAACGGCGTGCGGCGCAACTATTCGCTGTGCAGCGACCCTGCCGACACCGGCGCCTGGCAGATCGCCGTCAAGCGTGACGAACGCGGCCGCGGCGGCTCCGTCAGCATGGCCGACGACGTGCAGCAAGGGCAGTTGCTGTCGGTCAGCGCCCCGCGCAACAACTTCGAGCTGGCAGGCAATGCCACGCAATCCATCTTTGTGGCGGGCGGTATCGGCATCACGCCGGTGCTGGCCATGATGCGGCACCTCAAGCGCGCGAATGCCGACTTCAAGCTCTACTACTGCACGCGCGATGCGGGCAGCACGGCGTTCATTGATGAACTTCAATCCGAGTTTGCCGGCAAGGTGCAGATCCACCACGACCACGGCGACATCGACCAGGCGCTGGATTTGTGGCCTGTGTTGGAAAAGCCCACCGCCGCACACGTCTACTGCTGCGGGCCCAAGGGGCTGATGGACAGCGTGCAAGACATGTCGGGCCACTGGCCGTCAGGCGCAGTGCATTTTGAAAGCTTCGGTGTCGACGCCACCGTGTATGCGGAAAACACGCCCTTCAGCGTGCGCCTGCAAAAGACCGGCAAGACGGTAGAAGTTGGCGCCGATCAAACCATTCTGGAAGCCCTGCGCGCCACCGGCCTGCGCGTGGCCAGCTCTTGTGAAAGCGGCACCTGCGGCACCTGCAAAACCCGCCTGCTGGCTGGCGAGGCCGAGCACCGCGACATGGTGCTGACCGACGAAGAAAAGTCCGGCCACATCATGGTCTGCGTCTCACGGGCAAAATCGCCTGAACTGGTACTGGACTTATGACAAACCGGCTACTCAAGATCGGCGTGGTGGGCCTGGGACGGGCCTTCACGCTCATGCTGCCCACCTTTGTGCACGACAGCCGCGTCGCGCTGGTCGGCGCGACCGACCCGCTTGCCCAGGCCCGCGCGCAGTTTGAAAAAGATTTCGGCGCGCCCTCTTACGAGTCCATCGAAGCGCTGTGCGCCAACCCGGCGGTCGAGGTGCTCTACATCGCCTCACCCCACCAGTTCCACGCCGAGCACGTTCGCCTGGCCGCCTCCTTCGGCAAGCATGTCATGGTGGAAAAGCCCATGGCCCTCACGGTCGATGAATGCACCAGCATGATTGATGCGGCCAAAAGCGCGGGCGTGCACCTCATCGTGGGCCACAGCCACAGCTTCAACACGCCGATACGGCGCACGCGCGAACTGATCGGCAGCGGCCGCTACGGCGCGGTGAAGATGATCCACGCCATGAACTACACCGACTTCCTCTACCGGCCGCGCCGCCCCGAAGAGCTTGACACCGCCGCCGGCGGCGGCGTGATCCACAGCCAGGCCACCCACCAGATGGACATCGTGCGCTTACTGGGCGGCGGGCTGGTGCGCAGCGTGCGCGCCCACACTGGGGCATGGGACGCAACCCGCCCGACCGAAGGCGCCTACAGCGCGCTGATCGAATTTGAAGGCGGCGCGTTTGCCTCGGCCACCTACAGCGGCTATGGCCACTATGACTCCGACGAATTGCTCGGCAACATCGGCGAAATGGGCCAGGCCAAAAATCCGGCCGACTACGGCGCGGCCCGAAAGCGCCTGGAAGCAGCCGCGACATCTGCCGAAGAAGCCGCACTGAAAGCCGCACGCAACTACGGCGGCAGCCTGTACACGGCCGGCACCGCCCTGCCCCAAGGCCTGCAACACCAGCATTTCGGCCAGTTCATCGTGAGCTGCGAAAAAGCCGATTTGCGGCCCGGCCCCTCAGGCATCACCGTCTACACCGACGGCGAAAGGACCTTCGAAGCCCTTCCCGCCCCGGCGATCCCGCGCCAGGAGGTGATTGACGAGCTTTTTGCCGCCGTTATAGAGGGCCGCGCGCCAGTCCACAGCGGGCAATGGGCCCGCGCCACCACCGCCGCCTGCCTGGCATTGCTGGAATCGGCCAAAACCGGCAACACTTGCCACCCCGTGCACCAAGTCAGTCACAATGCCAACTCATGAGCAATGACACGCAAAACATCATCCGCCACTGGCGCGAAGCCGTTCCCAACGACCGCCTCGCCCACCTGATCCGCGATGCCTCGCGCGCCTTTCACCGGGCGTTGCAGGTCCGGCTGGCGCGGCACGGCGTGCCGTTTGGCCACTGGACCTTTCTGCGCATCCTCTGGGAGTCGGATGGCCTCACCCAAAAAGAGCTGAGCGAGCGCGCCGGCGTGATGGAGCCCACCACCTTTACCGCCATGAAGGCCATGGAATCGCTGGGCTATATCGTGCGCAAGCAGTTGCCAACCAACAAGAAGAACATGTATGTCTACCTCAGCGACGAAGGCCGCGCGCTCAAGAAATTGCTGGTTCCCATGGCGGAAGACACCAACAATGTGAGCATCGAAGGGATCGCACCCGAAGACATCAAGACCACGCGCACCGTGCTGCTGGCGATGATCGAAAACCTGGCCCGGGACGAATTGCTGCAAGCTACGCCCACTTCCAGGCGCAAGCCCGGTGCGGACGCAAAGCAAAAACTCCGGGACAAAGCAACGGACAAAATTGATAAACCCGCCAGGGGAAACAAAAAAGCCGCCGCCTGAAGAAGGCGGCGGCTTTTTGTTTGGGGACCCAGGGCCTGTCAGAGTCTTTAAGGCCCCGGATCAATTCAAATCAGCGTCACGCCGGTCTTGGCCTGCAGCGCTTCGCGCGTCACGCCGGGCGCCAGCTCCACCAGCTTCAGGCCTTCAGGCGTCACGTCCATCACGGCCAGGTCGGTGATGATGCGGTCCACCACACCTACGCCTGTCAGCGGCAAGGTGCATTGCGGCAAAATTTTCATGTCTTCGGTGCCGTCTTTCTTTTTGGCGACGTGTTCCATCAGCACGATGACGCGCTTCACGCCTGCCACCAGGTCCATCGCGCCGCCCATGCCCTTGACCATCTTGCCGGGGATCATCCAGTTGGCCAGGTCGCCCTTTTCGCTGACTTGCATCGCGCCCAGGATGGACAGGTTGATCTTGCCGCCGCGAATCATCGCGAAGCTTTCGTGGCTGCCAAAAATGGCCGAGCCCTTGATGGTGGTGACCGTCTGCTTGCCGGCGTTGATCAGGTCGGCGTCGACTTCGTCTTCAGTGGGAAAGGGGCCGATGCCCAGCATGCCGTTTTCCGACTGCAGCCAGACTTCCTTGTCGCCGGTGAAATTGGCTACCAGCGTCGGGATGCCGATGCCGAGGTTGACGTAAAAACCGTCTTCGAGTTCCTGGGCGGCACGCGCCGCCATTTGGTCTTGGGTCCAGGGCATATCAAACTCCCGCTTTCTCGGTAATGGTTCGCTTCTCGATGCGTTTTTCTGGGTTGGCATTCAGCACAATGCGGTGCACATAAATCCCAGGCAGGTGAATGTCATCAGGCGCCAGTTCGCCGATTTCGACGACCTTCTCCACCTCGACGATGCAGATCTTGCCGGCCATCGCGGCGGCCGGGTTGAAATTGCGGGCTGTGAGGTTAAAGCGCAGGTTGCCGGACTTGTCGGCCGTGTGCGCCTTGACCAGCGCCACATCAGGCACCAGCGAACGCTCCATCACATAGGTCTCGCCGTCAAACTCACGCAGTTCCTTGCCGTCGGCCACTTGCGTGCCCACGCCGGTCTTGGTGAAGAAAGCCGGGATGCCCGCGCCGCCCGCGCGCAGCTTTTCAGCCAGCGTGCCTTGCGGCGTGAATTCCAGTTCGAGTTCCCCGGCCAGGTACTGGCGCTCAAACTCCTTGTTCTCGCCCACGTAGCTGGCAATCATTCGTTTGATCTGGCGCGTGCGCAGCAGCTTGCCCAGGCCGAAGTCATCGACGCCCGCGTTGTTGGAGATGACCGTCAGGTCCTTGACCTGGCTGTCGCGCAAGGCGTCAATCAGCGCCTCAGGGATGCCGCACAGGCCGAAGCCGCCCACGGCCATCAGTTGGCCGTCTTTGACGACGCCCTTGAGGGCCTCGGCGGCTGAGGGGAAAAGTTTCTTCACAAATCGTCTCCTTGTTCCTGGGTCATTGCTGGTGTCATTGCTGGCGTCATTGAATGGTCAGGGTCTGCCATCCGCAATCCATTACGATACTACTTATCAAGTTACGTAGTTTTCCGTAAAGGTAAGTACTGTGGATGTGGATTACCAGCTCGCGTTCGATCTGGCGCCGGTAGGCCTGGTGCTGTCACGCAACCGCTCAATTGTGGACTGCAACCGGCATTTGTGCGAGATGTTTGGCGCCACACGAGAGCAACTCGTCGGCCAGTCCTTCCTGGTTCTTTATCCCAGCGCGGACGAGTACGAGCGCATAGGCGCGCGCATGATCCCCATCCTGAACGCCAAGGGCCTTTACTCCGACGACCGCATCATGAAGCGCGTGGACGGCCGCAACAAGGGCGAGACCTTCTGGTGCCACGTCACCGGCCGGGCGCTCAACCGCAGCGCGCCGCACGAAGCCGGCATCTGGACCTTTGAAGACCTCAGCTCGCGCCGCCCCGTCACGGCTGAGCTCACCGCCCGCGAACGCGAAGTGGCCGCCCACCTGATGGACGGCATGACCTCCAAGGAAATCGGCCGCGCGCTGGTCATCAGCCACCGCACCGTTGAAATCTATCGCGCGCGCCTGATGCGCAAATACAAAGCCTCAACCACGGCCGACCTGGTGCACAAGCTGATGGCCGGTTCCTGAGCGGCTGTTGAGGGTGAAACGGGATCCGGGGGCGCGGCCAGCAAGGTTTTCGCAAGAGGGACAAAATCGGCTTCGGCATCTCCGCCATCTCTCGCCCCGGCCATCCCGCCGAAACCACCCTTCCACGAGAACTCCCATGCCACTGACGCTTTACCAGGCTTCCATTCCCGTCTTCATCCGCGGCTTTGACAACCTGTCGGCCGTGCTTGAAAAAGCCAAGGCCCACGCTGCGGCCAACAATATCGATCTGGCCACTTACGTCAACGCCCGCCTGGCGCCCGACATGTACCCGCTCTCCGGCCAGGTGCAGGGCGCCAGCGACGCCGCCAAGTTCGGCGCGGCACGCCTGGCGGCCGTCACCCCGCCCAGCTTTGCCGACACCGAAACCACATTTGACGAGCTGCAGGCCCGCATCGCCAAGACGGTGGACTTTCTGAAAACCGTGGGCGAGGCGCAAATCAACGCCCGCGCTGGCGGCCAGGTGACGCTGAAAATCCGCGGCAAGGAAATGAACTTCGACTGCGAGCCTTACCTGCTCAACTTCGTGCTGCCCAACCTGTTCTTTCACCTCACCACGGCCTACGCCATCCTGCGCAACCAGGGTGTGCCGCTGGGCAAGATGGACTATCTGGGCAGTTTCTGATTTTGAGGCTGGTTCCGGGCCACGCCGGATTGCTATCAAATCAGGAGCTTGTAGCCAGCGTCGTTATTGGGCTACGGCCATAAAACGCTTGAATTTTCGGGTATTTATTCACCCACCCCACCCACAAATTCATCCGGCCCTACACCCACGCAGACCTGCCGGCCATCGCGCAGGTCTTCACCGATGCGCCGCACGCACCTCGGCAAATCGCAGGGGCTTGGCATCAGCATCCAGGCGGTTGAACGTATTGATGGCCGCCTCACTAGGCATGGTGCATCGAAGGCGCCTCAGTGGTCAAAAGGCCTGTGCAACGCGCAATCGGGATTGAGCCGCACGCCGAAGCCGGGCGCGTCCAGCGCACTGGCCTTCATGCGGCCATTGACCGGCACGGGCTCATCGAGCAACAGGGGGTTGAACATCGGCACCACGCGGTCACCCTCAGGCGCCATCATCAAAAACTCCGCAAACGGGCTGTTATGGCGGGTGATGACAAAGTGGTAGCTATAGACCGAAGAGCCATGCGGGACGACCATCGCGTTGTGTGCGTCGGCCAGGGCCGATATCTTGATGAGTTCGGTGAGGCCACCGCACCAGCCCACGTCGGGCTGGATGATGTCGCAGCAACCCATTTCGAGAAGCAGGCGAAACCCCCAGCGCGTGGCCTCATGCTCACCGGTAGTGACCATCATGCCGCGGGGCACGCTGCGGCGCAGTTCGGCATAGCCCCAGTAATCGTCAGGTGGCAAGGCCTCCTCAATCCACTTCAGGCCGTGCTCGTGTGCGGCATTCGCCAGGCGCGTGGCGTAGTTAACGTCCAGGCTCATCCAGCAGTCGAACATCAGCCAGAAGTCGGGGCCGACGCGGCGGCGCATCTCCGCGAGCTTCGAAATGTTCTTTTTCAGGCCCTCTTCGCCCTCCGCAGGGCCGTGCTGCAAGGGCATCTTGCCGCCGATGAAGCCCATGCCCTGGGCCAAGTCGGGCCGGGGCCCGGTGGCATAGAACTGCAGCTCCTCTCGCACCGGCCCGCCCAGCAGCGCATGAACCGGCTCCTTGCGCACTTTAGCCAGGAGATCCCACAAAGCCAGGTCCACGCCGGAGATGGTGTTGATCACGATGCCTTTGCGGCCGTAGTACAAGGTGGCGTAGTACATCTGGTCCCACATTTTTTCGATGTCGGTGACGCGCTGGCCTTCAAGAAAACGGGCCAGGTGTTTTTCAACAATGAAGGCGCCCACCTCCCCGCCGGTGGTAACGGCAAAACCCACTGTGCCGTCGCTGGCTTCGATCTCCACCACCAGCGTGCCCAGCACATTGATGCCGAAGGACTGGCGGCTCTGGCGGTATTCGGGGTAACGCCCCATCGGCGTCGAGATGTGGTCATCGATCCAGTGCCCCTCCCCCTGGTCGTGGTAGTCAGCGCCGCCGCCGCGGACAGTGAAGGCACGTACGTGCTTGATGGTCGGCATGTCGTTCATAGTGGTTTCAATGGATGTGTGATTGAAAGTGGATTCAGGCTGTAGACCTCGCGGCGGCCATCACCTGTTGCCGCTGGCGCAGCGCCAGGAACAGCAGCGCGCCAATCAGCGTCGTGCCGGCAAGCAGATAGAGGCCCGCGTTGGCCGAGTCGAAGGATTTTTCAGCCCATGTCTTGACGTTGGGGGCAAAGAAGCCGCCGAGTGAGCCAATCGAGTTGATCAGCGCAATGCCGCCGGCAGCGGCGGCGCCGCCGAGATAAGAGGTCGGGAAGCTCCAGAAAAGCGGCTGCACGGCGATAAAGCCGGCAGCGGCAAAACACAGCGCAATCAGCGAATACAGCGGAGAGCCCGATGAGACGGACAAGGCGATGCCTGCGGCGCAGACCACCAGCGTTGCAAAACCAAGGCCGGCCTGCTGTTGGCGGCGTTCGGCAAAACGGGGAAGAAAGTAGGCAGCGACAAGTGCGCAGATCCAGGGGATCGCAGTGACCAGACCGACTTCAAGGCCGACCTTTTTGCCCAAAAGCGTTGCGACTTGCGTGGGCAGGTAAAACACCACGCCGTACACACTCATCTGAATCAGGAAATAGATCGTCGACAGGAACAGGACACGGCCGTTGGCCAGCGCCGCCAGCACACCGTTCGGCCCGTGTGCCTCTTTGTGTATCTCTTCCCTGGCAATCGCATCAACCAGCGTGTATCGCTCACCGGCCGTGAGCCATCTGGCATCTTCCGGCCGGTTGTCGAGGTACCAGAAGGCCCATACACCGACAACACTGGCCATCATCCCCTCGACCAGGAACATCCACTGCCAGCCTTTGAGGCCCCACATGCCGTTGATTTCCAGCAGCAAGCCGGACAGGGGGCTGCCGAAGATGAAAGCCAGCGGCGCGCCAAAATAGAACATTCCAATGACGCGGGTGCGGGCATGGACCGGAAACCACTTCGTCAGAAAGTAAATCACGCCGGGGAAAAAGCCAGCTTCAGCGACACCGAGCAAAAAGCGCAGGACGTAGAACGACGTTTCGCTGGTGACAAACATCAGCCCGGCCGAAACCAGTCCCCAGGTCACCATGATGCGGCACATCCATGCGCGGGCACCCACGCGGTACATGATGAGGTTGCTGGGCACTTCAAGCAAGGCATAACCAATGAAGAAGATGCCGGCGCCCAAAGCGTAGGCGGCGTTCGACACGCCGGTGTCCAGCTGGAAAGCCTGTTTGGCGAAGCCGATGTTGGCGCGGTCCAGAAAGGCCAGCACATACATCAGCAATAAAAAGGGTACGAGCCGCCGGGTGGCCTTGGCCGTGACCTGCTCAAGTTGAGGGTTAAGGCGCGAATTCATGAAGTTGTCTCCTGGGTAATGAAATGGCAGATCTGGAGCTGCTCTGGGGTGAAAATCCGGAGGGCCGGGAAATGGGTCAATAGGTAGCCCGTCCGCCTGACAGGTCGAACACCGCGCCGGTGCTGAAGGCGCAGTCTTCAGACGATAGCCAGCCGATCAGCGAGGCGGCCTCATCGACTTGAAGAAAGCGGCCCATCGGTATCTTTGACAGCATGAAGTCGATGTGCTCCTGCTTCATGGAATCGAAAATGGCCGTTTTGGCGGCGGCCGGGGTAACCGCGTTGACCAGCACGCCGGTCTTGGCCAGCTCCTTGCCGAGCGACTTTGTCAATCCGATCAGGCCGGCCTTCGACGCGCTGTAGTGCGACGCATTCGGATTGCCTTCCTTACCTGCCACCGATGCAATGTTGACGATGCGGCCATAGCCGGCTTTCACCATGTGCGGCACGATGCTGCGGCAGGTGAGGTAGGGGCCAATCAGGTTCACCTCGACAACCCTGCGCCAGACATCGGGAGCCAGTTCCCACGTGAGGCCATTGCCGCCAGTAATGCCGGCGTTGTTGACCAGGATGTCAATGCGGCCGAAGGCCTCCAGCGTGGCCCGCGTCGCGGCTTCCACCGAGGCCTCATCCGTCAGCTCGACCACCGCCGTGGTGACCTTGCCGGAGGGTTCCAGCGCCGCTTGCGCCAGAGCCAGGCGCGGCGCGTCAATGTCCCACAGCGCTACCGAAGCGCCGGAGGCCAGCATTCTCTGTGCGGTTGCATAGCCCATGCCCTGGGCGCCGCCTGTGATAACCGCGACGCGGCTGGAAAGATCGATTTGATTCATGGTGTGTATGAAAGAAAAGAAGAATGAAGGCTGGGAAGAATGAAGGCTGGGAATCAACGTGTCAGGCCTGAACGGTGCGTTGCCGCTGCTCGCCCAAACCCTGGATGCCCAGCTGTATGGTTTGGCCAGGCCGCAAATAGAGGGGCGGCTTTTGCCCCATGCCCACGCCCGGCGGCGTGCCTGTGAAGATCAGATCCCCGGGCTCCAGCGACATGAACTGGCTGATGTAGCTGACCACCTGGCGAACGCCGAAGATCATGGTGTTGGTGCTGCCGTTCTGGAAGCGGCGGCCGTCCACGTCCAGCCACAGCGCGAGCTTTTGCGGGTCACCCACCTCGTCGGCGGTCACCAGCCAGGGGCCTACAGGCGCAAACGTGTCATGCGCCTTTCCCTTGTCCCACTGCCCGCCGCGCTCGATCTGGAATGCCCGCTCCGATACATCGTTGGCCACGCAGTAACCGGCCACATGGTCCAGTGCATCAGCCTCGCTGACGTACTTGGCGCGCTGGCCGATGACGATGCAGAGCTCGACCTCCCAGTCCGTTTTCTTTGCGCCGCGCGGTATCTCGACATCATCAAATGGCCCGACGATGCTGCTGACCGGCTTCATGAAAAGCACCGGCTCGGCCGGTATGGGCATGTTCGATTCGGCCGCATGGTCGGCGTAGTTAAGGCCGACACAAACGATCTTTCGCACGCTCCCGACACAGGGGCCGACACGCAGAGACGAATCAAGCAGCGGCAGGGAGGCCGGGTCCAGGGCGCGCAGTGCCGCCAGGCCGGCCGGCGCCAGCGTGGCGCCGGCAATGTCTGCGCAATGCGCAGAGAGGTCACGAAGCTGGCCATTGGCATCCAGCAATGCCGGGCGTTCCTGGCCTGCGGGGCCGACTCGCATTAATCGCATACCTGTCTCCTTGTTGATGGAGCGGACTGTATGCAGGTCTGCGATTCCTGGCTAATCAATAATTAATACTCTACGATAGCTAAATGGAATTACGCACACCACCCTCCAAAGTCCAGTCCGATGAACTTTTGCTGCAACGGCTGAAGAACCGCCTGCGCCTGAAGCACTTTTCGCTGCTGCGATCGCTGGGGGACTGCCGCAACCTCCATCTGGCGGCCGAAGAACTCAACATGACCCAGCCCTCGGCCACCAAGCTGCTGAAGGATGTTGAGTCGCTACTGGGCTTGCCGCTGTTCCTGCGCCACTCGCGCGGCATGATCCCCACACCGCTGGGCGAGGAGGTCATTGCCTACGCGCGGCTGTTGCTGGGCCAGATGGGGCATTTCGCCGCCGATCTGGAGAACAAGCGGCACGGCGGCCACGGCTTCCTGAGCGTGGGCGCGATCATGGGTGCGGCGCCCGACCTTGTAGCCCCCGCGGTGGCGCGCATGAAAGCCCGCTACCCCCTGCTGACCATCCGGCTGCTGGGGGACACCAGCGACCAGGTGATGCAATTGATGGAGGCACACCAGCTTGAACTGGCCGTGTGCCGTTTCAGCGCGGCGGAGCAACCCAGCCACTTCAGCTTCGAGGCACTGGGCAACGAGAAGCTGTTGTTTGTGGTCTCCGAGCGGCACCGGCTGGCTACCAAGCCGCCACGCAGCATTGCGGAACTCACCGGTGAAGCCTGGGTCATGCAGCCGCAGCCCAGCCCGTCCAGAGTGCTGCTGGAGCGTGAATTCTCCAGCGCAGGTCTGTCACGTCCAGCCAACCTGATTGAATGCAGCTCCATCTTTGCGGCGCTGCAAATTATTCAACAAACCGATGCCGTGACACAGTTGCCTGAACCCGTGGTGCGTGCGGCGTTGGAGGCTGGGCGGGTGGTGGCGCTCCCGCTGACCCATCGGGTAGAGCTGCCGGAGTTCGGCGTGTTGACGCGCCGGAGCGCCCCGCTTTCGGCGGCCGCACAGGAGTTCATAGAAACTCTTCGCACGCTCGCAAAAGAAGCAAAAGAACCAAGGAGCGCCGGGAAAAGAAAACCGCCGCGCGCGGCCGAAAAAGCCGCCGCTTAAGTCTTGCGGCTTAAGGGGTCAAGTCGCCCCGCTTTCCGGCGCCGGCTCGTGCCGGATGGTTTCGCGGTCGCGGTGGTGGTCGCGCAGCTTGCCCAGGGTGTGGTCCAGCACACGCTTGAGCTTGTCGCTGGCGCCGCGAAACGCCAGGTCCTGGTTGGGCGCATTGTGGTTGACGGCCAGCGGTTCGTGGTGCGGCAGCCGCAGCCGCGCCTCCATCACGCAGCGCTTTTGCTCCAGGCCTGCCTTGTCGCTGTTCTCATCGCTCATGTGCACTTCAATGCGCGTGATGTCGCCTTTGAAGCGGCTCAGGGATTCGTGGAGTTCACCACTGGCCCAGCGCTCGAAAGATTCGCCGGTGTGCAGGGTGTTCTTGGAATTGACCTGGATTTGCATGGGAGTTTTTCCTTTCAGGATTTGCAGCACGCAAGGCCTGCGGGCCGGGCTGCTTTGAAGACCACCAGGATGGCGGCTGGAAAATTCATTGTGCGCGCGATAGAGGTGAAGCGGTGCAGTCCTGCGCGCAACCCTGGAGTGAGGGCGGTCTTCAGCGTTGGCTTGCATGCTGCCGCCGGGCGGTGCACACTGGGCCGTTCGCTGTGATTCAGGGTTTGGCGAGCAGCGCGCAGCGCTCGCCAATAAACTCCCGCAACAGCCGCAAGCCCGGTGTGAGCTGCCGCAGCCCGGGCAACATCATGTATATGGGCGACGCCTCTGTCTGCCACTCGGTGCACAGCGCCACCAAGCGGCCTGCTGCCAGATCGGCCGCTACATCCAGCCCTGACTTGTAAATAACGCCCCGGCCCGCCAGCGCCCACAGGCGCACCACGTCGCCGTCGTTGGCAATGTTGCCGCCGCCCACGCGCACCGTCGCCTCTTCACCGTCACGCCAGAACTTCCACCGGTCGTACACGTCCTCGCCCAGCATGAAGCACAGGCAGGTGTGTTTGGCCAGCGCCTGCGGCGTATCGGGTGTGCCGTGTTTTTCCAGATACGTTGGGGAGGCACAGAGCACGCGGCGATTTGTCAGGTCCACCGCCAGGGCCAGCATGTTCGAATCAGGCGGCTCGCCCTGGCGAAAGGCGGCGTCCACCAGGTCGCTGTAGACATTGGTGACGCGATCCGACAAGTGCAACCGGTACTGGATGCCGGGATGCAGCTGCTGAAACGCCTCCAGCCAGGGCAACAGCAGGTTGCGGCCGAAGTCCGAAGGCGCCGCCAGTTGCAACATGCCGCGCACCTGCTGCCGGCCGCTGGCCAGCTCCAGCTGCGCATCCCGCAAGGCTGCCAGCGCGGGCCGGCAATGCGCCAGAAACACCTCGCCCTCGCGCGTGAGGCGCAGGCTGCGGGTCGAGCGCACAAAGAGCGGTGCCTGCAGCTCTTCTTCAAGCCGTTTGAGCGCCGCGCTGGCGGCGGCGGGCGTCAGGTCCAGGCCTCGGGCGGTGGCCGACAAGCTGCCGCTGTCCACGGTGCGAACAAAGATTTCGAGGTCTTGCAGGGCTTTCATTTACAAATTTTATTTGTAAATGGCTTCAATTGATAGCTTGTTTATCTTCATTTTCAAACGCAATACAGTTCAGGCATCAGTTCTTTCAATGTTCTACAACCCCACACTGCAAAGGAATCCCCATGAAAGCCATCGGCTACACACATGCCCACGCACTCAACGACGCGGCCCAGACCGGTTTGACCGACATCACCCTGCCCGACCCGACCCCCACCGGCCATGATGTGCTCGTTGAGGTTAAGGCGGTGTCGGTGAACCCGGTGGACACGAAGGTACGCGCCAGCGCGGCCCGCAGCGCCGGCCCCGAGTACAAAGTGCTGGGCTATGACGCCAGCGGCGTCGTGCGCGCCGTCGGCCCCGACGTCACGCTGTTCAAGGCCGGCGACAAGGTCTGGTACGCCGGCTCCATCGCCCGGCCCGGCACCAACAGCGAACTGCACCTGGTCGATGAACGCATCGTCGGCCGCATGCCGAAAACGCTGGGCTTTGCCGAAGCCGCCGCCTTGCCGCTGACCAGCATCACCGCCTGGGAAATGCTGTTCGACCGCCTCGGCATCCTGCCGGGCAAAACGCCCAGCAACAAGACGCTGCTGATCATCGGCGCCTCCGGCGGCGTGGGCTCGATCATGACGCAACTGGCCACGCGCCTGACCTCGCTCACCGTGATCGGCACCGCATCGCGGCCCGAAACCCAGGCCTGGGTGAAAGAACTCGGCGCCCATCACGTCATTGACCACAGCCAGCCGATTGCCGAAGAGCTCAAGCGCATCGGCATCCCGGCGGTGGACTACATCGTGGGCCTCACACAAACCGACAGCCACCTGGCGCAAATCGCCGAAGCCATCGCGCCGCAAGGCAAGTTCGGCCTGATCGACGACCCTGTGAACTTCGACATCACGCTGTTCAAACGCAAGAGCGCCTCCATCCACTGGGAGCTGATGTTCACCCGGCCCCTCTTCGGCACGCCCGACATGGTGGCCCAGCACCGGCTGCTCAATGAGGTCGCCCAGCTTGTCGATTCAGGCTTGGTCCGCACGACGCTGACAGAGACGTTTGGAGCGATCAACGCGGCCAATTTACGGAAAGCGCATGAGTTGATCGAGTCCGGGAAGGCACGGGGGAAGGTTGTGCTGGAGGGATGGGTTTGAGGTTAGGTTTCTCTGCTGAGGCTGCTGGTCGGGGTTGCCCCGCGGCAGATGAATTGTTTTAAGGCTGCTGGCCGGGGGTTGCCCGGCGGCAACTCACTTTTCTTTTGCTTCGCCAAAAGCAAAGTAAGCAAAAGAAAAGGCGACCCTACTGGCTGCGTCCCCTGCGCTGCGCTACGGGGCAACCTCCGGTGCTCGGTCCAGACGGGGTCTCGCTAAACTCGCTTCGCTCAAACAACGCGATCCCTGATCCGTCTGGCCCTCCGCTCCTCGGCGCATCCAGAAGGGGGGTGGGGAAAGGAATACCAATACCCCAATAACGAAGTCTCAACAGCCGAAGACAAGACCCGAATACCTGAAGAAACAAGGACTCGCCATGGCGAGTCCTTGTTGGTTTTGGATTTCGCTATCAATTCAACAGCTACAAGCCAATATGTCTATTGGGCTAGAGGCCAATTTGATTAACAACCACCCTTACCTCGGCAAAAACAGCAACCAATAAATCAGCAGCACATTCACCACCACACTGACCGCCAGCAGCAACTTCCAGAGCACCACAGGATCCCGCTGAATCAAAGGCGTTGCCTGCGGCGCAGTCAGCGGCCTGGAGGCCCCTCGCTCCAGTGCCAGCAGCAGCTCTTCGGCGGTTTCAAAGCGCCGCCGCTTGTCGCGCGCCACAGCCTTGAGTACCACATGGTCCAGCCAGATCGGCACTTCGGGGTTGATGCGGCTGGGTGCCACCGGGTCGCGGTAGTAGCGGCCGGCCTGATAGGGCAGCACCTCGCCGTAGGGCAGGCGCGCGGTGAGCAGCTGGTACAGGGTGACGCCCAGCGCGAACAAATCGCTTTGCGCGTCGGGCAGTTCTTCGGGCGCATCCGCAGCGGTGGCACCTGCCGCACTGAAGCCCCACTGCTCCGGGTTGATAAAACTGGGCGTTCCGGCGTGCAGCTTGCGCATGGCTTCGGGCTCGCGCCCGCTGAGAGCCACACCCAGATCCAGCAGGCGCAGCACGCCGTCTTCGCCCTGGTGCAGATTGGCGGGCTTGATGTCGCGGTGGATCACGCACTGGCGGTGCAGCCGGCCCAATGCGCGCGCGGCCTGGGTGGCCACGCCCAGCACCTGTCCGACGCTGAATTTGTGGCGGCGGTCCAGCTGCTGCTGCAAGGTCTCGCCGCTGTGCCAGTCGTAGAGCAGGTAAAACGCGCTGCGCTCCTGGCCGTTGGGCAGGCGCTCATGCAGGTTGACCAGGTGCGCCGCCGCCCTGCCCGACTGCATGCGCAGGGCCAGCCAGGCCTCGTGGGCCAGCATGGCGCGCTCTTCTTCGTCGTGCCATCGGGCCGGGTTCAGCGTCTTGAGCGCATACAGCACGCGCGTGGCGGGGTCGCGCACCTGGTACAGCACATTGATGCCGTTGTCGGCGACCGGCGCCGTCACGCTCAGGCCGTCCATTACCTCGCCGACTTTCAGGCGCGGCGGAATGGGCAGGGTCTGCGCGATGCGGGTCACGTCCTGCAGGGTGGCGTCGAGCAGGCCGCGCACGCGCACGACCACGGCGGTCACGTTGTCGTCGCTGCCCGCGGCAAGCGCCGCGTCCACCAGGCCCTGGCCAGCCGCCTGGGCATCGTCCGCGTCCTGCAGGCTGGCGAAACCCAGCAGCTGCGCGTCGCGCAGCACGCCATGCACGCCGTCGGTGACAAGCACAAACACATCGCCCACCTGCAGATCGCCCTGCATGTAATCGACCACCACATGGTCCTCAGCGCCCACGGAACGCAGCAGCTGGTGCCGGAAGTCTGGGTGGTTGACCGCATGGTCGTGCGTGAGCTGCTGCAGCTTGCCGCCGCGCAGCAAATAGGCCCGTGAGTCACCCACGTGCGCCAGGGTGTAAGACTGCCCGCGCAGCACCAGCGCCGTGAGCGTCGTCAGCCCCATGACGGGCTGGCGCCGGCGGTTGATGCCGGCCAGCCAGGCGTTTTGCGCGCCGATGATGCGGTCCAGCGCCACCGTGGTGTCCCAGGTTTCGGGTGTGCCGTAATAGTCGCGGACCAGGCTGGTTACCGTGGTTTGGGCGGCTTCACGGCCCATGCCGCCCGTGCTCACGCCGTCGGCAATGGCCACGATGGAGCCCATGCTTTCATGCCCGGATTCGGGGAGCATGGCGGCGCAGAAATCCTCGTTGGTGTTTTTTCGGCCTGCCAATGTGGCAAAGCCGATGTCGAGATCAAATGCCATGCACCAATGTAAGCAAGAGCTATGCCCGATATTGGTGCATTGCAGCAATCAAGGCCTGCACACAAAGGGTGTGCACCCCGCCAGACAACGCTAGCCCACCAGCATCTGCATGCTGCGCTCGTATTGCACTGAAAGCTGCTCAAAGACATCCAGCAAGTCTTCACTGGCGGTGGCCAGGCCTTCAAGGCGCGTGGCGTCCTTGCCTTTGGCGATGCCGGAAGCCCCGGCAAGCATCTGCGCCCAGCCCGTAGCGGCCTTGTCCAGAGACGCACGAATTTCTTTGCTGGTCAACGGAATGTCGTTGAGGTATTGCAGCGCTTTTTCAAAAGCCGCCTGCGATTCGGCCATGCCCACCTCGCTGCGCTGCGAAGTGGCCGCACCTCCTAAAGCCTGCAGCAGCGCGTATTTCGCGAAACGCTGGCTCAGCATGCGCTGGCGCCCGGCCAGGTTGAGCATCTGCAGCGGCGGCATGGCGCCGGCGTTCTCCAGGCTGCCGGTCATGCGCTCGGCCTCTTGTAGCAGCAGCTCGGCCAACTCGTCCAGATGGGCCATCTCGCCGGCGGCCGGGCTTTGCTGCAGGGCCGGCTTCAGGCGGGTCCAGGTCACCGTGACCTGGCCCAGCAAGTCGCCAAAGGTAGGCTGTGACAGGCTTTTACCCAGGGAGGCGATATTGGCGTCGATGCGCTGCATCGACTCTTTCAGCAGCTCCGCCACGCGCTCGGCCTGCACGCCTGCCAGCCGCAGCAGGGCCAGCTTGACCAGACGCTGCGACAGCATGCGCAACTGGCCCGAACGGTTGACGTCTTCAGCGAAGCGCGCCGAATGGATGATGTGCTGCGACACCTGGCCCAGGCGCTGGTTGGTGTGCATGGAGGCGGTGCGCAGGATCTGGAAGGCATCGTCGTCAGACACCTGCCGGGCGCGCATCAGGATGCCCTTGGCGCGGTCCACCACCTTGCGCTCTTCCAGCCGGCTGGCGATGTCCTTGATTTGTTCTTGCAGGGCCTGCTCACGCTGAAAGCGCGCCTGGGCCAGGTGGATCAGCGGCCGCAGGCGCTGCGCGCCATACCCATTGACCACATAAGCCTGAACACCGGCTTCCGTCGCGCGTGTGATTTTTGCAGCGTCGCTGTCGGTAGTGAAGACGATCACCGGGCACGGAGCGGTGTCACTTACCACCTGCAACAACTTGAACAGGTCTTCACCGGGCAGCGCATCCTGGCAAATCACCACATCGGGTGCCCGGCGCAGGA
Source organism: Polaromonas sp. (assembly GCA_021153985.1). GTDB lineage: Bacteria > Pseudomonadota > Gammaproteobacteria > Burkholderiales > Burkholderiaceae_C > Polaromonas. The sequence continues at coordinate 17,258 of JAJKJM010000128.1, forward strand.
CTTCCTGCACCAGTTTGCTGCGCTCGCTGACAACCGCCAGAACCTGGATGCCGGCCGCTTCCAGGTCAGGCACCAAGGTGTTGCTGCCGGCGGGGCCGTTGAGGTTTACCAATGCGGAAGTCATACAAATCAACAGGTTGAGAGGGAAATTGGGTTGGGAAGAGGCCGTGGCAACGCAAGTCGCGGGCCACGCGCCCGCTGCGGCGCCGCAGCGCAGACAGCATGCCAATGATATGGCACAAGTTTTGCATTACCCATTGCGGGCGTAACGACGCGCCCGACCTTAGCGAATGCACTGCGGGTCCTGCGTACAACGACGTACGTA
>JAJKJM010000129.1 GCA_021153985.1 Polaromonas sp.
CGCACCGTGCAGCTGCCCTCCGGCGGCGCCATCGTCATTGACCACACCGAAGCACTGGTGTCGGTTGACGTCAACTCGGCCCGCGCCATCAAGGGCGGCGACATCGAAGAAACCGCCACCCGCACCAACCTCGAAGCCGCCGACGAAGTCGCGCGCCAGATGCGTTTGCGCGACCTGGGCGGCCTGATCGTCATCGACTTTATCGACATGGAAGAGTCGCGCAACCGCCGCGACGTCGAAAACCGCCTGCGCGACGCGCTGCGGCAAGACCGCGCCCGGGTGCAGTTCGGCACCATCAGCAAGTTCGGTCTCATGGAAATGAGCCGCCAGCGCCTGCGCCCCGCCCTGTCGGAAGGCGCATCCATCCCCTGCCCGCGTTGCGGCGGCTCCGGCCACATCCGCGACACCGAAAGCTCGGCGCTGCAGATCCTGCGCATCATCCAGGAAGAGTCCCTCAAAGACAGCACGGCCTCGGTGCTGTGCCAGGTCCCGGTCGACGTGGCGTCTTTCCTGCTGAACGAAAAGCGCTCCGAGATCGCCAAGATCGAAGTCAAGCAGCGCATCAACGTTCTGCTGGTGCCCAACAAGACGCTGGAAACCCCCAACTACCGCCTGGAACGCCTGAAGCACGACGACCCGCGCCTGGACAACATCGCCGCCAGCTACAAGATGGCCGACGAGATCGAGGACCCGACCACCGTCACGCGCCGCAGCCAGGAAAAGCACAACAAGCAGGAGCCCATCATCAAGGGCGTGCTGCCCGATGCCCCCGCGCCTGTGGCCCCTCCCAAGCCGGAGCCCGTGCCGCAAGCAGCAGTACCCAGGGCACAACCAGCCCGCACCGCACCGGCGGCCGCCCCGGCGCCTGCTGAAAAAGGTTTCTTCGGCTGGATCAAGGGCCTGTTCGGCGGTGCGGAAGCACCGGCACCGGCGCCTGTTGCCAGGGAAGTGAAAAAAGACGAGCGCGGCGAAGGCCGGCGTGAAGGCCGCAGCGATGGACGCGGTGAACGCTCCGATCGCGGCGGTGAACGCGGAGGCCGTGATGGCCGCCGTGGTGGCCGTGGCCGCAGCGAAGGACGCGGCGGTGAAGGACGCGGCGAAAACCGCGAAGGCCGCGAACCACGCCCAGAGGGCCAGGCCCAGGGCCGCGGCGAAGGCCGCAATGAAGGCCGTGGCGGCGAACGCCGCGAGCGCAACCCTGAAGGCCGCAGCGATGCCGGCCGCCAGGAGCGCCCCGCCGGTGAAACCCGCGGAGAAGCCCGTCCCGAAACCGCCGGCGACCAGCCCCGCAGCGAGAACCCAGGCCGCGAAGGCCGCGGCCGCCGCGAGCGCGGTGAACGTGGCGAGCGCAATGAGCGCGGCGGCGAGCGCATCCAGCGCGACCCCGTCGAGCAAGATCTCGCACTGGCCAACCAGGCCGCCATGGCCGCCGCAATGAGCGGTGATAGCGGCGAGCCACGCCAGGAACGCGCGCCGCAAGACGGCGAGCGCCCGCAAGGCAACCGTGAGCCGCGTGGTGAACGCGGAGAACGTGGTGAAGGCCGCCGTGAACGCGGCCGCCGCAACGACCGCCGCGGCGACCGCCCTGAAGGCGCCGAAGGCCAGAACGCCGGCGCTGAAGGCACGGCCGGCTTCAATCCTGAAGCCGCCGCAGCCCCCGTGCTGGACGAAGCCGACAATGTGATTGCACCTGCACAGAACGGGCAAAACGGCCAAGGCGATGAACAACGCCAGCCGCGAGAACGCCGCAGCCGCGACCGCTATGGCCGTGACCGCCGCGAACGCGGTGAAAACGGTGAGCGCAGCGAGCAAGCCGCGGAAGGCAGCGCACCCGCCGCCCAAGGCGAGTTTTCAGAACCAAATCGGCCGCAAGCCCAGGAACAGCGTGCACCAGCCGCTCCTGAATTTGTAGCAGATGTGGTGGCTGCCGCCCCTGTTGCAGCTCCTGCGCCTGCCTACGTGGCCCCTGTCTCTGTGGCTGCACCAGCACCGGTAGCCGCGCCGGCGCCTGCCCGTGCACCGGCTCCAGCCGCCGCACCGCAAGCTGCCAGCCTGCCCAAGGTCCAGTCTTACGACCTGCCCCTGCAGGACCTGGTCCAGGTCGCCCAGTCCTCGGGCTTGCAGTGGGTCAACTCTGACGCAGCCAAGATCGCCGAAGCCAAAGCCGCCATCGCCGCCGAAGCCAAGCCGGTCCACGTGCCGCGTGAGCGCCCACCGCTGGTGGTCGCTGACGAAGGCCCGCTGGTGCTGGTCGAAACCAAACGCGACCTGGGCGCTGTGAAGCTGCCTTTTGAGCAGTCGGCCGGCCAGTAAGCCCCCGACCTCTGCCGTATCAGCGGCATCTCAAAAAAGGCCCGCATATGCGGGCCTTTTTCTTTGTGTGGACGGAGTCCAAACCGCCGGTTTGAGGAGTGGTTTGACTCCTTCCCCCGCTGGGGGAAGGTGGGGATGGGGGCTGACGGTGGAGGATCAACCTCGCGATTCATTTGGGTGGCCGCTGGCCCCCATCCCAGCCTCCCCCCAGCGGGGGAAGGAGCAAGAGGGGTTCAAGCCCCGTCGCGAAACGTTTAAAGCTGCGCAGCCCGCTTGTAAGCCTGCGCCGCAGCCGCTTCGTCTTCACGCTGTTCGGCCAGCAGCGCCAGGGCACGCCAGGCATTGCGGTGCAGCGTCACGTCTTGCAGGGCCGGGGCCGCCTGCGTCAGCAACTGCCGGGCCTTGCCCCAGAGCTGGCGGCTCAGGCAGGCCATGCCGGCCAGATACTGGAGATTCGCGTCGCGCGGGCGGCTCAGTTGCGCCGTCTCGATGCGGGCCAGCCAGGCGGCGTCGATCGAGTCGAGGCCGGCCTCCAGCACGGTGATCAGCTTGACGCGCAGGTTGTCGCCAAGGTCGGAGCGCGGCTGCATCATGCGGTCCCAGACCTGCAGCAGCCACGAGCGCGCCAGTTCCGGGTCGCCATGCAGTGCCATCAGGCATGATGCGGCATGCACCACCAGCTCAGGCATGGCGCGCTCACTTTCGTCCAGCGAGAACCAGGCCTGCTGCAGCTGCGCAGGGTCGTGCGCGTCATTGAGCAACTCCAGCGCTAGGCCGCGCACAATGCTCTGCGCCGCCGCCTGCGAAAACGCCCGGTGCTTGGCCAGCAGGCGCGCGGTTTCCAGCGCCTGCGATGTTTGCCGTGCATGCCGCGAGGCGCGCAGCTTCATGCGCAGGGCCAGCGTGCGGCGCGATGCGCCTTGCGGCAGCTGGGCCAGCCACTCCAGCGCGGCGCCCGCATCGCGGTCATCCAGCGCCCAGCGCGCGGCGCGGAACTGCACGCCCTCGCGCACTTCCTGCGCATGACGCGGAGCCGAGCTTTGCAGCGACAGCTGCAGGTGCTGGTCGCGCAGGCTCTTGTTTTGCAGCGACTGCGCGGCTTCGGCCACCAGCAGGTGGGCCAGTGAGCGCAGCTGGCTGCCGCGGCTGGCGCTGTGGCCCGTGACGTGACCCGTCTGGTCGGCCAGCAGGGCCAGGCTTTTTTCCTGCGCCAGCGCGTTTTGCGCCGATTTGGTCGAGCGGATGTAGCGCCCGGCCAGCAGATGCGCCAGCGAGTCCATCAGGGCGCCGTACATGGCGCGCTCTTTTTGCTGGGCGCGCCAGCGGCGGGCTTCGGCCGGCAGGGAGAACACCGCCGATACCGCCCGCAGCGCCAGGTACAGCACCATGAAGAGGCCGGCCAGCAGCAGCACCGCCAGGTTGAAGGAAACATCGACGCGATGCGGCGGCCAGAAGATGGTGACCACGGCCTGGTTGTTGCCCGCAAAGAGGGCCACGGCCACCGCCACGCCAAAAAGGGCCAACAGCCAGAGAGCGGCGCGCATGCGTGTGTCCTGCTTTTTACTCAGCGGCCAGCGGCCGCCGTGGCCAGCGCGGCCATGGTTTCATCAAGGCGCGGCAGCTCGCTGGTTTTGAGCTGGCCCTGTACCTGGGTCAGCAGCTGGGCGGCGGCCTGGGTCTTGCGCGAAGTCGGGTCAAAGTATTTAACCAGCCACGCGTGGGCGCTGGCCAGGTCTGCGCGCACCGAGTCAGTCTGCCGCGACAGCAGCGCCAGGCGCGCATTGAGCAGGCGCAATTTCAGGTTCTCACGCAGGAAGAAGGATTGTTCGGGCGACAGGAGCGCCGCCTCCGGCTGGTCAATGCGGCTCACGCGCAGCAGCTTGCGCGCTTCTTCGCGCAGGGTGTCCAGCGAGCGCTGCGACCAGGCAGTGAGCGAGAGTTTGTCGAACACCAGCATGGAGGGCTTATTGGTGTCGGCTGCTGCCGCGCTGCTGGCCCGTGCAGGCGCCGGTGTTGCGGGCACAGCGGGCGCGCGCGCCGCATTGCCGGCCACCATCGCATTGGCCACAGGCAGCTCGTCAGCCATGCGGGCCAACTCGTCCAGCTTGAGCATCAGCACCGGCACGTCGGTGAGCGTGGCGGCCTTGATGCGGTCCATGTCTTTGGCGATGGCTCGCTGCAGCGGGTTCAGGCGCGGCTGGGCGGCGCGCGACAGGCGCTGGTCGGCCGACCTGAGCGCGGCCAGCAAAGGCTCGGCACTGCCGGTGAGCTGGGCCTGCTGCTGGGCCAGCCGCAGGGCTGACTCGACATCGACCACCAGGTTTTCATCGCGTGAGCGCGACAGGCTCTGCATGAGTTCTTCAAGCTGGGTGCGCTGCAGGCTGACTTCGCTGATGCGGGTTTCCTGGATGGCCAGGCGGGCGGAGAGTTCGCGCGTGCCTTCTTGCGCCTGGCGCGCCAGCGTGCGCGCTTCGATGGCCTGCGCGCCCGAGTCAATGCTGCGGCGGGCGAGTTCTTCCTGGATATTGCCGAGCTTTTGCCAGAGCAGGCCGCTGACCAGCAGGCCGCCGGCAGCCAGCACGGCAACCAGCAACGCCCATTTGCGAGGCACAAGCCAAGCGTCGGGCGAAACGGGTTGCGGGGGAAGCGGCACCAGCGCGCGCTCCAGCACCGGCTCGTTGTCTGGCGTGGAAGAGGAGGGCTGGGCGTTGGTACTGTCACTCATGGATAAAGAGATTCTATCGAGGCCAATGTGTCCCTGATGTCCTTCAGGGCGGGGCGTGACGCCACAACAACACCCCAACCCGCGGCGCGCACCGCCTCCACGATCCGAGGATGTGTGGCCACAGCGCGAGCGCGGCGCCAATCGACCCCGGCAAGGGCGGGAAAGCCCGTCAGATTGGCTACGGCTTCAGAGCTGCTGAAGAGCCATACCGACCCATCAGCGCTGGCGGCGCGCGCCCGTTCAAGCTGCCCGTCGGTCAGCACCGGCGCGCGGCGCTGGTACACGCCCACAAATTCCACCGTCGCGCCGGCGGCTTCCCACTGGCGGGCAATCCAGTCGCGGCCCGACGACACGCCGCCCGACTCCGGGCCCTCGCCCCTGACTACCAGCACACGCCGGCCTTGCCAATCGCGTTGGCCCACCACAGCCCACAGGGCTTCGGAGTCGAACTGGGCGGCATCGGCGCCGGGTGCATCGATTTGCGCGGCGGGAACGCCCGCAGTCAGCAACGCCGCCACCGTGCCAGGCCCCGGCGCCATGAAACGCAGCGACGGCGGCAGGCCGAGATCGTTATTTGCTATCGTTTTAGTAGCGACTCCCCCGTGATCCATCTGGGCTAGAGGCACTTTTTTCTTGAAAAAATACTCAACGGCATTGCCGCTGACAAACATGCAGGCCGCATACCCGTCCAAGCTTTTCCAGGCGCGTGCGGCGGCTTCAACATCCGAAGCAGGTGCTATGTCGATCAGCGCAAGGGCTTCAGCGGCGAAACCGCCTTGCCGCAGTTGCTCAACCCAATGCTGCGCGTCTTGCAAGGGCCGCGTCACGATGACGCGGGCCGCGGCGCCAACTGGGGGCACCGTCATTTGCGGCATCAGGCGTCCGGGGCTTTGCCGGCCCACACGGCGCCGCCGGCGCGCAATTGCGCGGCCACGGCTTCACCCAAGGCTTCGGCGTCAGCAAAGGTACGCACCACAGCGGTCTGGTTGACCTGTACCAACGGTGCTAGTGGAGCAGAAGTGGCCGACGGCGCCTCGGCGGTCGCCGGGTCGCCCCAAGCGGCGTTGAGCTGCATCGGCGCCTCGCCTTTCGCGCCCTGCGTAAAAGCCGCCAAGGGCATCGAGCAACTGCCGCCCATCGCGCGCGACACCGTGCGCTCGGCCGTCACCGCCAGCCAGGTCGGCTGGTGCGCCAGCAGGGCCAGCGCGGCGATCAGGTCGGCGCGGTCAGCGCGCACTTCAATCCCGAGCGCGCCCTGGCCTGCAGCCGGCAGCATTTGCGCGGGCTCAAACGTGCCGCGGATGCGCGACTCCAGCCCCAGCCGCTTCAGGCCGGCAGCCGCCAGCACGATGGCGTGGTACTGGCCTTCGTCGAGCTTGCGCAGGCGTGTGTCGAGGTTGCCGCGCAATGGGTGAATCACCAAATCGGGCCGCAGCGCCTTCAGCAGCACCAGCCGGCGCAGGCTTGATGTGCCGACGATCGCGCCTTGCGGCAAATCGGCCAGCGAGGCGAATTGGTTAGAGACAAAAGCATCGCGCGGATCTTCGCGCTCCAGCACACAGGCCAGCGCAAAACCTTCGGGCAAATCCATGGGCACATCTTTGAGCGAATGCACCGCCAGGTCGGCGCGCCCTTCGCTCAGCGCCACTTCAAGTTCCTTGACGAAGAGGCCTTTGCCGCCGACTTTGCTGAGCGAGCGGTCCAGGATCTGGTCGCCCTGGGTTGTCATGCCCAGCAACTCGACCTGCCAGCCCAGGCGCGCCTCAAGCAGCGCCTTCACGTGCTCGGCCTGCCACATGGCGAGGCGGCTCTCGCGGGTGGCGATGACGACCTTCTTGACTTCAGGGGGGCTGGATGGCTGAAAGGCTGCTGACACTCGTAACCTGCTTGTAATACTTGGGGGAAGTGAATGCTAGCATGCAAGGCTCAAGACAAGACTCCAGAACTAGAGGGTAGACATGGTCACTTCCGCGCGCGCCAAGAAGGTCAAACACAACGTCAGCGAAGGCGCCAAAGACGCTTCTGCGGCCGGAATCGCAAAACCCTCGACCCGTTCGCGGGACAACGAACGCCCCCTGGTCGAAGACATCCGCCTCCTCGGCCGCATTCTGGGCGACGTGATCCGCGAGCAGGAAGGCGTTGCCGCCTACGAGCTGATCGAGCAGGTCCGCAAGCTCTCCGTCAGCTTCCGGCGAGATGCCGACCCGGAAGCCGACAAATCGCTCAAGAAACTGCTCAAGGGCCTGTCGGGCGACCAGACCGTCAGCGTGATCCGCGCCTTCACCTATTTCAGCCACCTGGCCAACCTGGCCGAAGACCGCCACCACATCCGCCGCCGCGCCGTGCACGAGCGCGCGGGCGACACGCAGGAAGGCAGCATCGACGTGGCGCTGGCCCGGCTGCGCTGGGCCGGCATCTCGACCCGCACCATTTCCACCACGCTGGCCCACAGCTTCGTCTCGCCGGTGCTCACCGCCCACCCGACAGAAGTGCAGCGCAAAAGCATCCTGGACGCCGAACGCGACATCGCCCAACTGCTCACCGCGCGCGACGACATCAAGGCCCTGGCGCAAGTCCACAACGCCGCCAAAGACGCCCTCACGCCGCGCGAGCTGGCCGCCAACGAAGCCCAGCTGCGCGCCCGCGTCATGCAGCTGTGGCAAACCCGCTTGCTGCGCTTTTCCAAGCTCACCGTGGCCGACGAAATCGAAAACGCGCTGAGTTACTACGAGGCCACCTTCCTGCGCGAAATTCCCAAGCTCTATGCCAACCTGGAACGCGAACTCGGCAACCAACCGGTACACAGCTTTTTGCGCATGGGCCAGTGGATAGGCGGCGACCGCGACGGCAACCCGAATGTCAGCGCCGACACGCTCAACTACGCACTCGGCCGGCAGGCTGAAGTGGCGCTGCGCCACTACCTCACCGAGGTGCACTTCCTGGGCGGCGAGCTCTCGCTCTCGGCCATGCTGGTGGACTTCAGCCCCGCGATGCGGCTCCTGGCCGAAAGCTCGCCCGACACCAGCGAGCACCGCAAGGACGAGCCCTACCGCCGCGCCCTCACCGGCGTCTACGCCCGCCTGGCCGCCACACTCAAAGACCTGACCGGCGGCGAGGCTGCGCGCCATGCCGTCGCCCCGCAAAACGCGTATCTGAAATCAGAGGATTTCCTGGCCGACCTGCGCGTCATCGAAGCGTCGCTCAAGGCCCATCACGGCGAAGCCTTGATCGCCCAGCGCCTGCACCCGCTGATCCGCGCGGTCGAGGTGTTCGGCTTTCACCTGGCCACGGTCGACTTGCGCCAAAGCTCCGACAAGCACGAAGAAGTGGTGGCCGAGCTGCTGGCCGTCGCGCGCATTGAGCCCCACTACGCGAACCTGGACGAAGCCGCCAAGCGCACGCTGCTGGTCGGCCTTCTCAACGATGCACGGCCGCTGCGCGTGGTCGGCACCACGTATTCGGCCCATGCTCGCGGCGAACTGGCGATTTTTGAAGCCGCCCGCACAGCGCGCGCCCGCTTCGGCAAAGAAGCCATTCGCCACTACATCATCAGCCACACCGAAACCGTGAGCGATCTGCTGGAGGTGCTGCTGCTGCAAAAAGAAGTCGGCCTCATGCACGGCACGCTGGACAGCCACGCCACCAACGATTTGATCGTGGTGCCGCTGTTTGAAACCATCGAAGACCTGCGCAATGCCGCGCCCATCATGCGCGAGTTCTACGCCCTGCCCGGCATCGCCCAGCTGGTCAAGCGCAGCGGCGCCGAGCAGGACATCATGCTCGGCTACTCCGACAGCAACAAGGACGGCGGCATCTTCACCAGCAACTGGGAGCTTTACCGCGCCGAGATCGC
>JAJKJM010000130.1 GCA_021153985.1 Polaromonas sp.
CAGACGCCTCCAAGAGCAAGGAATACGACGACCGTATCAAGGCCATCAATTTCTCGCTGGCGCACGATGACGGGCAAAGCAACAGGGACCTGGCCGGTTCCGACGTGATCCTGGTGGGCGTGAGCCGCAGCGGCAAGACGCCGACCTCGCTCTACCTGGCCATGCAGTACGGCCTCAAAGCCTCCAATTACCCGCTGATTCCGGAAGACTTTGAGCGCCGCCAGCTGCCGCCGGCGCTGGTGCCGCACCGCAAGAAAATCTTCGGCCTGACGATCGCACCCGAGCGCCTGGCGCAGATCCGCAACGAGCGCCGCCCCAATTCGAAATACGCCAGCCTCGAAAATTGCCGCGAGGAAATCCACGAGGCCGAGGCCATGATGCGGCGTGAAGGGATTCGCTGGCTTTCGACCACGACCAAGTCGATTGAAGAGATTTCAACCACCATCCTGCAGGAAATCCGGCCCGAGCGCCTGGAGTACTAGCGGCCCGCCGCGCCCCGGTGGCGCTATCTATTTGATAGCTACAAACCAATACAGATATTGGGCTGGGGACCTATTTTCCTTGTAAATTTGCCTTGCTCAGCTCCATCACCATGCGGGTCAGCAGATAAAAGCGCGGCACGATGCTTTCCACTTCGGCGTATTCGTTTTCAGTGTGGATGTTGCCGCCCACAATCCCAAAGCCGTCCAGGGTTGGCACCCCCACAGCTGCCGAGAGGCTGGCGTCGGCTGCGCCGCCGCTGCCTTCCAGCGTCAGCTTGCGGCCGATTTCGCTGTAAATCGACTGGGCCTTGGCCGCCAACACGTCCTGTTTGGCGGTTTGAGGCATAGGCGGCAGGCCCCGGCTCAGGCTGGTTTTGACCTCTGTATCGGCAATCAGCTTGTTGGCAGACACACGCGCCAGGTCCTTTTCGATGCGGTCAAACTCCTCCGGCACGGCCACGCGAACGTCGGCATAGGCGCTGGCGGCATCCGGGATCACATTCTTGCGGTCCCCGGCCTTGAGCACGGTGAAGTTGATCGTCGTTTGTTTCTCGGGGCTACCCAGCTTGCCGAGCTGCAGGATCTGGTGGGCCGCCTCCATGGCCGCGTTGCGGCCCAGCTCGGGCGCCACACCGGCATGCGCGGTCTTGCCCTTGACCTCTACCGTGGCGGTGCCGCTGCCCTTGCGCCAGATCACCAGACCGTCGGCCGGGCGGCCCGGCTCCAGGTTCAGGGTGACGTCGTGTTGCCTGGCCACCTTCTGGATCAGGTCGGTTGCAACAGCAGAACCGGTCTCCTCGTTGTTGTCGAGCAGGAAGGTCAGCTTTGCATAGTCCTTGAAATTGAGTTGCTGCAGGATCTTTATCGCATACAGGCCGGCGAGAACGCCGCCTTTGTTGTCCATCACACCGGGGCCATAGGCGCGGCCATCCTTGATGTAAAAAGGTTTGGCTGCCGCCGTACCTTCTTTGAAGACGGTGTCCATGTGCGCCATCAGCAGGATCCTCGCCTTGCCGGTCCCTGTGAACGTGGCCAGGATGTGAGCGCCACCGTCCCCGGAAGGCACGGTCTCTATGCTTGCACCGAGCTTTTTGAGCTCGTCCACTGAAATCGCACGCACCTGGGCCAGGCCTTTTTCATAACCCGAGCCTGAGTCGATATTGACCAGCTTCTCCAGCAAACCCAGGGCCTCGCCTTTGTAGCTTTCGGCTTTTTCGAGTACCGCCTTGTCCGCTTGCGCATGCGCGGCAGGCGCGGCGATGCCGAGCACAAGCCCGATGGACAAACCGGACGCCAACATGGTGCTCTTGAAATTAAAACGCATGGGTGATGTTCTCCTGCCTGAATGAATGTAGGGATTTTTGACGCACATACCGTGCCTGCGACAAGGGATGCGAAGGAAGACCATACATCGAAGCCCTTACCAGCGTCGATACGTTCCCGTAGCAGGCCCACGCCGAACTGCATACGCCGCAGGTGAAGCATCAGGCCGGTCCAGCCTGGTTGGTGCTGTTTGAAAGGGTATGCTATTAAATTAATAGCTGTTCGCCCATGTGGCTACTGGGCTGGTGGCCGATTTTGTTATTAAGTCGCACATCCCGCTGCAAGCTCTTGCGCCGATTCAACCCAGCACAGCCACGCCCTTGACCTGTGCAAACACCCGGCTGCCGGGCCGCAGCTGCAGCGCCTGGGCCGACTTCTGCGTCAGCCGCGCCAGCAGCGTGCCGCCGCCGGCGTCCAGGCTCACCATCACCTGGCCCGGGCTGTCGGGCGACAGGGCCACGACGGCGACGGCAAAAATGTTCTGCACGCTGGTGCCTTCCTGGCGGGTCAGCGTCAGACTCACGTCGCGTGCCTGAATGCGCACGCGCACGCGCTGGCCCACCTCCAGCGACGGGTTGAGCAGGCTGATGCGCCCACCCGCGAACTCGGCATGGCTCATGTGCCAGTGCGGCTCGACGGCGCTAACCACAGCGTCGATCACCGCCGCGGCGGCATCGCCGTGCGCCAGCGGCAAATCCAGCCGCGTCATCAGCTCCCGCGTAGAGCCAGAGGCCGTGACCCGGCCCGCATCCAGCAGTACCAGGTGGTCGGCCAGCCGGGCGACTTCGTCGGGCGCGTGGCTGACGTAGAGCACAGGCATGTCCAGCTCGTCGTGCAGGCGCTCCAGGTAAGGCAGGATTTCGGCCTTGCGGGCGATGTCCAGCGAGGCCAATGGCTCGTCCATGAGCAACAGGCGCGGGCTGGTGGCCAGCGCACGCGCGATGGCCACACGCTGACGCTCACCGCCCGAGAGCGTGCCCGGCATACGCTGCATCAGCTTTTGCAGGCCCAGCAGCTCGATGGCTTGCTCCAGCGAGACACGGCGCCGGGTGGTCGGCACGCGGCGCAGGCCGAAGCCCAGATTGCGGGCCACATCCAGGTGGGCAAAGAGGCTGGCTTCCTGGAACACATAACCCAGCGGGCGCTGGTGCACCGGCAAAAAGACGCCGGCAGCATCGTCCTGCCAGACCTCGCCGTTGACCGAAAGGTAGCCGCTGCCCGCGCGCTCCAGCCCGGCGATGCTGCGCAGCAAGCTGGTCTTGCCCGAGCCCGAAGGACCAAAGATGGCGGTGACACCGCGCCCCGGCACCGCCAAGGCCACGTCGAGCGAGAAGTCCGCAAACGAGCGGCGAAACGAAGCGCTAATACCGGCAATGCCGGCCGTAGTGTCTATCGGCTTCATGCGCCCTGCCCTTTGCGCCGCCCCGGCTGCAGGGTGTACAGCGCCAGCAGCACCAGGAAGGAAAACACCAGCAGGCCGCCGGCCAGCCAATGCGCCTGGCGGTATTCAAGCGCCTCCACATGATCGTAAATCTGCACCGACATCACGCGCGTCTTGCCCGGGATATTGCCGCCCATCATCAGCACGATGCCGAACTCGCCCACCGTGTGCGCAAAGCCCATGACGGCAGCTGTCAGGTAAGCAGGCCGCGACAGCGGCAGCACCACGCTGAAAAAAGTGTCCAGTGGCGATGCGCGCAAAGTGGCCGCAGCTTCCAGCGGCCTTTCGCCAATGGCTTCAAAGGCGTTTTGCAGCGGCTGCACGACGAAGGGCATGGAATACAGCACCGAGCCCACCACCAGCCCGGCAAAGGTGAACGGCAACACGCCCCAACCCAGCGACTGCGTGAGCTGGCCCACCGGGCCATTCGGCCCCATCAGCACCAGCAGGTAAAAACCCAGCACCACCGGCGGCAAGACCAGCGGCAAGGCGACCATTGCGCCCACCGGCCCTTTCAGCCGCGAACGCGTGCGCGCCAGCCACCAGGCCAGGGGCGTGCCAGCCAGCAGCAGCACCACGGTGGTGGTGGCCGCCAGCCGCAATGTCAGCGCCAGTGCCTGAAGGCTTGCGTCGTCGAGCATGGTCAGCGTCTGTTCAGCGGTGTGTCAAGGCTCGTAGCCGAAGGAGCGAATCACCGCCCGGGCCTTCTCGGTTTTCAGAAATTCCATCAGTTGCATGGCAGCCTTGTTGTCTTTGGCTTTGGCCAGCAGCACCGCGTCCTGGCGGATCGGGCTGTGAAGGCTCTCCGGAACGATCCAGGCCGAACCGGATTTGATCTTGCCGCCTTCGTACACCTGCGACAGCGCGATGAACCCCAATTCGGCATTGCCGGTAGAGACAAAGCTGAAGGCCTGGCCGATGCTTTCGCCCTGGACCAGTTTGGCCTCCAGCGCGGCCTGCAACCCGAGTTTGGTTATCGTCTCCACCGCCGCCGCGCCATAGGGTGCGAGCTTGGGCGCGGCAATGGCGATCTTCTTGAAGTCGCCCTTTTTGAGGACCTCGCCCTGCGCGTCGACCACGCCGGGCTGGGCCGACCAGAGCACCAGCTTGCCGGTGGCGTAGGTGAAACGGCTGCCATTGACGGCGGCCCCTTCCTTTTCGAGTTTGGCGGGCGTCTCATCATCCGCTGCGAGGAACACTTCAAACGGCGCGCCATTGGTGATCTGCGCGTAAAACTTGCCGGTGGCGCCAAAGGTCAGCACCGCTTTGTGGCCGGTGTCTTTTTCAAAGTCGGCGGCGATCAGCTTCATGGGCGCAGTGAAATTGGCTGCGACCGCGACCTGCACTTCGTTGGCCAGCGCCGGCGCCGAAAGCAAAACGGCAAACAACGCAGACAGCCAGCGCACATTGATGGGGGGCATACAAAAGGCTCCGGTAATGAAAGACAAGGGTGCGTGGCGAGCCGGGATGCCCCGCCGACTCGCTATTCTATTTTAGAATAGCGGTACCTGTCTTGAAGCCCTTTCATGAAAAAAGCCGCCCCCTCAACAAGCGCCGAACCTTCATTCGCCAGCGCCTTCAGCCACGAGCCCGTCGACAAGCGCATCGAGATCCTGCGCTTGGTCGGTGAAAGCGGCTCTATCTCGCAGGCGGCGCGGCAGGCCAAGGTCAGCTACAAGGCCGCCTGGCAAGCTATCGATACGCTGACCAACCTGGCCGGTGTGGCGCTCGTGGAGCGCGCCGTGGGCGGCTCCGGTGGGGGAGGCGCCACCCTGACCCCGGCCGGCCAGAAATTGCTGGCAGTCGCCGGCCTGCTGAATGAAACACGCAGCCAGGTGCTGGCCGCCTTCAAGTCCAACGAGCTGCTGTTGCCACGCGCCCTGCCCGCACTCTCCAACATGAGCGTGCGCACCAGCATGCGCAACCAGTTGCCTTGCCAGGTCGACAAACTGGAGGTGCGAGGCCAGATGGCGCGCGTGCATTTGGAGCTGGCCGGTGGGGCCTCGCTGGTCTCACGCATTACCAAGGCCAGCGCTGAGTTGCTGGGCCTGCAAAAAGGACAAACCGTGCTGGCTTTGTGCAAGGCCACGGCGGTAGCCGTGACGGCGCAATCGCCGGCCGCCACAGCGCCGGGCGCGCAAGCCCTCAATGGCCAGGCCGTTCGTGTCAGCCGCGGCGCGACCGGTGATGAAGTGTCGCTACAGCTTGAGGGCGGCTTGCAGCTGGTGGGGTTCGCGGCGGCGGGCAGTGGACTCAAGGTGAAGAGCCTTGTGCAGGCCCTGATCGATGAATCGGCCGTCGTGATCGCCCTATCGGCCTAGATCTCTGAATGTCTAGAGGGGCGCGTCAAACAAATACTGGCGCGGCCCAGGCGCCCCACCCTGCGTCGCCACCGGGTGCGCAACCACACCCCAGACTTTTTCAATGCAAAACGGTGTGAGCACCTCAGCCGTAGCGCCACTGCCCACCACCTGCCCGCCCTGCAGCACCACGCACCGGTCGCTGTAGCGCAGCGCCAGATTCAGGTCGTGCAGCACGGCCACCACGCCCACGCCCTGAGCGGTGGCCCAGGCACGCACAAGTTGCAGCATGCGGTGCTGGTGCTGCAGGTCAAGCGCGGCAGTAGGCTCATCCAACAACAGCCACCGAACCGGCATATCGCCTGCAACGCCGCCGACAGGCTCCCAGACCTGCGCCAAGGCGCGCGCCAGATGCACCCGCGCCTTCTCGCCGCCTGAAAGCGTGTTGAGCGCGCGATGCTGCAAATGCTCGACCGCAGTCGCCTGCATGGCCTGCAGCACCACATCCACGTCACGCCTTCCGGGGTGGCGGCGATGCGGGTAGCGGCCCAGCTCCACCACTTCACGCACGGTGAACTCAAACGCGACCTGCGTTTCCTGCGCCACTGAAGCGCGCACGCGCGCCAGATCGGCGGATGCATAGGCCGGCAGCGCCTTGCCGGCCAGGTAGACATGCCCGCCCGTGGGCTGGCGCTGGCCGGTGAGCAGCGACATCAGGGTGGATTTACCCGCGCCATTGGGTCCGAGCACGGCGGTGACCTGTCCGGCCATGAATTGCGCGGAAGCCGCTTGCAGCAGCGAACGGCCTGGCACTTCGACGCCCACGCCCACCACTTCCAGCATGCCGGCCAGTGGCGAAAAATCCGTCTGGTTGCGCGCGTTCATGCGATGCCTCACAGGCGGCCGCGGAAGTGCCGCAGCAGCAGCAAAAAGAAGGGCACGCCCACAAAAGCCGTCAGCACCCCCAGCGGCAACTCGGCCGGCTTGACCATGGTGCGCGCCGCACTGTCGGCCGCCAGCACCAGGGCCGCGCCCAGCAAGGCCGAGCCCGGCAGCACGATGCGGTGATCTGGCCCAGCCACCAGGCGCACGCAATGCGGCGCCACCAGGCCGATAAAACCGATGATGCCGGTGGTGGCCGTGACAGCCCCCACCGCCAGCGCCGTCAGCAGCACGGCAAAGCGCTTGACGCGCTCCACCGGCACGCCCAGCAGCGCTGCCTGCGTCTCGCCGAGTGCGATGGCGTTGAGCGGCCTTGCCAGCGTGAAGCCCGCGCCCACCGCCACCGCCACCATCGAACACACCAGCGCCACCGCACTCCAGCGCACGCCGCCCAGGCTGCCCAGCAGCCAGAACTGGATGTTGCGCAGCTGCTCGTCGGTGGCCAAAAAAGTCAGGTAGCCCAGGCCTGCGCCGGCCAGCGCGTTGATGGCGACACCGGCCAGCAGCATGAGGCCGACGCGCGTGGCGCCGTCTTGTTGCGACAAGGCGTAGACCAGCACCGTCACAAGAAGGCTTCCGGCAAAGGCCGTCGCCACCAGTGCCCAGCTGCCCAGCGTGCGCGGCATATCGGGAAACCACAGGCTGCCCAGCACGATGGTCACACCCGCCGCTAGCGCCGCGCCGCTGCTCACGCCGATCAGCCCGGGGTCGGCCAGCGGGTTGCGAAACAGGCCCTGCATTAGCGCACCCGACATGCCCAGCGCCGCACCCGCCGCCGCGCCCAGCAGCAGCCGCGGCAGGCGGATGTTCATAAAGACGAGGTGCTCGGGCGTGGGCTGGGTGCTTCCGGCAAGCATATCAGCCAGTACATTCCATAGCTGAAAAGGGCTGATGGCGTAAGCGCCACGTGCACTACCCGCTATAAAACTAATAGCAAGCAGCAACAATCCCACGCCCAGCACCAGCGACGCCGGCCATCGCCTGTGGTCGCCGTGCGCAGCGGCTGCCTTCATGCCAGCGCTTTCAGGCTGGCCTGGTGCAGTTCCGCCACCGCCTGCGGCAGGCGCGGGCCAAAGCCGATGAGGTAGAGCGCATCGAGCGCCACCAGCGCGCGGCGCTTGTGCGCCGGCGTGAGCTCCAGGCCCGGGCGCTGCCAGAATTTATCGATCCCGCCAACAGCTTCAATGCCTTGCGTGGTGGTGACGATCACATCCGGTGCCGCCGTGACGACTGCTTCGGGCGTCATCGCCCGGTAGCCCGCGAAATTGCTGGAACCGCCGGAGGTGATGAGGGCGTTCTCCAGGCCTGCGTAGTTGAGCATCGCATGCGCGGCGGTTTTCTCGCCCGCCACCTGCGGCGAGCCTGAATGCGAAAGAATAAAAATGGCCCGGGGCCTTTTGCCGCCCTTTCGCGCCACGGCGGCCAGCACCTCGGCCCACTGCGCATCGAGCCTTGCCTGCAGCGCGGCGGCTTGCGCCTGGCGCGATGTAGCCCGCCCCACAGCGGCGACCTTGCGCTGCACTTCGCTCCAGGTGTGGTCGGCTTCCACCAGTTCCACCTTGACGCCGGCCGTGCGGATTTGGTCCATCACCACAAGCGGGCCGGCCTCGGTGGTACCAATCACCGCGTCGGGCTTGAGCGAGAGCAGGCCTTCAGCGGAGAGCTGGCGCATGTACCCGACCTTCGGTGTTTGCAAGGCCGCGGCCGGGAAAAGGCTGGTGGTGTCAGTGCCGACCAGCTGCTTTTCAGCGCCCAGTGCATAGACGATTTCCGTTGTGGCGCCACTGACCGAAACGATGCGCGGCATCTTTGCCGGGCTCTGGGCCGTGGCCACCGGCAAACCGAAAATGCTGGGGACGACCGTCGCCACGGGCAGTGCAAAAAGCTGCAAGGCGCCGCGCCGGCGAAGTTGAAATGAAGCGCTTGTCATGGGGTCCCTCATGCAGCTGTCTGAAGCCGGGGCAAGCGCGCCACGATATCGCGCCAGGCCTGCAGCTCGGGCGTGCCGGGTTTGCGCGCGCCGAAGAACATCACCATCAACTCGCCCGCGCCGTCGAATACTTCGACCGAGGTGACCACGCCATCGGACGTCGGCTTTTCGACAAGCCAGGCACTTTTGATCATGTCTTCGCGCAGGTGCAGGTTGAAGCCCGCGTCGAGCACGTTGATCCACTGCGCGGCCGGCGTGACCATGGGCTCGATGCGCTTGACCGGCCCGGTATGGATCTGGATGCAGCCCAGGCTGCCGACAAACACCATGATGGAGGTGCCGTCCATGGCGGCTTCGTCGAGCAGTTTGCGCACGACCGTCAGTTCGGCTTTCTGGGTGAAGCGGCCTTCGACCAGGCGAAAGGCCTGCTGGCGCTCCGCACCGGCCTTGCCGATCAGGCCGAAAAATTCATGCGTGTCCTTCATCTGGCTCCAGCCCTGGGCCAGTGCGGCAGCGTCGATTTCTGAATCAGGCTTGGGTGCGTCTTTGGGAACGGCGGGCGTGAAGGTGTAAGCCTTGCCGGCGTCGGCGAACTGGTTGGCGACGTCCCTGAAGGCTTCGCGGTCGGTCTCTAGCCGCGCAAATACCTTGTGCACCGCCACGCCGTGCGCGTCAAAAAACTGCAGGCTTTCGGACGCCGGATTCTTCGGGTCGTTGGCCGGCTCGAAGACATAAAAACCGGCATGCCAGCGGCTGAAGAAAATGCGCAGGTCGATGTCTTCGCTCAGCGCCAGGCCCATGTGGCCTTGCGCGCTGATGTTGCGGTAGACACCGGTCTTTTCGTGCACGGTGGATTCATTGCGCGTGAGCGCCATGACCGGGCCGCACAGTTCCAGCGCCTGCAAAATTTCGACCCACGGACCTTTGAGCGGCGTGGTTTTGAGCGCGTGCCCGTGACTGCCGGCATGGGCCGCGATGGCCTGGCCTTCGGTGATGCCTATGCTTTCGGCGGCGTCTTTGGCGCGCTTGCCGTTGCTGCGCGCGGCGGCGAAGCTTTCACGCAAGGTGGCGGGGTTCAGGTTTGCCGTGCTGGCCGTAGCCTGGTTTGCGGCCTGGTTTTCGGCCTCTGGCCGCGTCTGGGTGTGAAGGACTGCGCTCATTGAAGGGTCTCCGGGGTTGTGTGCCAAAGCACGCGATGGGTATCAAAATTGCCGGCAAGCGAGGAGGCCTGCTGTGGCTGCTCAGGGCCAGGCTGCAACAGCCGCACCCACAAGGGGCGCAGGTTGGCGGCAATGGCTTTGAAGTCTGGTGATGCGTCCGGGTGGCACGACAGCATGGACAGGTGGGCGATGACCTTTTTGGCCATCGCCGCCCGCTGTCCTTCGCAGCAGGCCTGGGCGTAGCCGGTCATCAGGGCCAGTGTTCCGGCCAGCAGGGCTGCGGGGGGAAGGCCGTGCGCGTCGACCACATCGATATCGCTGTCGCTGACGTGATCGCCATCGTTGAAGCCGTGGCCGGAAGACTGGCTCATGCGTTTTCCTTTTTGTAAAACGTTCAAGACAAGATCAAAAAAATTACGATCCCAAGCGTCAAAAATCAGCGACCAGAGAGACATTGAAGTAACGGCCCGGCTGGCTGTAGGCATCGCGGAAGGACGAGTTGGCCGCCACACCGCGAACGTCCGACCAGTTCCAGTACTTCTTGTTCGTCAGGTTGATGAGGCCGGCGTTCAGGCGCAGGGTCTTGCTGATGCGCCACTGGCCGGTCAAGTCCAGCGTGGTGGCAGACGGCACGGCGAACTGCGTTGTCGCCACAGGCACGGCTGGCGGTGCGGCGGCAACGGTCTGCGCACTGATGTCGTCGAACTTCTTTGCGGAATGGTGGCTTGCGTCCAGGCGCACATCCCAGGTCGCGGTTTCATACTTCAGGCCCACGCTGAGCTTGGCCGGATCAATCGTGTCCAGCGGCTTGCCGGTGTTCTTCACCGTGCCGCGGGTGTAGCCATAAGAGAACGGCGTGCTGAGCTGGCCGTCGGCAACCCTGCCCCATTTCATGTCGCCCCTGATCTCAAAACCGCTGATGGTCGCGTTGTCAATGTTGATCGACTGGATCACTGCCGGGTTGCCCGGGTTGCCGAAGGCGCCGCCCACGATGGCGCCGTCCTGGATCAGGTCTTTGAAGCGGCCGTAGAACACGGCCGTGTCGAAGCTCAGCTGCTCCAGCCGTGCACGAACGCCGAACTCCACGTTGCGGCTTTTTTCAGGCTTGAGGTTGGGGTTGGGCACGGTGCGGTAGCCGCCGGCGATGTTCTGGAAGAAACCGTTCACCTGGCCCGCATTGGGTGCGCGGAAGCCGCTCGCGTAGTTGCCGAAGATGCTCCACTGCGGCGAGGCGCGGTAGACAACGCCGACCTTGGGCGATACAGCCGAGCCCGAGAGCGACACAGCGGGCACCGGGAAACCGGCCTGCGCCGCGTCGATCTTGAAGCTGTCGGCGCGCACGCCCGGCGTCACGCTCCAGTCGCCCAGGATGAATTCGTCCTGCACGTACAAAGCCGTGGCGGTTTCCTTCGTGTCGGGAAAGCGTTTGAGCGGAAAGGTTTCGCCGGCGGGCGGCACCAGGCCGGTCTGCAGGTTTTCGATGTCCGCACTGGTGTAATCCAGGCCGTAGGTGATCTTCTGCGCCGAATTGCTGCCCATGCGCAGAGTCTTGTCGGCCTGGATGCTGGCCTGCAGCGTGCGCTCGCTGTAGGTAGTGTCGCGTGTGCGCACTTGTGGTGCTGCGGTGCGCCGCTCATACGTGAGGTCATTGGACTTCGCGTCCTGGTAGCTCAGCACCGTCTGGATGTTGTCGGTCAGTGCGGTGTCGACCTTGTACTTCGCGTCCCAGGTCAGGCGGTCGCGGTCCATCTTGCCGCTCGAGTAAGAGTCCTGCACCGCGGCCGAACGCGCGGTCAACAAGTTGTAGTCGCTTTTCTTGTCGACGTGCTCGAAGGTGATGACGTGTTTTTGTGAGCTGTTCGGGTTCAGCACGACTTTGCCCAGCAACGAATTGGTTTTGTCGGTTTGCGGGTTGGGCTCGGTCCGGGTAAAGCCGGTACCGCCGTTTTCGCCCTTGTTGTCCAGCTCCTTGCCTCTGCTGGTGGCCACGCTCAGCTGCCAGGCCAGCGCCTCATTGACACGGCCGGCAACCGTGCCGTTGACGGCGGTTTCGCCGTTGTCTCCGCTGTAGCCAATGGATGCCCGGCCGCCCAGTGTCTTGCCATCGCGAAGGTAATCGTCCGGCTCGTTGGTGATGAAATTGACCAGGCCGGCAATGCCGTCGGAGCCGTACAGCGCGGAGGCCGGGCCCTTGACGATTTCAATGCGCTTGATGAGGTCGATGGACACGCTGTCGCGGCCGAAAGAGTTGGGGCTAAAGGCGTAGCTGCGCGGGATGCGGATGCCGTCCACCATCATCAGCACACGGTTACCGTCGAGGCCGCGGATGTTGAAACCGGCATTGCCCTCGCGGCCGGTATCGCCTTGCGCCAGCCCGAAACGGGCGGGTGCACGGCGCACCGAAACGTTAGGAATGTTTTTGGCCGCATCCCGGATGTCGCGGATCTGCCCTTGCTCGATGTCGGCGGCGTTGATCACATCGATGGTTTGCGGGATGTCTTCGGCAGACTGCTCATTGCGTGAGCCGCTGACGACAACTTCTTTCAGCAGTGCGACCTGCACGGGTGCGGACCGCGCAGGCGCGTTTTGCGCATGGACGGCAAAACCGGCGCAGACCAGGCCGGCAACCAGAGAGATTTCGCGCAAGGCGAAGCGGGGAAATGGAGAAGAGATCACGTGCAAGCCCAAAGTAAAAAGTTTGGAGGGCTTGCTGCTGCGACGCGGAGGCCCGTTGGGCTTGCGTGGCTTGTGGCTGGCTCTGAAGAGATCGCAGTATATGCGAATTGTTCTCATTCGCAACATTTGGATGCAAATAAGTAGTGCGCAAACCAGCGTCGGAGCGCCTCCTGTCCTTCGCACCCGGTCTCGCCCCGCACAAGAGGATGAAAATGAGCTTCCGTACTGCCTATTCGATAAATAGTAAATATCTATCGATAAATGCAAATCGAAAGCGATATACTATCGATTCGCCGGCAAGTTTCACGTTTTTTTAACCACCTATAGGAAGCATCCACATGTCCCTGATCAATACCCAAGTCCAGCCTTTCAAAACCCAGGCCTTCCTGAACGGCAAGTTCATCGATGTCTCCGACGAAACGCTCAAGGGCAAATGGTCGGTCCTGATCTTCATGCCCGCTGCATTCACCTTCAACTGCCCTACGGAAGTGGAAGATGCCGCCGACAACTACGCCGAATTCCAGAAAGCCGGTGCCGAGGTCTACATC
The DNA here is from genome assembly GCA_021153985.1 of Polaromonas sp. Classification (GTDB taxonomy): domain Bacteria; phylum Pseudomonadota; class Gammaproteobacteria; order Burkholderiales; family Burkholderiaceae_C; genus Polaromonas. Next base: position 12,803 of record JAJKJM010000130.1, read on the forward strand.
GTGACTACTGACACCCATTTCTCGCACAAGGTCTGGCACGAAACCTCCCCCGCCGTCGGCAAGGCCAAGTTCCCGCTGGTGGGCGACCCAACCCACACGCTGACCAAAGCCTTTGACGTGTTCATCCCTGAAGAAGGCTTGGCACTGCGCGGCACCTTCGTGATCAACCCTGAAGGCGTCATCAAGACCGCTGAAGTGCATTCCAACGAAATCGCACGCGACGTCAAGGAAACCCTGCGCAAGCTGAAGGCCGCCCAGTACACCGCCGCTCACCCCGGCCAGGTCTGCCCAGCCAAATGGAACGAAGGCGCCAAGACGATCGCCCCGTCCATCGACCTGGTTGGCAAGATCTAAGAACCCCGCTGCCTTCCTGACGAAGGCCCGGGGCCCGGCACACACTGCGTGTGCCGACCCGGGCTTTTTTGTTCCCTTTTGATTCTGTTTTGCCATTGAAAGTGAGTCCCACATGCTCGACGACGCCACCAAAGCCCAACTGAAAAGTTACCTCGAACGCGCCACTGCGCCCATCGAAATCGTCGCCTCGCTCGACGGTAGCGAGGCTTCGGGCGAAGTGCTGTCGCTGCTCAAAGACGTGGCTGAGTCCTCGCCGCTGGTCAAGCTGACCGAAAGCCGCGACGACCCGCACCGCAAGCCCTCTTTCTCCATCAACCGTCCCGGTGAGAACCACGGCCCGCGTTTTGCCGGCCTGCCCATGGGCCATGAATTCACCTCGCTGATCCTGGCGCTGCTGCAGATCGGCGGCTACCCGCCCAAGGTCGAGCAACCCGTGCTCGAGCAGATCCGCGCGCTTGACGGCGATTTCGACTTCGAGGTGTATGTATCGCTGACCTGCCACAACTGCCCCGATGTGGTCCAGGCCTTGAACCTGATGGCGGTGCAGAACCCGCGCATCAAGACCACCATGATCGAGGGCGGCACCTTCCAGGACGAAGTGAAGGAGCGCGAGATCATGGGCGTGCCCACGGTCTTCCTCAACGGCACCATGTTCGGAAACGGCCGCATGAGCCTGGA
>JAJKJM010000131.1 GCA_021153985.1 Polaromonas sp.
GCGAACTGGTTCAGGATGGGCGCGAAGTTGGGCTTGATGGCCGAGCGGCCCACGTCAAACGACACGTCGCTGGGGATGTCCAGCTTCAGGCGGTTGTCGGTGGTCTGGCTCACCGCCACGCCGGTGCCCACAGTGGCGCGTTCCATCGCGGCTTTTTGGTCCTGCATTTTCTTGGACCAGATGTAGCCGCCGCCGGCGCCGACAGCACCGCCCAACACCGCGCCTTGGGCCGCGCCCTTGGAGCCGCCGGTGGCTGCGCCCAGCAGCGCGCCTGCGACGGCGCCAATGCCCGCGCCCTTGGCCGTATCGGACTGGGTTTCGCTCATGTTGGCGCAACCGGAAAGGGTCAGGGCAACAAGCACCGCGCTGGTGATGGATGTGATGGTCAGTTTGTTCATGAAAATGCTCCTCGGGAAATTAAAGTAGTTTAGGTATGTCGTTATGAAGAATGGGTCGCTGAACGCAATGTTCATCGACCAGCGCTCAATCACGACGGGATTAAAACGCGGCTGTGTGAATACTAGGCACGTGATTGGTGAGCAGTTGTAAGACAAAGGCTTGAATTGGACGCCAGCACGTCGCGTTCGGAGCCCTTAAACTAGCTGTTCGTGAAATCTTTCACATAGCTCATTACCCGCTGCGGGTGCTTTCTCTTCCTCTTAACGGCCACTTCATGAACAAAGTCCAACTCGGCTCCAGCGACCTGCACGTCACACCCATCTGCCTGGGCACCATGACATTCGGTGAACAAGTGGATGAAAAAACCTCCCACGCCATCCTGAGCCGCTCGCTGGAGCGCGGCGTCAATTTCATCGACACGGCAGAGATGTACTCGGTGCCGGCACGGGCCGAAACCTGCGGCTCGACCGAAACCATCATCGGCAACTGGTTCGCCAAAAATCCTTCGGCCCGCAGCAAGCTGGTGCTTGCTACCAAAGTCGCCGGCCCTTCGCGCGGCATGCCCTGGGTGCGTGAAGGCGGCGGCATGACGGCCAAAGACATCGTGGCCTCATGCGATGCCAGCCTGAAGCGGCTGCAAACTGACGTGATCGACCTCTACCAGATCCACTGGCCCGAGCGCCATGTGCCGGCTTTCGGCGCGCTGTACTACAACCCCGAGCAAGAGCGTTCGTCCACCCCCATCCTTGAGCAGTTGCAGGCGCTGGGCGGCCTGGTGAAGGCCGGCAAGGTGAAGGCCATCGGCTTGTCGAACGAAACGCCTTATGGTGTGCACGAGTTTGTGCGCCTGGCCGAGCAGCATGGCCTGCCGCGCGTGGCCGCGGTGCAAAACCCGTACTGCCTGATCAACCGAACAGTAGAAAACGGCCTGGACGAAACCATGCACCGCCTGGGTGTGTCGCTGCTGGCGTATTCGCCGCTGGGCTTTGGCCTGCTGACGGGCAAATACGACGAATCGGGCACCGAAGGCCCGGCAGCGCCCAAGGATTCACGCATTGCCAAATTCGAATCGGTGCGCAAGCAGCGCTGGGGCCGCCCCGAAGCACTGGCCGCCGCGCGCCGCTACAACGCGCTGGCACGTGACAACAAGCTGACCCCGACGCAACTGGCGCTGGCCTTTTGCTACACCAAGTGGCAAGTTGCCAGCACCATCATCGGCGTGACGTCGGTGGCGCAGCTGGATGAGGATCTCGACGCCTGGGGCACCAAGTTGTCCGCCGAAGTACTGGCCGAGATCGACAAAATCCGATGGGACGCGCGGGACCCCGCGCTTTAAATGTCTCTCCCCCGAAGCGCCTTCGGCGCCTCCCCCCAGGGGGCGCAACCAGCGGCCCGGCGAAGCCGGTTCCGCGGTAGCCCGCGAACGGAGTCACCGCGGTGAGCAAGAAGGGCCACGTCAGCGAAACTCCCGCCACGCAGCTATTGAAAGCCAGCAAGGTCGTCTTCACCGAGCACCCCTACGAGTACCTCGAACACGGCGGTGCGCAGCACAGCGCCGAGGTGCTGGGCTTTGACCCGTTCACCGTCGTCAAGACGCTGGTCATGCAGGACCAGGACGCCAAACCGCTGCTCGTGCTGATGCACGGCAACCGCAAGGTGTCGACCAAGAACCTGGCGCGGCAGATCGGCGCCAAATCGGTGGAGCCCTGCAAGCCCGAAGTCGCCAACCGCCACAGCGGTTACCTGGTGGGGGGCACATCGCCCTTCGGCACGCGAAAAGCCATGCCGGTCTACATCGAAGAAAGCATCCTCGCCCTGCCTAAAATCGCCATCAACGGCGGGCGGCGCGGCTACCTGATCGGTATTGACCCGCAGGTGTGTGTCACATTGCTCGGTGCAAAATCGGTGAACTGCGCATTGAGCCTGGACAATGCGGCGGGTTACGGCTGAAGCCGGGAGCCTGCCGCCGCAACGGCAACAACGAAGACAACAACGACGACGACAACGAGGAAGATCACTGTGAACTACGCCTACTCCATAGCAGCCACGCTGCTGGCCTACCTGCTCGGCTCGCTGTCGTTTGCGGTGATTGTGAGCAAAGGGATGGGCCTGAAAGACCCGCGCAGCTACGGCAGCAAAAACCCGGGCGCCACCAACGTGCTGCGTTCAGGCAGCAAGGCCGCCGCGATCACGACGCTGCTGCTGGACGCCCTGAAGGGCTGGCTGCCGGTGGTGCTGGTCAAATGGTTTGGCAGCGACTACGGCATGGGCGACGGCACCGTGGCCGCAGTGGGCTTCGCGGCCTTCCTGGGCCATTTGTACCCGGTGTTCTTTCAGTTCAAAGGCGGCAAGGGCGTTGCCACCGCGGCGGGCGTGCTGATGGGTGTGAGCTGGCTGCTGGGCCTGGCCACGCTGCTCACCTGGGTGATCGTGGCCTTCTTTTCGCGCTATTCCTCATTCGCATCGCTGGCCGCAGCGGTTTTTGCGCCGCTGTATTACCTGTTTGGCGACCGCGAGGCCTGGTACGTGGACAAGGCCATCCTGGTGGTGATGTTCGCCATCAGCGCCTTGCTGATCTACCGGCACCGTGAAAACATCAGCAAGCTCATCAAAGGCACCGAATCCAGGCTGGGCGGCTCGAAACAGGCCGCCAAATAAGCGGACAGGCGTCAGTAGCGCTTGTCCAACGTCATCAGGCTGTTTTCGCGCCGCATCTGAAAGCGCGACAGGAAACTGTTGCCCAGCAACAGGAAGGGCATGGCCTGCGGGACAACCACCGCATCAACGTCGAACACCTCGACCTCGCCTATCCGGACCGTGTTGAGTCTGATGCGGTAGCCCGTCGTGGTGCCGTTGGCTGTTCCCATCTGCACGGGTTGCCCCTCTTTGTAGTTGATGCCGGCGCGCTCTGCATCTGATACACCCATCGAAATGCTGGTGGCGCCTGTGTCGACCATGAACTGCACGGCCTTTCCGTTGATCTGGCCGGCCGTCATGAAATGACCACCGCCGCTTTCGGTGATGGTGATGCGGGTGCCTCGCCCGGCGGATGCGGTGCCGCCGGAACTCACAGGCGCATCACCGACGCGCAGCGTGTGCCGTTTGCCGCCTTGCTCAATCACCGCCTGCTCGCTGGTGGTGGAGATGATTTTCACGCCCTGGTGTGTTTCCCCCGGCGCCACAGTTTTGGGGGCGCCGCCATTGACCACCAGCAAGGCCTTGTTACCCATCATGCCCGCCAGCGCGACGGACTGAACGTCTGCCTGCTGGCCCAGGCTTGGCCGCGATGCCAGCAGGCACAGCAACAGTACCGCGCCAGCCAAGGCATGCGTGCGCGTCATGATCAGTCTCTGAAGTTATTGAAGCTCAGCGGGAAATCGCTGACTTCTGCGCGAATCATGGCCATCGCGGCCTGCAGGTCGTCGCGCTTGGCGCCGGTCACACGCACCGCGTCGCCCTGGATGGAGGCCTGCACCTTGACCTTGCTGCCCTTGATGAGCTGCTGGATTTTCTTGGCCTGCTCGGCCTCAATGCCGTTGCGCACCTTGGTGACCTGCTTGACCTTGTCGCCGCCGATTTTTTCGGACTTGCCGATGTCCAGGAAGCGGATGTCGACGCCGGCCTTGGTGAGCTTGTTGCGCAAAATGTCGTTCATCTGGTCGAGCTGGAAGTCACTGTCGCCGATCAGGGTGATGTCTTTTTCCTTCAGCTCGATCGAAGCCGACGTGCCCTTGAAGTCAAAGCGCGTGGCGATTTCCTTGGCGGTGTTTTCCACGGCATTTTTGACCTTGACCAGATCGGCTTCAAGAACGGTGTCGAAAGAGGGCATGGTGCAAGTCTTCGCTAGGGGAATAAGGAGGGGTTTGGACGTCGGGGTGAGACAATCCCCCGGATGTTAGTCGAGAAAAACGTTCCGCTCCAGCATTCCAACAGCTTTGGCATCGTCGCCAAGGCCCTGAACCTCGTCCGGGTGGCCGATGAGGGTGATATTGCCGCTGTGCTGCAAGATCCGGCCCTCAAAACCGCGCCCAAGTTTGTGCTGGGCGGCGGCAGCAACATCGTGCTGACGGGCGATGTCAAACCGCTGGTGCTCAAGGTCGAAATCATGGGCAAGCGCTTGCTCCGCGAAGATGCCAAGGCCTGGATCGTCGAGGCCGGCGCCGGCGAGAACTGGCACGACCTGGTCACCTGGACGCTGCAAAACGGCTACCCCGGCCTGGAAAACCTGGCGTTGATCCCGGGCACGGTGGGTGCCTCGCCCGTGCAGAACATCGGCGCCTACGGGGTGGAGCTGCAAGACCGCTTCGAGTCGCTGGACGCCATCGACCTGACCACCGGCCAAACCTTCACCCTCAATGCCGCCCAATGCGCCTTCGGCTACCGCGACTCGGTGTTCAAGCACAGCAGCGCCGCGCCCGGCCCGGGCGGCCACGGCTTCGGGCTGGAAGGCAAGGCGCTGATCACCCGGGTGCGTTTTGCGCTGCCCAAGGCCTGGAAGGCCGTTCTGGGCTATGCGGATATTGAGAAAAAGATGCTGCAGTCCAATATCCATGCGCCTGACGCGCTACAAATTTATGAGTGGATCTGCGAGATCCGCAAGGCCAAACTGCCCGACCCGCAAGTGATCGGCAACGCCGGCAGCTTCTTTAAAAACCCCACGGTATCGCCCGAACTATGCGCAGACATCATCCAGCGCGAGCCCAAAATTGTTCACTACCACCTGGCCGATGGCTCCGTGAAGCTGGCGGCGGGCTGGCTGATTGACGCTTGCGGCTGGAAAGGCAAATCCATCGGCAACGCCGGCGTGTATGAAAAGCAAGCGCTGGTGCTGGTCAACCGGGGCGGCGCGGCCAACCCCGTCACCGGCGGTGAAGTCATGACGCTGGCCAAATCGATCCAGACCAGTGTGTACGAGCGCTTCGGCATCCTGCTGGAGCCCGAGCCGGTGGTGGTCTGATGGCGACCGCCGCAAAGGTCTACACCGGGCCCGACATCGCGCTCTGGCACCGCCTGGTGCTGCGCCACGCGCGGCAGCTTGCGGTCGTGCTGTTCGGGCTTTGGGTGGTGCTGATGATGAGCGGCGTGGCCGGCTGGCGTAAGCCGGTGGGTCTGGCAACCGGCGTATTCGGGCTCTTCGCCGCCATGGTGGTGCTGGCGGTGTGGGCGACGCGTGAACGCGAACGACTGGTGCGCGAGGCGCCGCTGCCGCAGTTCCTCAAGCGCAAGCTGCGCGACACCTATCCGCACCTGAGCGCCAAAGACGCCGAGCTGGTCGAGCGCGGGCTTCGGCAGTTCTTCCTGGCCTGCGTGCGCAGCAAGGGCAAGTTTGTAGCCATGCCGTCGCGCGTGGTCGACAGCATGTGGCACGAATTCATCCTCCACACCCGCGCTTACCGCGAGTGGTGTGATCTGGTGCTGGGCCGTTTCATGGACCACGTGCCGGCCGAAGCACTGGGCAGCCGGGCGCCCAGCAACGACGGCCTGCGGCGCGCCTGGTACTGGGCCTGCCGCGACGAAGCCATCAAGCCGCGCTCACCCAGCCGCCTGCCGCTGCTCTTCGCCCTGGATGCAAAGCTGGCCATCCCCAACGGCTTTCATTACCTGCCCGACTGCAGCAAGCCCCAGCGCGACGACGGAACAGGCGGCTCAGCCGGCGCTTATTGCGGCGAAAGCTTTTCCGACGGCAGCTACAGCGGCGACGCGGATGGGTTCGGCGGCTCCGACAGCAGTAGCAGTAACTCCAGTGACGGAGGGAGTGATGGCGGTAGCGACGGTGGGGGATGCGGCGGGGGTTGTGGTGGGGGTGGCGATTAAGCCAACAATAAAGCCGCTTGAAGGCGATTTTTTGACGCTTGCTATGTTTTTAATAGCTGCTTGCGCATATCGGACGGGGGCTTTAAGTCACTTTTGATGCCTGAAATGGAGGTTGTGGAGATGCCCAAACGGCTTTTGGGCCGTTTTATGCCTAAGCCAAGCAAAAGCGGCTGGATTGACGAGGGGAGAGGTGGGGAGCCACCTCTCGTCATAATCTGCAGCGAGGTGCCATCAGACAGTCCCATTGGCGCATTGACCTCATTCACATTGGCTCCAGAAAACCACGATTCATGCTCGACGACATCAAAAAAACACTCTGGGCCACGGCCGACAAACTGCGCGCCAACATGGACGCCGCCGAATACAAACACTTGGTGCTGGGCCTCATCTTCGTCAAATACATCTCCGACACTTTTGCTGCCCGCCGTACTGAAATTGCGGCACGGCTGGCCGATCCCAAGGATGACTACTTTTTTGAAGATGCTACGCCTCACAAAATCGCTTTAGAACTGGAAGACCGCGACTATTACAAAGAGGTCAACGTCTTCTGGGTGCCAGAAGCTGCGCGCTGGGAGAGCCTTCGCGCAGTGGCGAAACAGCCCGACATAGGTAAACGCATTGACGACGCACTGACGCTAGTCGAAGTTGAAAACCCTAAGCTCAAAGGCATTCTCGACAAGCGTTATGCGCGTGCCCAATTGCCCGACGGCAAGCTCGGTGAACTGGTGGACCTGATCTCGACGATCGGCTTCGGCGATAACCCCTCCATAGCGCGCGATATTCTGGGTCAGGTGTACGAATACTTCCTTGGAATGTTTGCAAATGCAGAGGGCAAGCGCGGCGGGCAGTTCTACACACCTGCAAGCATCGTAAAAACACTGGTTGCCGTGCTGGACCCGCACAGTGGAAAGGTGTATGACCCTTGCTGCGGCTCCGGCGGAATGTTTGTACAAAGCGAGCAATTCATCGAAGCACATGGCGGCAAGCGTGGCGATGTGTCCATCTACGGACAAGAGGCGAACCCCACCACATGGCGCCTGGCCGCCATGAACCTAGCCATTCGCGGCATAGACTACAACCTGGGCAAGGAGCCCGCCGACACTTTCACCCGCAACCAGCACCCCGACCTTCGCGCCGACTTCATCCTGGCCAACCCGCCCTTCAACATCAGCGACTGGTGGCACGGCAGCCTGGAGGGGGACGCCCGCTGGCACTACGGCGACCCGCCGCAAGGCAATGCCAACTACGCCTGGCTGCAGCACATGCTGCACCACCTTAAGCCGACGGGACGCGCCGGCATTGTGCTGGCCAACGGCAGCATGAGCAGCAGCCAGAACAACGAGGGCGTGATCCGCGCGGCCATGGTTGATGCCGACGTGGTGGAGGTCATGATCGCCTTGCCCGGGCAGTTGTTTTTCAATACGCAGATTCCGGCATGTTTGTGGTTTCTAGTCAAAAAGAAAACTCACCGCAAAGGCGAGGTGCTTTTCATAGATGTCCGCAAACTCGCCACGATGATTTCCCGGGTGCAAAGCGAATTCACCGATGAAGTCATTGCGCGCATTGCTAACACTGTCGCGGCTTGGCGCGGCGACGAACCCGTCGCTCCAATATTTGTAGAAGGGCGAGGCGCCTATGCGGACATCCCCGGCTTCTGCCGCAGCGTCAAACTCGAAGAAATCGCCCAGCACGGCCACGTCCTCACCCCCGGTCGCTATGTGGGGGCGGAGGAGGTGGAAGACGACGGCGAAGCCTTTGCCGACAAGATGACCAAGCTGACAGAGAAGCTGGGCGAGCAGATGGCTAAGGGCGCGGAGCTGGATGCGCTGATTCGGCAGAAGCTGGGGGGGCTGGGGTATGAGTTCTGAGTGGACGACTTCCAGTTTGCTCGACCACTATGAGGTACGGTCTGGGTTATCCAAGCCGGCAAAGGACTTCGGTTCAGGCTATCCATTTTTGACGTTCAAGGATGTTTTTTACAACTACTTTACGCCCGAATCATTAGGTGATTTTGTTCAGTCCACACAGAAAGAAAGAGAGGGCTGCTCTATCTTGCGAGGAGACGTGTTCCTCACCAGAACTAGCGAGACGATGCATGAGCTCGGAATGAGTTGTGTAGCACTGCGAGACTACAAAGACTCCACGTTTAACGGGTTTTGCAAACGCCTAAGGCCCAAGCCTGCCAGTGATTTGCTGCCGGAATACGTGGGTTACTACCTGCGCAGCCCTAGGTTTAGGCGGGCAATGCTGGCACTGTCGTCGTTGTCAACAAGAGCTAGTCTGAATAACGAGATGATTGGAAGGTTAGAAATATCCTTTCCTTCGCTGACAGTTCAGACTCAGATTTCTGGGATCCTGAAATCACTCGATGACCGCATCGCCCTCCTGCGCGAAACCAATGCCACGTTTGAAGCTATCGCCCAAGCTCTGTCCAAGTCGTGGCGTGTTGATTTCGACCCCGTGCGCGCCAGGATGGAAGGCCGCGCCCCTGGAGGCATGGACGAGGCCACGGCGGCGCTGTTTCCTGGGGGCTTTGAGGAGTCAGAACTAGGTCTGAAGCCTGCAGGCTGGTCAGTCACACGGCTTTCGGACGTTTTGCGGATAAAAAACGAGCGTGTCGAGCAACTTAAGGTTCCTGAGTACGCTTCAACTAACGAAGGCTTGATACCGCGCGCTGAGATATATAAGAAGCAGCTTGCGGTATCCGCATCAAAGAACAAAATAGTTAGGCGCGGGGAAATTGTTTTTGGATTAAGTCGCAAGGTTCTCAATTTTGGGCAGATGACAGACGAGATTGGAAGCGTCAGTTCGGCATACAAGGTTTATCAAGTTGACTCTCAAAAGGTTATTCCAGAGTTTTTAGGGCGACTAATCCGGACTCGCGCCGAATACTTTTTCAATGCTGTTTCTGCTAGTTCCCGCGAGGGACAGTCTGTTTCCTCAGAAGCCCTTGGGATGTTAAGTTTTGTGCAACCTCCCCGCAATATTCAAAACATCCTGTTGTTGGCTATGCAGCCGTTGTTATTGCGCAGTAAAGCCTGTCTGGAACAGCTAAATGTTCTAACCGAAGTCCGCGACACCCTGCTCCCCCGCCTGATTTCAGGCCAGTTGCGGCTTCCAGCGGCCCAAGCCGCCGCAGAAGAAGCCCTGGCCTGAACCCGTCGCTGTGCACTTGCTATTCTTTTAATAGCTACTTGCGCACATTCCACAAGGGCTAGAGGCCAATTTGACGCATAAGATACAGGCCAAGAGCGTCGTGTATAAAAATTCGAGTTTTCTATACATATAACAGCTAACATGCAAAGAAAACGTTAATACCTATACACGTCGCCCTACTCAAGGCTCCCTCATGCCCGTACTCACTCCGCTTGAACATCTCAACCCCGCCCGGTTCGAGACACCTGCCATTCTCAAGAAGCTGGCCACCAGCAGCCGCAAGCTGGCAGAGCTGAAAGGTATTGCGGCCTCCATTCCCAACCAGGGCATCCTGATCAACACACTGGGCCTGCAAGAGGCTAAGGACAGTTCCGAGATAGAGAACATCGTCACCACCCACGACGAGTTGTTCAAGGACGATGTGCTGCCCGAATCGTTTGCCAACCCTGCCGTCAAGGAGGTACTGCGTTACCGCCAGGCGCTGCGGGTCGGGTTTGAGCAGGTGCGCGGCAGTGGATTGCTGACCTGCAACCACATCATCGAGATTCAGGGCGAGTTGGAGCGAAACAACGCAGGCTTTCGCAAGTTGCCAGGTACTGCACTTAAGGACGGCGGTGGGCAAACCATTTACACCCCGCCGCAAGACCCGGCTGAGATTGTGGCGCTAATGGGCAGTCTGGAGCGCTTCATCAATGATGCGGACCTGTTTGATGCGGACCCGTTGATCAAAATGGCGTTGATCCACCACCAGTTTGAGAGCATTCACCCCTTCTACGATGGCAATGGCCGCACCGGGCGCATTGTGAATGTGCTGTACCTGGTGAAAGAGGAACTGCTGGACATTCCTGTGCTGTACCTCAGCAATCACATCGTGCGCCACAAGGCCGACTATTACCGCCTGCTGCAAACGGTGCGTGACGAGGACACCTGGGAAGACTGGGTGCTGTATTTGCTGGAGGCGGTGGAGCTGACCGCCGGGCAAACCATCACTACGGTACAGGCCATCAAAACCGCGCTGTTTGACTATAAGCAGCGCATTCGCGCGGGCTATAAGTTCTACAGTCAGGACTTGATTAACAACCTGTTTATGCACCCCTATACCAAGATCGAGTTTGTGCAACGGGACCTGGGCGTGTCGCGCATCACGGCCACCAAGTACCTGGAGGCGCTGACAGAAGGCGGGTTTGTGCGAAAGCAAAAAATAGGTCGAGGGAACTACTATGTGAACCTGGCCTTGAACGCGGTGTTGACAGGCTAAGCGCTCAGCGAGCAAAACAAAATACAAGCCTGGGAGAGCACGGTGACCGAAGATCAACTCGAGCAAGAAACCCTGGGCTGGCTCACAGATGTGGGGTACGTCCACCGCTTCGGACCCGACATCGCTCACGACGGGGGTGATCCCCAGCGTAGTGACTACCGTCAGGTCGTATTGGCCGGCCGCCTGCGCGAGGCCATTGCGCGGCTGAATTCCGCGATTCCCGCAGCGGCGCAGGAGGATGCGCTGGGCCAGGTGATGAACCTGGGCATTCCGGCGCTGTTGTCGGCCAACCGGGCGTTTCACAAGCTGCTGGTGGGCGGCGTGCCTGTGCAGTACCAGCAAGACGGCGACACCCGTGGCGACTTTGTGCGCCTGATCGACTGGGCCGATGCATCCCGCAATGACTACTGGGCCGTCAACCAGTTCACCCTCAAAGGCGCGCACCACACCCGCCGCCCGGACATCATTCTGTTTGTCAATGGGCTGCCGCTGGTCTTGATTGAACTGAAAAACCCGGCCGACCTGAATGCCGATGTGTGGAAAGCCTACGACCAGATTCAGACTTACAAGGAACAGATTCCCGATGTGTTCCAGGCCAACGAGGTGCTGGTCATCTCGGATGGCACCGAAGCACTGCTCGGCTCTTTGTCGGCGGACCCGGAGCGCTTCATGGCCTGGCGCACGATTGACGGCGACACGGTAGACCCGCTGGGCCAGTTCAACGAACTGCAAACCCTGGTGCGCGGCGTGCTGGCGCCCAAGTACCTGCTGGACTACCTGCGCTACTTTGTGTTGTTTGAAGACGATGGCACGCTAGTCAAGAAGATTGCGGGCTATCACCAGTTTCATGCGGTGCGCGCGGCCATTACCCAGGTGGTGGCGGCATCCCGGCCCGGCGGTTCTCACAAGGGTGGTGTGGTCTGGCACACCCAGGGCAGCGGCAAGAGCATCACCATGACCTGCTTTGCGGCGCGTGTGATGCAAGAGGCGGCGATGGAGAACCCGACCATTGTGGTCATCACCGACCGCAACGACCTGGACGGTCAGCTCTTTGGTGTGTTCAGCCTGGCGCAAGACCTGCTGCGCGAGCAGCCGGTTCAGGCGACAACGCGGCAAGAGTTGCGCTCATTGCTGGGCAACCGACCATCGGGCGGCATTGTGTTTGCCACGATTCAAAAGTTCATGCCGGGGGAAGATGAAGACAACTTCCCGATGCTGTCAGACCGGCACAACATTGTGGTCATCGCCGACGAGGCGCACCGCACGCAGTATGGCTTTGAGGCCAAGCTCAAGTCCCGAAAGGTCAAGCCGGAGGGTGGCAAGAGCCCGGCCACGGCGGTGGTTGCGACTGACGGTGAGGCGCTTGTCACGGTGGTGAACACTGATTTCGCGCCATCCGAATACAAGGTGAGCTACGAGGTCGGGTATGCCCAGCACCTGCGCGATGCCTTGCCCCACGCCACCTTTGTGGCGTTCACCGGTACGCCGGTCAGCGGTACCGACCGCGACACACGCGCGGTGTTTGGCGACTACATCCACGTCTATGACATGCAGCAGGCCAAGGAAGATGGAGCCACAGTGGCCATCTATTACGAGAGCCGCCTAGCCAAGCTGCGCCTGAAAGATGAAGACTTGCTCACCATTGACGACGAGGTGGACGAGCTGGCGGAAGACGAGGAAGAAAGCGCCCAGGCCCAGCTCAAGAGTCGTTGGGCCGCGCTGGAGAAGGTGGTGGGTGCCAAACCCCGGGTAGAGAGCGTTGCCGCCGATCTGGTAGCCCACTTTGAAGAGCGCAACAAAACCCAGTCCGGCAAAGCCATGGTGGTGGCGATGAGCCGCGACATCTGTGTGCAGCTTTACGACGCGATCACCGCACTGCGCCCCGACTGGCATGACACCGACCCTGAAAAGGGAGCCGTCAAGGTCATCATGACCGGATCTGCCTCAGACCGCGCCTTGCTGCGGCCCCACATCTACAGCGCCCAGACGAAAAAGCGGCTGGAAAAGCGATTCAAAGACCCTAAAGACCCGCTGCGCCTGGTGATTGTGCGCGACATGTGGCTGACTGGCTTTGATGCGCCTTGCGTGCACACGCTGTATGTGGACAAGCCCATGAAGGGGCACAACCTGATGCAGGCCATCGCCCGCGTCAACCGGGTTTTCAAGGACAAGCAGGGTGGCCTAGTGGTTGATTACATCGGCATTGGCAATGAGCTGAAGGCGGCGATGAAGGAATACACCGCCAGCAAAGGGCGCGGGCGCCCCACGGTGGATGCGCATGAAGCCTACAGCGTGCTGGCGGAGAAGATGGACGTGCTGCGCGCGATGCTGCACGGGTTCGACTACAGCGGCTTTTTGTCGGGCGGGCACAAGACGTTGGCGGGGGCCGCCAACCACGTGCTGGGCATCAAGGACGGCAAGAAGCGCTTTGCCGACGTAGCGCTGGCCATGAGCAAGGCGTTCACTTTGTGCTGCACGCTGGACGAGGCCAAGGCAGTGCGCGAAGAGGTGGCGTTTCTGCAAGGGGTGAAGGTCATCCTGACCAAGCGCGATGTTGCTGCGAAGAAGCGCACCGACGAAGCGCGAGAGGTGGCGATCAAGCAGATCATTGACTCTGCGGTGGTGTCCGAAAGTGTCGTGGATATTTTTGACGCGGTGGGGTTGGAGAAACCCAACATCGGCCTGCTGGACGACGAGTTCCTCGCTCAGGTGCGCAATCTGCCGGAGCGCAACCTGGCGGTGGAGCTGCTGGAGCGGCTGCTGGAGGGCGAGATCAAAGCCAAGTTTGCGAGCAACATCGTGCAGGAGCGCAAATTCTCCGAGCTGCTGACCAACGTGATCGCGCGCTACCAGAACCGGTCCATTGAGACGGCGCAGGTGATGGAAGAACTGGTGGACATGGCCAAGAAGTTCCGCGAAGCAGCGGGTCGCGGCGAAGCGCTGGGCCTGAACGATGACGAGGTGCGCTTCTACGACGCGCTGGCGACCAACGAGTCTGCCGTGCGTGAACTGACCGACGAGACCTTGAAGAAGATTGCCCATGAGCTGACCGAGAACTTGCGGCAAAACATCTCGGTGGACTGGTCAGCGCGAGAGAGTGTGCGTGCCAAACTGCGCCTGATGGTCAAGCGCATTCTGCGCAAGTACAAGTACCCGCCCGATCTGCAAGATGCTGCAGTCGAGTTGGTGCTTCAGCAGGCGCAGGCCTTGGGTGAAAGCTGGGGTGAGTAGCGCGGAGGTCTCTTGCAGGCTCCAGCAGCTTGGCGTTGTCATGCCCACGCGAAAAAAGCCCGCCAAGCTTCCACTTGGCGGGCTTTTTTTGGAGTGGTCAGTCAGTTCTGACTTATTTGCCGAGCTTCAAGAAATCATCCCCCTTACCCAACTCCAGCATCCCAGCATTGGAATAAATCCCCAGCTTGGCGCGGGTGTCGGTAATGTCCAGATTACGCATGGTCAGCTGCCCAATCCGGTCCAGTGGCGAGAACGGCGCGTCTTCCACCTTTTCCATGCTCAAACGCTCAGGCGCGTAGGTCAGGTTGGGCGATTCGGTGTTCAGCAGCGAGTAGTCGTTGCCGCGACGCAGTTCCAGCGTCACGGTGCCGGTGATGGCGCTGGCGATCCAGCGTTGGGCGGTTTCGCGCAGCATGATGGCCTGGCTGTCGAACCAGCGGCCCTGGTAGAGCAGGCGGCCTAGCTTGCGGCCGTTGTCGCGGTATTGCTCGATGGTGTCTTCGTTGTGGATGCCGGTGACCAGGCGCTCGTAGGCGATGAACAGCAGGGCCAGGCCGGGTGCTTCGTAGATGCCGCGGCTCTTGGCTTCGATGATGCGGTTTTCGATCTGGTCGCTCATGCCCAGGCCGTGGCGGCCGCCGATTTCGTTGGCTTTGAGGATGAGGCTGACGAGGTCTGGATATGCGACGCCGTTGAGGGCGACGGGGCGGCCTTCTTCAAAGGTCACGCTGACTTCTTCGGCCTTGACGACGCAGTCGTCTTTCCAGAAGGGCACGCCCATGATGGGGTTGACGATCTTGATGCCGCTGTTGAGGTTTTCCAGGTCTTTGGCTTCGTGCGTGGCGCCCAGCATATTGCTGTCGGTGCTGTAGGCCTTTTCGGCGCTCATCTTGTAGCCAAAGCCGTTGGCCGTCATGAAAGCGCTCATCTCAGAGCGGCCGCCCAGCTCGTCGATGAACTGCTGGTCCAGCCAGGGTTTGTAGATCTTCAGCGCGGGGTTGGTCAACAGGCCGTAGCGGTAAAAGCGCTCGATGTCGTTGCCTTTGAAGGTGGAGCCGTCGCCCCAGATGTTCACGTCGTCCTGCTTCATGGCGCTGACCAGCATCGTGCCGGTGACGGCGCGGCCCAGTGGCGTGGTGTTGAAGTAGGTGACGCCGGCGGTGGTGATGTGGAAGGCGCCGCTTTGCAGCGCGGCAATGCCTTCAGCGGCGAGCTGTGGGCGGCAGTCGACCAGGCGGGCCTTGATGGCGCCGTATTCCATGGCCTTGCGCGGGATCTCGTCGTAGTCGGCTTCGTCGGGCTGGCCCAGGTTGGCGGTGTAGGCGTAGGGCAGGGCGCCCTTTTGTTTCATCCACAACAGCGCGGCGCTGGTGTCCAGGCCGCCCGAGAACGCGATGCCGACCTTCTGGTTGGCGGGGATGTTTTGCAAAATGGTATTGGACATGTTTTAGGCCTGAATATCGCTGTAGCCCACGCCGAGTATGGGCAAGCAGCTATGAAAAAAGGAGCAGGTGGGGGCTGGGCGTTTTAACCGAAGTGGCAGATGTAGTGGTAGGCGGCTTCGCCCGCCGCCACGCGGATCTCGAATTTGGCGTTGCCCGGCACGCTGAATTTCTCGCCTGCCGAGGATTTGACCCAGCTGTCGCTGCCGGCCAGCTTGTATTCGCAGGCGCCGGCCACGCATTCCATGATCTCGGGCGCGCCGGTGTTGAAGGTCAGGGTGGCCGGCAGGATCACGCCGACTGACTTTTTAGTGCCATCGGCGAAGGTGATGCCGTGGCTGACGCATTTGCCGTCAAAGTACACGTTGGCCTGGGTGCTGACGCTGACGTTGTCGATTTTTTCGGTGGGCATGGGAAGGTGCAGATGGGGTAAAGGAGCGTAGAGGGTGTTCCGGGCTGCCGGGAGGGCCGCGTGGCGCCCAAACCGTTGATTTTAGGTCACCCGGAGCCCTTCGCCGGGGGGTGCGGTGAATCCGGTTGGTCCTTTGCCGCGTATCCCCCGTACCGGCCTGCTTGCTGGTGTTTCCCCAATACCCCAATAACCACCCATACCCGACAATGCTCTTCATGAAGCCAGAAAGCCCGGACAGACAATTGATCGCACTGCTTGACCGTGTGGCGCAGGCCGATGAGCCGGCCCTGCGGGAACTGTACGAGTTGACCTCGTCCAAACTCTACGGTGTCGCGATCCGTGTGGTGACCAACCGCGAATGGGCTGAAGACGTGCTGCAAGAGGCTTTTTTCAACATCTGGCGCATCGCCGGCGACTACAAGGCCACCCTCTCGCCGCCCATGGCCTGGATGGCGCTGGTGGTGCGAAGCCGGGGCCTGGATTTTTTGCGGCGCCGGGCGTCGGACCGGGCCGACCTGATGCAGGAGCTTGACGACGTGATTTCCGACACCGTGGCGGGTGACTCCCCCAACCCGATGGACACCACCCAGGCCAGCGAGCAGGCCTGGGCCCTGCACCAGTGCCTGGGCCGGCTGGAGCACAAGCAGCGTGAGGTGGTGAGCCTGGCGTATTTGCGGGATTTGAGCCACGGCGAGCTGGCTGAGCAATTGAAACTCCCCCTGGGCACTGTCAAAACCTGGATCCGCCGCGGGCTGGAGCAGCTTCGCGGCTGCATGGCGAGGTTTGCGTGATGAATATCCAAAACAACCCCTCCCTGATGGACCAACTGGCAGCCAGCTATGCGCTGGGCACCTTGCGCGGTGGCGCGCGGCGCCGTTTTGAGACGCTGGCGCGTGACAACGCCACGTTGCGTGCGGCGGCGCTGGTCTGGCAAAGCAGGCTGTCGTCGGTGGCCGAATTGCAGCCGCAGGAGGCGCCCAGCCCCGTGGTCTGGCAGCGCATTGAAAACCTCGTCAGGGCCGACAAAGAGGCGCGGGCCATGCAGGCCGCGCGAGTCGCCCCGGGTGCTGTGGGCTGGTGGTCCAGCCTGGGCCTGTGGCGCGGCGGGGCTGCGGCGGGCGCGCTGGCCACCGTGGTGGCGGTGGTTGTCGGCTTGAATGTGAACGGCCGGCTCAGCGGGCAGGTAAGCGAGTTGACCGCCAAACTGACGGCCACGCCGGAGATCGAATACGTGGCGGTGCTGACGGACGACAAGGCCTCGGCCTCGCTGTTGGTGACCTTTGACCCCAAGAACAAAACGCTGGTGCTCAAGCGCGTGGGCAACTTCAGGGAGCCGCCCGACAAGTCGCTGGAACTGTGGGCCTTGCCGCCGGGCGCAGGCGCAGCGGCCAAGTCGCTGGGTGTCATGGGCGCAGACTCGGTGGCTCGCTTGAACGTTGCGGACACTGATATGCGTCGGGTTCCGGCGCTGGCGATCACGCTCGAGCCAAAGGGCGGCGTGCCGCCAGGCACTGCGGCTACCGGGCCGCTGCTGTTTAAGGGCGCGCTCATCGAGACGCCGAAATAGCGGTTCTCAAAATGACGGCCCTCAAAAGGGGCAGACAGCAAAAAGGGGCGTTGGTAACGCCCCTTTTTTCATTCAGCCCGGTTGAAAGTTCGCCGGTTGAAGGTTCTTAGCGCCAGTGGTGCCCGCCATAACCCCGGCTGTAGCCGAAGTTCAGCGACAGGCCGATGGGGGCGTAATAGGGCGCGTAATACGGACGGGGGTAGTAAGCCGGGTACACCACGGCAGGCTGCACATACGTGGGCTGTACGTAGGTTGTGACCGGTTGCTGAACCACATAGCCTGGCTGCGCAGGTTCTGCATAAGCCTGGGGCTGCGGCGCCGACTGGAAGGTCTGCGGCGCAGGTGCCATGGCACCGACCGGCGAGACCTGCAGGCGCACATACTGGCCCGGGTCGTTGGCCATCTGGGTGTTGTACTGCGTGCCCTGGTATTCGTACACCACGTTGTAGTGGCTGGGGCGGTTTTCGTAATAGGTCTGGGTCGTGCATTGCTGCATGTTCTGGACCTGGGTGTTGTTGCCCTCAATGCGGTCGCCCACCATGGCACCGCCGATCAGGCCGATCACCGTGGCTGCGGCACGGCCGCCGCCATGGCCGATGGCGTTACCGGCCGCACCGCCAGCCAGGGCCCCCACGAGCGCGCCGGCGCCTGAATTAGGCCCTTGCGTGACGACGGGCTGGTTGCTGCACACCTGGCGCGGCACGGCGACTTGCTGGACCACCGGCGTGCTGGAGATCACCCGCGCCAGGATGTCCATGGCGGAAGCGGGCACGGCCGCAAAGCCGGCGGCTGCGGCGAGTGTGGAAAGGACAAGTGCTTTTTTCATGATTCAAAACCCCTTTTTCAGCAAATGGCTGAAGTTGCGCTGCCGGATGGGCAAAAACCGTGGTGCGGATGGCACTCTGGCGGCAACCCCAATTTTAGTAAGTCAGAGTCGTTTTGGGGCGCGGAGTTCGGTAAATCGGCTGTAAAGCTATTTAAAAGAAGAAACCTGAGAGAAGGGAGGAGAAGAGAGGGAGAAGGGGAGGGAAGAGGGGGAGAAGGGTGCGAAAACCACAAAACCCGGGCAAAGCGGGGCCGAAATGTGACAAACAACACGCGGCCAAAGCCCTCTTCGGGGTCTTGTCAAACCCGTGCGGCCCAGGCCTCGGCGTTAAACCCGACCGTGATGCCATTGCCCCAGTCCACCACCGGGCGCTTGATAACGCTGGGGTTGGCCAGCATCAGCGCCTCTGCGCTGGCGCTGTCATGCACGCCGGCCTGCGCGGCTGGGTCCAGCTTGCGCCAGGTGGTGCCCTGGCGATTCAGCACCTTCTCCCAGCCGGCGGCCTGCGTCCAGCGTGTGAGCTGCTCGGGCGGAACACCCTGTTTTTTGAAGTCGTGGAACTGGTAGTCCACGCCGTGGTCGCCAAGCCAGGTACGGGCCTTTTTGACCGTGTCGCAATTGGGAATGCCGTAAAGAATGATCATGGTTTGATTCTGGCAGATTCTCAAAAAGCTTAAGCAAAAACACGGCTTTGCCCATGCGCTGCATGTGCTGTTAGCTATCAAATAGATAGCAATTGAATGGCAAGTCGTGCCGATAACCCGGCGGCGGCGCGCTGGCGGCAAGGCTGGAATAATGAAGAAAGCCGCCTGGACCACCCCATTGGGAAGCCATTCGCCAAGCCATTCGCCGCACGCCCTTCATTCACAGACGCCACAGACGCCTACCACGGACCCCGTATTCATGACCGTACCCGCCACGCCTGCCACTTCTTCCCCTTCTACGGCCCGGTCTCCCGGATCCCTGTACCCACCCATCGAGCCATTTCGCACCGGCGTTCTGGAGACCGGCGACGGCCACGCGGTGTATTGGGAGCTGTGCGGCAATCCTCAAGGCAAGCCGGCGGTGTTTCTGCACGGTGGGCCCGGCGCGGGTTGCTCGCCCCAGCATCGCCGGCTGTTTGATCCTGAAAAGTATTGCGTGCTGCTGTTTGACCAGCGCGGCTGCGGCCGCTCGCGCCCCAGCGCATCGCTGGAGAACAACACGACCTGGGACCTCGTGGCCGACATCGAACGGCTGCGCACCTTGCTGGGGGTGGAGCAATGGCTGGTATTCGGCGGCTCCTGGGGAAGCACATTGGCGCTGGCTTATGCGCAGACGCACCCGGCCCGGGTGTCCGAGCTCATCTTGCGCGGCATCTTTGCGCTGCGGCGTGCCGAGGTGCTGTGGTACTACCAGGAAGGGGCGTCCTGGCTGTTCCCTGATTTGTGGGAAGACTTTCTTGCGCCCATTCCCGAGGCCGAGCGCGGCGACCTGATGGCCGCTTACCGAAAACGCCTGGTCGGCACTGACCGCGCCGCGCAACTGGCCGCCGCCCGCGCCTGGAGCCTCTGGGAAGGGCAAACCATCACGCTGCTGCCAGACCCGGCTTTCACTGCGCAGCATGGCGGCGACGATTTCGCGCTGGCCTTCGCGCGCATCGAAAACCATTACTTCGTGCACGCCGGCTGGCTTGAAGAGGGCCAGTTGATCCGCGACGCGCACAAGCTGGCCGGAATTCCCGGCGTCATCGTGCAAGGCCGCTACGACGTGGCCACCCCGGCCAAAACCGCCTGGGATTTGCACCGCGCCTGGCCTGAAGCGGACTTCCAGCTGGTTGCCGACGCGGGGCATGCGTTTAACGAGCCTGGCATCTTGCACCAACTAATAGCTGCAACAGACCGCTTCGCCCGCTGAGCTCAAGGTTTTGAGGCCTGCGCGACAATGCGGGGCTGTATGCAAAACTTGAAAACCCTCGACGATTGGCTCGCTTACTGCGAGCGCCTGCACCCCGTCGGCATCGACATGGGCCTGACCCGCATCAGCGCCGTCGCCAAGCGCATGGGCCTAGCCTTTGACTGCCCCATCATCACGGTGGCCGGCACCAACGGCAAAGGCTCGACCTGCGCGATGCTCGAGGCCATCCTGCTGCAGGCCGGTTACCGCACGGGTGTTTTCACCTCGCCGCACCTGGTGCATTTTGAAGAGCGCTGCCGGGTGCGCGGTGACATCGTCAGTGCTCCTGATTTGATAGCGAACTTTGAATTGGTGGAGCGGGCCAGAACCCAAAATGGTGAAGCTATTTCGCTCACCTACTTCGAGTTCACCACGCTGGCCATCCTGCAGCTGCTGGCCGCCGCCAAGCTGGATGTCGTCATCCTCGAAGTCGGCCTGGGCGGGCGGCTGGACGCCGTCAATATGCTGGACGCCGACTGCGCGGTAATCACCAGCATTGACCTGGACCACATGGAATACCTGGGCCCCGACCGCGAAAGCATAGGCCGCGAAAAAGCCGGCATCATGCGCGCCGGCAAGCCGGTCATCGTGAGCGACCCGGTGCCGCCGCAAAGCATCATTGATCACGCAGCAGCAGTGGGCGCTGACTTGTGGCGTTTCGGCACGGACTTCAACTTCTCGGGCGACAAGCAGCAATGGGGCTGGGCAGGGCGCGGGCGTAGGTATGCGGGGCTGGCGTATCCGGCCTTGCGCGGCGCCAACCAGCTGGTCAATGCGTCCGGCGTGCTGGCCGCGCTGACGGCCCTGCGTGATCGCCTGCCGATAACGGCCCAAGCGGTGCGCAATGGCCTGTCGATGGTCGAGCTGCCGGGGCGCTTCCAGATCGTGCCCGGCCAGCCTACGCTGGTGCTGGATGTGGCGCACAACCCGCATTCGGTGGCCGCGCTGGCCGAAAACCTGGACGCCATGGGCTTTTACCCCTGCACCCATGCGGTGTTTGGCGCCATGGCGGACAAAGACCTCGCGCCCATGCTGGCACGGGTGGCGCCACTGATCGACAAGTGGTATTTCACCGATTTGCCGACGCCGCGGGCCGCAACCGCGGCGGATTTGCAGGCGAAGTGGGCAGCCGCAAATACCCGGCCTGACGCGACGGCGAGCACTTACCAATCCCCTGAAGCGGCGCTGGCGGCAGCGGTCAAGGCCGCGACCCCCGCTGATAGAATTGTCGTGTTCGGCTCCTTCTACACGGTGGGCGGCATTTTGAAGGACGGTGTGCCGCGTCTTTCGGCCCCGCACCTGGCCCCCTGAGGCGGTTTTAGAGGGCCTTCAGCCCACGTTCGCCGTTAACGTCACCCTTATCGGATTCAAGCCACACCATGCCGTTTTTCAACTTCCGCCGGGGCGGCTCCAACACTGCCCCTGCTGCCGGGTCAGCCGCTCAAACGGAAAGCGTGGATGTGATGCGCAAGCGCGCCAAGCACCGCCTGATTGGCTCGGCCGTGCTGGTGTTGATTGGCGTGGTGGGTTTTCCGCTGGTGTTTGATACCCAGCCCCGGCCGATCCCGGTCGACATTCCGATTGAAATTCCCGGCAAGGGCACGGTCAAGCCGCTGGTGGTGCCCGCGCCTTCCGCTGTGACGCCGGCCGCGCCAGCGCCAGCCGCAGCGCCAAAGCCCGCCGATAAAGTGGCGGCCAACGCCAGCCTGGCGCCCAAGGAAGAAATAGTTTCATCAAATCCGGCTCCAGCCCAGGCAGCGTCTGCACCGGCCGCTATCAAAAACGAAGCAAAGCCGCAACCAAAACCTGAGCCCAAGCCTGAACCGAAGCCGGTCGCCAAGCCTGAACCCAAACCGGCAGCCAAACCCGCCGCAACAGGCGATGACGCCCGCGCCGCCGCGCTGCTCAACGGCACACCGCCGCCAGCAGCCAAACCGGCCGCCGCCGAAGCTGAAGGCCGGTTCGTGGTGCAGGTCGGTGCGTTTTCTGATGTGACCAAGGCCCGCGAAGCACGCCTGAAGCTCGAAAAAGCCGGCCTCAAAACCTATACGCAAGTGGCTGAAACCAAAGACGGCAAGCGAATCCGCGTCCGCGTGGGCCCGTTTGCCAGCAAGGCCGAGGCCGAAAAGGCCGCCAGCAAGATCAAGACCCTTGATTTGCCGGCCGCCATCCTGACCTTGTAACTAGCCATTGATAGTTTCGTGACGGCTGTTGACTGGATTTTGCTGGGGGTGCTGGGGTTTTCCATGCTGCTGGGCGCATGGCGCGGGCTGGTGTATGAGGTGTTGTCGGTGCTGGGCTGGGTGGTGTCGTTTTTTGTGGCGCAATGGTTTGCGCCTGACCTGGCCACCCGGTTGCCGGTGCAGTCCGCTTCTGATCCGGTTCGCTACGCAGCGGCTTTTGTGCTGATATTCATTGCTTCGGTGTTCGCAGCCGGGCTTCTGGCGTTTTTGATAAAGAAGCTGGTGGCCGCCGTCGGCCTGGCGCCGGTGGACCGTGTGTTCGGCGCCGCGTTCGGCGTGCTGCGGGGTGTGATTTTGTTGCTGGCCGCGACTGTCGTGATCGACATGACGGCGCTGAAGTCCAGCAGCTGGTGGCGGGAGTCAAAGGGCGCGCCGGTGTTGACTGCCACGCTCCAAGCCCTGAAGCCGGTATTGCCCGAACAGTTTGCCAAGTATTTAATTTAACTTTTAAGAGTCAACTCTTCATGATCGGAACACCATGTGCGGGATAGTCGGCGTTGTCAGCAAAGCCCCGGTCAATCAACTGATCTATGACGGCCTGCTGCTGTTGCAGCATCGCGGCCAGGATGCCGCGGGTATCGTCACGCAGCAGGGGCGCAAGTTCTACATGCACAAGGCCAAGGGCATGGTGCGCGACGTGTTCCGCACCCGCAACATGCGCGCGCTGCCGGGCACGGTGGGCCTGGGCCAGGTGCGTTACCCCACGGCCGGCAATGCCTACAGCGAAGACGAAGCCCAGCCGTTTTACGTCAACGCGCCCTTCGGCTTGGTGCTGTCGCACAACGGCAACCTGACCAACGCGGCCGAACTCAAGGCCGAGCTCTTCAACACCGACCACCGCCACATCAACACCGACAGCGACTCCGAAGTGCTGCTCAACGTGCTGGCGCATGAACTCGAAAAAACCACGCGCGGCCTGCCGCTCAAGCCGATTGACGTGTTTGCTGCCGTGCGCGGTGTGCACAAGCGCGTGAAGGGCTCTTACGCGGTCGTCGCGCTGATCGCCGGCCACGGCCTGCTGGCGTTTCGCGACCCCTTCGGCATCCGCCCGCTGTGCATAGGGCACGGCCAAAATGAAGACGGCAGGACGGTCATGGTGGCCAGCGAATCGGTGGCACTGGAAGGCACCTCGCACCAGTTCGAGCGCGACATCGCGCCCGGTGAAGCGGTGTATGTAGACCTCGAAGGCGAAGTGCACGCCGAGCAGTGCGCGCCCAGCGCCAAGCTCAATCCCTGCATCTTCGAGTTTGTCTACCTCGCCCGTCCCGACTCCGTGCTCGACGGCATCTCGGTCTACCAGGCCCGGCTGAATCTGGGTGAGACGCTGGCCAAGCGCGTGGTCTCCACCGTGCCGCCCAACGAGATCGACGTGATCATCCCGATTCCCGAATCCAGCCGCCCCAGCGCTACACAGCTGGCGCACCTGCTGGGCATTCCGTACCGCGAAGGTTTCGTCAAGAACCGTTACGTGGGCCGCACCTTCATCATGCCGGGGCAGGGCGTGCGCAAGAAGTCCGTGCGCCAGAAGCTCAATGTGATCGCCAGCGAATTCAAGGGCCGCAATGTGCTGCTGGTTGACGACTCCATCGTGCGCGGCACCACCAGCCGCGAGATCGTGCAGATGGCGCGCGACGCCGGCGCGCGCAAGGTGTACCTTGCCAGCGCCGCACCGCCCGTGCGTTACCCCAACGTCTACGGCATCGACATGCCCACGCCGGGCGAGCTGGTGGCCCATGGCCGCACGGTCGAAGAAATCCGCGAAGTGATCGGCTGCGACGCGCTGATCTACCAGGACGTGGACGGCATGAAACGCGCCATCGGCAAACTCAACGACAAGCTCGACGGCTTTGACGCCTCCTGCTTTGACGGCGTTTACATCACCGGCGACGTGACGGCCGAAACCATCGCCGCGATGAATTCGCAGCGTGCCGACACCGCCGAGAAGATCGGCGAAGACAGCGACGTCGACGTGTCCCGCCTGGCGCTGCCCAATCCGCAAGAAGCCTGAGCCCATGACAAAAAAACAACTGCCCGGCAACCTGCACCGCGACACGCTGGCCGTGCGCGTGGCGGTGGATCCCAGCCAGCACGGTGAAAACTCCGAAGCGCTGTACCTGACCAGCGGCTTTGTGCAGCCCGACGCCGAGACCTCGGCGCGGCGCTTTGCCGACCCGACGGAGGGCTACACCTACGGCCGCACCTCTAACCCGACGGTCACCAGTTTTGAGCGCCGCCTTGCCGCCATGGAAGGCACCGAAGCCGCTATCGGCGCCTCGACCGGCATGGGCGCCATCCTGATGATGTGCATGGGCTTGCTGAAGTCTGGCGACCATGTCATCTGCTCGCGCTCCATGTTCGGCTCGACGATTGCGCTCATCGGCCGCGAGTTCGGCAAATTCGGTGTCGAGACGACTTTTGTGTCGCAAACCAATGTGGCCGAGTGGAAGGCCGCGTTGCGCCCGACCACCAAGCTGCTGTTTGCCGAAACCCCGACCAATCCGCTGACCGAGGTGTGCGACATCGCGGCGCTGGCTGATCTGGCGCACAGTGTTGGCGCGCTGCTGGCAGTGGACAACTGCTTTTGCTCGCCGGCCCTGCAGCGCCCTGCGCAATTCGGCGCCGACCTCATCATGCATTCAGGCACCAAGTACCTGGACGGCCAGGGCCGTGTGATGGCGGGAGCGCTCTGCGGCTCGTCCAAACTGATCGTCGACGTGTTCGGCCCTATCGTGCGTACCGCCGGCATGACACTCGCGCCCTTCAATGCCTGGGTCGTGCTCAAGGGGCTGGAGACGCTGAACATCCGCATGCAGGCGCAAAGCGCCAACGCCTTGGCCGTTGCCGAGTGGCTTGAAACGCAAGCTGCCGTGTCGCGCGTTTATTACCCCGGCCTCGAATCGCATCCCCAGCACGATCTGGCTATGCGCCAGCAGTCGGGGCTGGGCGGCGCGGTGCTGTCGTTTGATGTGCAGGGCAACACGCCGGAAGCGGCGCGCGCCAATGCCTTCAAGGTGATCAATAGTACGCAGGTGCTCAGCATCGCCACCAACCTGGGCGACACGAAAACCATCATCAGTCACTCGGCCACCACCTCGCACGGGCGCCTCAGCGAAGAGCAGCGCCAGGCCGCAGGTATTGGCCAGGGCCTGGTCCGCGTGGCTGTTGGCCTGGACCACGTAGACGACATCAAGGCCGACCTGACCCGCGGCCTCAGCCTCATCGCATGACTGCATGACCGCCCTAATGACCCAAAAGACCCGAACCCGCTTCGCCCCTTCACCGACCGGATTTATTCACCTCGGCAATATCCGCTCCGCGCTTTACCCCTGGGCGTTTGCCCGCGCCACCGGCGGCGACTTCATCCTGCGCATCGAAGACACCGATGTCGAGCGCTCCAGCCAGGAGGCCGTCGACGTCATCATTGAAGGCATGCGATGGCTGGGCCTGAACCACGACGAAGGCCCGTTCTTCCAGATGCAGCGCATGGACCGCTACAAGGCCGTGCTCGCGCAGATGCAAAAAGATGGCCTGGTCTACCCCTGCTACATGAGCGTGGCAGAGCTCGACGTCCTGCGCGAAAAGCAGATGGCCGCCAAAGAAAAGCCGCGCTATGACGGCACCTGGCGCCCCGCGCCCGGCAAGACCCTGCCGCCCGTGCCCGAAGGCGTGCAGCCCGTGCTGCGCTTCATGAACCCCCAAGGTGGCAGCGTTGTGTGGGACGACAAGGTCAAGGGCCGCATCGAGATCAGCAACGACGAGCTCGACGACCTGGTGATCGCGCGGCCCGACGGCACGCCGACCTACAACTTCTGCGTGGTGGTTGACGACATCGACATGGCCATGACCCACGTGATCCGCGGCGACGACCACGTCAACAACACGCCGCGCCAGATCAATATCTTCAAGGCCCTGGGCAAAGAGCCGCCGGTGTATGCCCACCTGCCCACCGTGCTCAATGAGCAGGGCGAAAAGTTGAGCAAGCGCAACGGCGCCAAGCCCGTGACGCAGTACGCTGCCGAAGGCTATTTGCCCGACGCCATGGTCAACTACCTGGCACGCCTGGGCTGGAGCCACGGCGACGACGAAATCTTCAGCCGCGAGCAGTTCATCGAATGGTTCAACCTCGACCACCTTGGCAAGAGCGCCGCGCAGTTTGACGAAGCCAAGCTGCGCTGGGTCAATGCCCAGCACCTCAAGGCCATGGCCGACGACAAGCTGGCCGAAGCGGTCGCCCCTTTCCTGGCAGCACAGGGTGTGACGGGCCTGGACGCCGCCCGCATTGTGCGTGGCTGCGGCCTGTTCAAAGACCGCTGCAGCACGCTGGTTGAACTGGCCGGCTGGCTCAAGTTGCTGGTGACGGGTGGTGAGCCCAGCGCGCAGGACATTGCCACGCATGTGACCGACGCCGTGCGCCCCGCGCTCGCCAAACTCGCTGAAGCCCTGGGCGCTGCCGAGTGGAGCAAGGCCGCGATTTCCGCCGCCATCAAGCAGGTGCTGGCCGACACGGGCCTGAAGATGCCGCAACTGGCCATGCCGGTGCGCGTGCTGGTCATGGGCACCCCGCAAACCCCCTCTCTCGACGCGATTCTGGAGCTCATGAAGCGCGAAGATGTGGTCGCCCGGCTCAGGCTTGTTTGAGGATTTGAAAAAGGGCAAATTTTCGGGCTATAATTCAAGGCTCGACAATTGCAGGGAAACCTCAATGACTTGACGGGGGTATAGCTCAGCTGGGAGAGCGCTTGCATGGCATGCAAGAGGTCAGCGGTTCGATCCCGCTTACCTCCACCAAAAGTCAGTCGCGAAGAATTTGAAGTTTTGTGGACCCGTGTGAAAGCAGGGGCCCATCCGGAAGTTCCAAGGTTTTGACCCTATCGTCTAGAGGCCTAGGACACCACCCTTTCACGGTGGCTACAGGGGTTCGAATCCCCTTAGGGTCGCCAGAATTCTTCACAGCGATGTGAAGCTCAAGGCACAAGTTGACAACAGGCCTGCGCAAGCAGGCGGCTTGGCTCGCAAGAGCGAATGTTGTCACTACCAGGAGTGGTAGTTCAGTTGGTTAGAATACCGGCCTGTCACGCCGGGGGTCGCGGGTTCGAGTCCCGTCCACTCCGCCA
>JAJKJM010000132.1 GCA_021153985.1 Polaromonas sp.
CCGACAGACGGTGCGCATCGGCTTTCCAGAACGGACGCTGCTGCGCGGTCTTGGTCACCGGGAACCAGCGGCCGAGGGAACCTTCCACATAAGGCGTGAGGATCTCTTCCTGCATCAGGAAGGACACGAACTCCTTGGCGCGGGTCTTGTTCTTCGCCTGGTTGAACACCACACCCACCTTGACGGCGGCGCGGTAAACCATCTTGCTGCCGTCGGGCTTGTTCGGGAAGCCTGCCGTGCGGATGCGCTCGGTGTAGTTCTTCCTCGCGATTTCGCGCTCTTCCGGCTTGAGCGACGCGTTGTTCATGTCGTCCAGCCATTTCGCGGCGATGGAAATCGTGGCGTTATGGGTCAGGATGGTGGTCTTGTTATGGAAGGCGACGTTGTTGTCCGGATCTTTCCAGCTGGTCGACGACGGTGGCGTGCAGCCTTTGGCGTAAGGCTGGGTGTAGTCGGTTAGTGCACCGATCAGCCCGGCGCGAACTTTGGGGTCATCGACCAGCAACTTGCCGCTGTCGCTGACCAGGTTCACGTTGTAGGCGTCCATGAAGGTCAGGAACGAGTAGAACGAGTCGCTTGAATCCACGCCCAGCGGCTGGCCGATACCGAAGGTGCGGTTGCCGGTTTTCTGGCGGTGTGCGGGTTGTACCTTGTCGCACCAGAAGGACCAATAGTCTTTCCAGCCAGTCGGGATATCCGACTCCTTGAAGCCCGCTTCGTTCAGCATGTCCACCCAGTACTCGATGTGCATGGTCTGCTGCTTCATCGGGAAGGCGTAGTAGGCCCGGGTCTTGGTGACGTCGTTGTAAAGGAAAGCGGTCTCCACCGTGTTCGGTGCGAAGCGCGCGCGCATGGGGTTGATCACGCTGCTGATGTCTTCAAGCTTGCCGTCGAAGGCCCACTTGCCGGCGACCTGGAAGTCATAAACGTCGGCATAGGCCACATCAGGCGGGCTGCCGGAGTCCAGGGCCGCAACGGTCTTCGGGATCATGTCCTGTACGGGGTACTGCGAGAGCTCGATCTTCACGCCCTTGTGCTTGTCTTCGTACTTTTTGATCGCGGCAAACAGCGCATCGTCTTCGGCTTTGTAAAAGCCCTTCACCCACCAGACGGTGAGCTTTTCCTGTGCGGCTACCTGCCCGGTGGCTATGAGGCCTGCCGCGACCATCGCGGCGGCCAGGATTGTCTTGAGTCTCATTTGGCTTGTCTCCTCTGCGGGTTGATTGTTGAACTGGCACAAACTCGGGGTCTGCGTTCTTAACGCATTGTTATCATATGATGATTAACCCCCGGGCTTTCTATGGAAAACCCGGAGCATCAGGCCGGAAGCCGAACCCGATTCAATGCCATTCCGGCACCGGGGTAAAGAGGGCTTGCCCCGCGAAATGGGCACGCAGGTTGCTCACGGCCAGGTCGGCCATGGCGTGGCGGGTCTGCACGGTGGCGCTGGCCATATGCGGTGTCAGCACGACGTTGTCCATGGCCCACAGCGCCTCAAGAGGGTGCGGCTCCTTTTCGAATACGTCCAGTGCCGCGCCGGCGATGACGCCTTGTTGCAGCGCATCAACCAGCGCCGCCTCATCCACCACCGAGCCGCGCGCCACGTTGATGAGATAGCCCGCGGGCCCCAGAGCTTTGAGGACATCCGCATTGATCAGGTGGCGCGTTCCGGCTCCGCCCGGGGTGATCACGATCAGGAAATCAACCTGTGCGGCCAGCGCCTGTGCCGACGGGTAAAAGGTGTAAGCAAGCTCCGCCTTTGCGGTGCGTCCGGTGTAAGCGATCGACATGCCAAAAGCCTCTGCCCGGCTGGCGATAGCCTGGCCGATGCGGCCCAGGCCGACGATGCCCAGCCGCGCGCCGGTGACTTTGCGCGCCAGCGGCATGGGCCCTTCCTTGGCCCAACGCCCCGCACGAACATAGCGGTCTGCCAAGGGGATGCGGCGCGCCACGGAAAGCATGAGGCCGATGGCCAGGTCAGCCACCTCGTCATTGAGCACGCCCGGTGTATGGGTGACCGGGATGCGGCGCTCCAGCGCGGCGGCGACATCCACACCGTCATAACCCACACCCATGATGGAAACGATTTCCAGTGCGGGGAGCTGGTCCATCAGGGCGCGCGGCACCCTGGATTCGCCGCCCCCGGCGACCCCGCGAATCAGCGGAGCCACCTTGGCAAACGCCGCCGGGTCGCTTTCGTGCAGCCGGTCATGAACTTCATACGCCGCCTGCAACGGCTCCATCAGGAAAGGCGGCAGCTTGGCAACGGTGAGGATGTGCGGACGATTGGACGGGGCGGACAAGGGGCGAACTCCTGGGATTATGGTTTTCACTAAGATAAGGGGTTCAATGGTATGACGATAATACGTTTGAAGATTAAGGACTTTCCCGCATGAGCACACCTCCAAAGAAGAAACCCGCCCACGAACTACGCAGCCAGCAATGGTTCGGCCGCCAGGACCGCGACGGTTTTGCCTACCGCAGCTGGGTCAAGGGCAAGGGCGTTCCGCACGACCAGTTCGACGGCCGCCCGGTCATCGGCATCTGCAACACCTTCAGCGAACTCACACCCTGCAATTCGCATTTCCGCACGATTGCCGAGCAGGTCAAGATCGGCGTGTATGAGGCGGGTGGCTTCCCGCTCGAATTCCCGGTGATGTCTTTGGGCGAGACCCTGCTGCGCCCCACCGCCATGCTCTACCGCAACCTGGCCAGTATGGACGTGGAAGAAAGCATTCGCGGCAACCCCATCGACGGCGTGGTGCTGCTGATGGGCTGCGACAAGACCACACCGGCCCTGGTCATGGGCGCCTCAAGCGTCGACCTGCCCACCGTAGGCGTCAGCGGCGGGCCCATGCTGAGCGGCAAATGGCGCGGCCAGGAGCTGGGCTCGGGCACCGGCGTCTGGAGCATGAGCGAGCAGGTGCGCGCCGGCACGCTCAAGCTGCAGGACTTTTTCGAAGCCGAAAGCTGCATGCACCGCAGCCACGGCCACTGCATGACCATGGGCACAGCCTCCACCATGGCCAGCATGGTCGAAGCACTGGGCATTGGCCTGCCGGGTAACGCCGCCTATCCTGCGGTAGACGGCAGGCGCAACGTGCTGGCCCGCATGGCGGGCCGCCGCGCCGTCGACATGGTGCATGAAGACCTCACGCTGTCAAAAATCCTCACGCGTGAAGCCTTCGAGAACGCCATCAAGACATTGGCTGCGATTGGCGGCTCCACCAACGCCGTCATTCACCTGATCGCCATTGCCAGGCGCATCGGCGTGAACCTGACGGTGGATGACTTTGACCGGCTGGCCAGCGAATTGCCTTGCCTGGTCAACCTGCAACCCTCAGGCAAATACCTGATGGAAGACTTCTGCTACGCCGGCGGCCTGCCGGTGGTGATGAAAGAAATTGCGCAGCACCTGCACACCGGGGCCATCACCGCCAACGGAAAAACCATAGGCGAGAACATTGCCGACGCGGAAAACTACAACACCGAAGTGATCATGCCGCTCAGCACGCCGTTCAAAGACAAGGCCGGCATCGCCGTGCTGCGCGGCAACCTCTCGCCGCGCGGTGCCGTCATCAAGCCCAGCGCCGCCACGCCCGCGCTCATGGTGCACAAGGGCCGTGCGGTCGTGTTTGAAACCATTGAAGACTTCCACGCGCGCATCGACGACGAAAACCTGGACATCGACGAGAACTGCGTGATGGTTCTGAAGAACTGCGGCCCCAAGGGCTACCCCGGCATGGCCGAGGTCGGCAACATGCCCCTGCCGCCCAAGGTGCTGCGTAAAGGCATCACCGACATGGTCCGCATCAGCGATGCGCGCATGAGCGGCACGGCCTACGGCACCGTGGTGCTGCACACCGCACCAGAAGCCGCGGCCGGCGGCCCCTTGGCGCTTGTACAAAACGGCGACATCATCGAACTGGACGTGCCGAACCGCCGCCTGCACCTGCATGTCAGCGACGAAGAACTGGCTAAGCGCATGGCCGGCTGGAAGGCGCCCGAACCCCCGCTGACCTCAGGCTACTGGAAGCTCTACATCGACCACGTGCTGCAGGCCGATGAAGGTGTGGATCTGGATTTTCTGGTCGGCAAGCGCGGCTCTTTTGTGCCACGCGACAACCACTGAGGCGGGTACGGCCAGGGTACGAAGGCAAATCCTCACAGGGGTACCATTGAGGGTTTGAGGCGCGGCGTGTTTCCTCTGGTTTTCCGCTTGTGGAAAGGCCCGCGCCGAGATGCCGGACAAAGCCAGGAAAAGGCCAGGAAACCCAATGCAATCCAGAAAATTCGATGTCGTCGCGCTCGGCGAAGCCATGGTGGAGTTCAACCAGACCCAGGCCGGCCAACCCAACTATCTGCAGGGTTTCGGCGGGGACACCAGCAATGCCGTGATCGCCGCCGCACGTGCAGGCGCCAGCACCGCCTACCTGACACGCCTGGGCGGTGACACCTTCGGCCAGTCGCTGATGGCCTTGTGGGCCGCTGAAAACGTTTCCACCGCCGCGGTGCAGCAGGACCCGGAGGCCAGCACCGGCCTTTACTTCGTCACACACGGCAAAAACGGGCACGAGTTCAGCTACCTGCGCGCAGGGTCCGCTGCCAGCCGCATGACGCCGGCCTGGTTGCAGCAAGCCGGCGCGGCCGATGCCGTGCGCCAGGCCAAAGTCCTGCATGTATCCGGCATCTCACTGGCAATTTCCGCCAGCGCCTGCGACACCGCCTTTGCCGCGATGAAGCTGGCCAAAGAGGCTGGCACACTGGTGTCGTTTGACTCCAACCTGCGGCTCAAGCTCTGGCCGCTGGACCGGGCCCTGGCCTGTACCCGCCACGCCGTTTCGCTGTGCGACATTTTTCTGCCCAGCCTGGAAGACATCACCACGCTGAACGGCATGACCGACCCCGATGAGGTAGTGGACTGGGGCCATGCACTGGGCGCCAAAACGGTGGTGCTCAAACTCGGCGGCGACGGCGCGCTGGTCAGCGACGGCGCGCGGCGCGAACGTGTGCCGGTGCACCGCGTGAAGCTGGTTGACGCCACCGGTGCGGGCGACTGCTTTTGCGGCAACCTGCTGGCGCGCATCGCACAAGGCGACACGGTGTTTGACGCCACGCGCTACGCCAATGCGGCCGCCGCCCTCACTGTGCAGGGCTACGGTGCCGTGGCGCCGCTGCCGCGTCCCGAGCAGGTCAGGGCCTTGCTGTGAGATCCATCGTCGCCGTTGACTGGGGAACATCGTCCCTGCGCGGTGCGCTGCTGGGCGCCGAGGGCGCGGCCATCGAAGAGCGTTCTTTTGCACGCGGCATCCTGACGGTGCCCGCAGGCGGATTCCCCGACATCTTCCAGACCTGCTTTGGCGACTGGATGACGCCCGGCACGCTGTGCCTCATCTCAGGCATGGCCGGCAGCAAGCAGGGCTGGCGCGAAGCCGCTTATTGCGCCTGTCCCGCCGGCTTTGACGACATCGCCGCCCACCTGGAGTGGGTGGAGCCCGGCCGCATCGCCATCGTGCCGGGCCTGAGCATCGACCGCGGCGGCGTACCCGACGTGATGCGCGGCGAGGAAACCCAGATCTTTGGTGCCTTGCAGTTGCTGGGCCTGGACAACGCCCGCCTGGTGTTGCCCGGCACGCACAGCAAATGGGTCACCGTGACCAACCGCAAGGTGACGGATTTTTCGACCTGGATGACGGGCGAGTTTTATGCGCTGCTGCGCCAGCACTCGGTGCTCGCGCGCATGATGCCAGAGGCCGATGCCGCACCTGACACGGCGGCTTTCGACCAGGGTGTGGCCCATGCGCTGGCCGGCCCGGGTTTGCTGAACACCGCCTTCAGCACACGCACCTTGTCGCTTTTCAACCGCATGGCTACGGATGCCCTGCCCAGCTACCTCTCAGGCCTGGTCATCGGCGAAGAACTCAAGTCCCAGACCTTGCCGCGCGGCGAGCCCGTCGTGGTGATGGGCGCTGAAGCCCTCACGGCCCGCTACGAACAGGCGCTTGCCCAGCTCGGCGTGCCCGTCCAGCGCGTGGGCGCGGGCGCCACCTGGCGCGGTTTGCGCGCCATTGCCGACACCTTGGGCTGACTCCTGCACCGACGTGCACCGCAACCAACACACATCATGAACGCACACCAAAAGTTTTCCCAAGCCCTCAGCACCCTCCCCCTCGTTGCCATCCTGCGCGGGCTGACACCCGCTGAAGCCTTGCCGGTTGGCCAGGCGCTGGTTGCCACCGGCTGGACGCTGATTGAAATTCCCCTGAACTCCCCGCAACCGCTGGACAGCATCGCCGCCATGGCCAATGCTTACCCCCAGGCCCTGATAGGCGCGGGCACCGTGCTGACGCCCGACGATGTGCGCAATGTGCAAGCCGCCGGCGGCCAGCTCATCGTGTCACCCAACTTCAACCCCGCCGTGGTGCGCGAAGCCGCCCGCCTCGGCATGGTGTGCCTGCCCGGCGTGATGACAGCCAGCGAAGCCTTTGGCGCGCTGGATGCAGGCGCCACCGGCTTGAAGATTTTCCCGGCGGAGATGATCACGCCTGCCGTGGTGAAGGCTTTGCGCGCGGTATTGCCGGCGTCCACCGTGGTGATGCCGGTCGGCGGCGTGACGCCCGGCAACATGCAGGCCTATCTGGCCGCGGGTGCCAGCGGCTTTGGTATTGGTTCGGCGCTGTACAAGCCCGGCATGACGGCAGCTGAGGTTTCCGACAACGCTATGAAATTTATAGCTGCCTACACAGGTACCATAAGGGTATGAGCATGATTTCACCCACAAAACCGCGCCAGATATCGTTTGGCCTGGCCGGCCGTGTCTGCATCGTCACGGGCGGTGCCCAAGGTATAGGCGAGGCCTGCGCCCGCCGCTTTGCGCGCGAGGAGGCCACGGTGGTCATCGCCGACATTGACGACACCCGCGGCACCGCGCTGGCCGCCGAACTCGGTGGCCTTTATGTGCATTGCGACGTCGGCGACAAGGCTCAGGTTGACGCACTGGTGGCGCAGGCACTGGCCGCACATGGCCGCATCGACGTGCTGGTGAACAACGCCGGCATCTTCAAGGCCGCCGAATTTCTGGAAATCACGGAGGCCGACTTCGATGCCGTGCTGCGCATCAACCTCAAGGGCTCGTTCATGGTGGGCCAGGCTGTGTCGCGTGTGATGGCCGCCGCAGGCAAGGGCAGCATCGTCAATATGAGTTCGGTCAACGGCGTGCTCGCCATTCCGACGATTGCCAGCTACAACGTCAGCAAGGGCGGCATCAACCAGCTCACGCGGGTGATGGCGCTGTCTTTGGCCGCCCAAGGTGTACGCGTCAACGCGGTGGCGCCCGGCACCATCGCCACCGAACTGGCGGCCAAGGCAGTGCTCACCAGTGACGAGGCCAAAGCCAAGATCATGAGCCGCACGCCCATGAAACGCCTGGGCGAGCCCTCCGAAATTGCCGACACAGTGGCCTACTTGGCCAGCGATGCGGCCAGCTACATCACCGGTGAGATCGTGGTAGTCGATGGCGGGCGTATGACACTCAATTACACAGTCCCGGTGTAACCGGTCAGACTCTGCCCGGTTTGAGGGGCAAACTGCGGTGTCAGGGCGCCACATCGGCGCCGGACTGGAGGCACCATGACCACGATCTGCAAGGAATTTACCGTCGACGCCCCCCTGGAGAGCGTTTGGGATGCATTGCGCGATTTCAACGCCGTGCACCAACGGCTGGCGCCAGGCTTCGTCGTTGACTGCAAACCCGGCCAAGGCAGCCGCACCGTCACTTTTGCAAATGGCGGGGTAGCGCAAGAATTGCTGGTGGGCATCCATGAAGGGATACACCGCCTCAGCTACACCGTGGTCGGCGGCAAGGCCAGCCACCACATGGCCTCAGCGCAGCTGTTTGCCGAGGGCGAAAATCGCACCCGTTTCGTCTGGATCACTGATGTGCTGCCCGACGCGCTGGGGGACTACATCGACACAATGATGACTCAGGGTGCGGCAGTGATGCAGCGCACGCTCAGCCAGCCCGCCGCCTGAAATCGCCCCCGTTCAGACCGGACGTTTGGCCAGCAAGGCCCAGACGCCGGCTGCCGACAGCAAGGAACCGCCGGCGAAATTAAAGCGGCGTTGCGCGCGTGGCGAAGCCAGCAATGTACGTGCAGAAGCGGCAAACACCGCATACAACGTGGCATTCAGGCTGGCCATCACCACAAAGGTCACGGCCAATACCCAGAGCTGCCGCGTCACGTCGGCACCCTGGTTGATGAACTGCGGCAAGAAGGCCACAAAAAACACAATGCCCTTGGGATTGAGCGCGGTGACCAGGTAAGTGTTGCCAAACAATTTCCATAGGGAGCCCGGTGCGTCAGGCGCCGCTGCCTGCATGGGCGAGATGCCGGCACGCAAAAGCTTGATGCCCAGATACAGCAGGTACAGGCCACCCGCCCACTTGACCATCGTGAACCAGAAGGCCGAAGTGGCCAACAGCGCACCCAAACCAAAGAGCGACACGACCAGCGCCGTCGAATCACCCAGCGCAACGGCGGCCACCAGCGGAATGTTGGCCCGCTTTCCATGCGCCATCGAGTAGCTGATGACCGTCAGGATGGTCGGGCCGGGGATGATGAGCAGAACAGCGGTTGCGGCGACGAAAGCGAGCCAGAGCTGAATGGACATGGTGCGTGTTTCCGAAGTTGCGGGGCGATGAAAAAGGTTGTGCTTCATGATAGCGTTGCCCACCCTCCTCTGCCTAAAATTCCCGATGCCTTCCGCCACTCCACCCACACCATCCCAATCTTCAGCATCGCCGGCTGCCGGCCTTTTTACCGACGATAGCCACACCACGCGCTGCGCCTGGTGCCAGGCGACGCCGTTCTACCGCCACTACCACGACAACGAATGGGGTTTCCCCGTGGACGATGAGCGGCGGCTATTTGAAAAGATCTGCCTCGAAGGCTTTCAGGCGGGCCTAAGCTGGCTGACCATCCTGAACAAGCGTGAATCCTTTCGCAGCGCCTTTGCCAATTTCGACGCCGAGCAGGTGGCCCGCTTTGGCGCAAGCGACCTCAAGCGGCTGGTCAACGACGCAGGCATCGTCAGGCACGCGGGAAAGATTGCTTCGACCATCAATAACGCCCAGCGTGTGATCGAGCTGCGCAAAGAGTTTGGATCGCTGGGCGCTTTTGTCTGGCGGCTGGAGCCCGAGGTAAAAAGCCGCCCCGCGCGAATCACGCATGAGGCCGTCAAAGCCATGCCGACGTCGCCAGCCTCCATTGTGCTGTCCAAGGACTTGAAGAAGCGCGGCTGGACTTTTGTAGGCCCGACCACGATGTATGCCTTCATGCAGGCCATGGGCCTGGTTAACGATCACCTCGAGGGCTGCGCCAGCCGCAAGAAAGCGCTCGCAGCGCGCAAGGCCTTCACAGCGCCGCGCCTGCCCTGATATCTACAGCCATTTGGCGCGCCTGAAGCGCCAATACAGCAGTGAGCACGCCACCACAATCATGCTGAGGGCCATGAGGTAGCCGTAGCGCCATTTGAGTTCAGGCATGGCTTCAAAGTTCATGCCCCAGATGCCGGCAAACGCGGTGCAGACCGCAAAGATACTGGCCCAGGCCGCGAGCTTCTTGGTCACTTCGCTCTCTTCGATTGTCACCATCGCCAGGTTCACCTGGATGGCCGTGCCAATGGTGTCGCGCATGTTTTCGATCAAGGCGTTGATGCGTGACAAATGGTCGACCACGTCGCGAAAATAATCCTGCACGCCGGCGCAGATCTGCGGAACCCGGCCGCCGTACAGCTTGCTGGCGCCTTCCAGCAGCGGCGCCACCGCATGCTTGAGCACCATCACACTGCCTTTGAGTTCATAGAGCCGTTCGATATTCTTGCGCGCGGCACCGGGCGTGAATATCTCTTTCTCGATCAGCTCAAGCTCGGTTTCAAGCTCATCCAGAATGGGAAAGTAGCGATCGACCACGGCATCCATCAGGGCATACAGCACAAAACCCGAGCCATGGCGCAGCAGCTCAGGTTCACGTTCGCAGCGTTCGCGCACGCCCAGAAAACCCTTCTGGCTGCGGTTGCGCACCGAGAGCACATAGTTCTTGCCGGTAAACACATCGACCTCGCCGACGTTGAGTTCGCCCGGCTTGTCGGTAGAGGGCTCGACCAGGTGCAGCACCGAAAACAGCGAAGCGCCGTATTCCTCGATCTTGGGCCGCTGGTGGCCGTGCCGTGCGTCTTCGACCGCCAGTTCATGCAGGCCGAATTCTTCCCGCATTTCCTCAAGCTCTTCTGGTGTCGCGTCTTGCAGCGCCACCCAGACAAACGCATCAGGGCGGCAGATGTAGTCGCTGATCTCGGTGACCGGGATGTCGGCCAGCTTGGTGCCGTTCTGGTAGACCACGCAATTGATAAGCATCTGATGTTTCCCGCGAGTTGGCTGCCTTGTGGATTCTGGCACACCAGCTCTCATGCGCAACAGCGAAATCCCGCTGCCGCTCTTTAGCCTTCAGGCAGGCCGGCGCGGAACCACCAGGTTGTAGACCGACTGCTGCAGCACCTCGCCATGCTGGTTCAGCGTCTGGCTGCGAACCACCACCCTGCCCCTGTCAGGTCGTGAAGTTGAGGGCGTCACGCTCACCACCTCTGTCTCGACATGCAGCACGTTGCCCGGGCGTGTGGGCTTGGGCCAGCTGATTTCGCCGCCTGCGCCAATGATGCCGCCGGCAAGCGGCAAACCTCCGCCGACCAGCAGGCGCATCGTGACAGCCGCCGTATGCCAGCCGCTGGCGGCCAAGCCACCAAACAACGTGGCCTTGGCCGCTTCATCGCTCAGGTGAAAGGGCTGCGGATCAAACTGCGCGGCAAACGAGATGATCTGCGCCTCGTCGAGCGCGTGCTCACTGCTGACAAAGCGGTCGCCGGGCTCCAAGTCGTCCAGGTACCGCAGTGTGGCGGCGCCGGTGTCAGGGGTATTGCTCATGTACGGTGCTCACTTTGAGTGATCACGCCGCAGCCTTGGCGGCGATTTGTTTCGGCAGCAACGCTTCGCGGATCGGCAGATTCACCAGCGCAGCGCCTGCGGCCAGCACGATGTCGATGTACCAGACCCAATCGTAGCTGCCGGTGGCCTGGAAGATATAGCCGCCCAGATAAGCACCCAGGAAACCGCCCACCTGGTGCGACAGCATGACCACGCCGAACAGCATCGCCATGTTGGCCGTGCCGAACATCTTGGCGACCAGCCCTACCGTGGGCGGCACGGTCGACAGGAAGGTCACGCCCATGACAGCGGCGAAGATCAGCATCACGGCCGGCGTCTTGGGCGCCAGCAGGAAGATGAGCACGGCGAGGCCACGCGTTGCGTACAGCAGCGCCAGCAAGGACTTCATGCGCCAACGGCCGACGGCCCAACCCATGGCCAGGCTGCCGACGATGTTGAAGAGGCCAATCATCGCCAGCGACCAACCGCCGATTTCGGGCGGCAAACCGCAGGCGGCTATCACGCCAGGGAGATGAGTCGCCAGAAACGCCACGTGAAAGCCGCACACCAGGAAACCCGCCGCGAGGTAACGGTAGCTCGGCGTTGCCAGCGCCTGGCTGATGGCTTGACGTGCGCTCAGCGCTTTCGTGCCCGAAGCCGCCGCGGCCTGGGCTGCCAGCGCATTCGAATTGCCTTTCAGCACCAGCACCGCAGGCACCGCCAGCAGCACCAGCGCGCCCAGCCATTGCATCGCACTGGCCCAGCCGACAGCGGCTGTCAGGCCAATCGCGATGGGAGCCATCGCAAACTGGCCGAAAGAGCCACCCGCATTCACGATACCGGTGGCCAGGCCGCGCTTTTCAGGCGGCACCAGGCGTGTGCTGGCGGCCATCAGCACCGAGGGGCCGGCCATGCCGGCTCCGCCCGCCGCGAGCACGCCGATAGCAAAAATCAGCCCGGCTGTGCTGGTCATGAGCGGCGTGATGATGGTGCCGACCGCCACCAGCACCACACCCAGAAAGATCACGCGGCCGGTGCCGATGCGGTCAGCTACCGCGCCGGCGAAGGGCTGTGTCAGCCCCCACCAGAGCTGGCCGAAGGCGAAAGCCAGGCTGATGCTGCCGATGCCCAGCGCGGTGGAGGTGTTCAGCGCCGACAGGAAGAGACCCATGGTCTGGCGCACGCCCATCGTCAGGGCAAAAGTGCCGCCCGCGGCCAGCAACACGAGCCACATCGCGATGCGGCGCGCGGGCAGTGCAGTGGAAGAAGCGGCGGAATTGGAAGGCTCGGTATTACTCATCATCAGCTCCAGATTCGACAGGGGACAAAAGTTCGAGGGATTCATTGATCAGCTTGTGCAAGGCCAGCACGCGCCCGGTGCCCAGCAGCGCGTTGAGCTGCTCCTGCGCCACCCGCCACCGCGAGCGGGCTTCCTCGCGCTTGGCGCGGCCCGCGTCAGTCAGCACCACGGTGCGGCTGCGCGCGTCGGTGCCAGCAGTAAGTTCAATCCAGCCGGCGTCGATCAGCGGCTTGAGGTTGCGGGTGAGGGTGGAGGGGCTCATCTTCATGCCACGCGCCAGCTCGCCGGGCCGCATGGGACCCAGCTTGAGCACGTAGGTCAGCAAGGAGTACTGTGTGGTCTTCAAACCGGCTTTCGCCATTTCCAGGTCGTAGTGATGGGCCACGCGGCGCATCAGCTGGCGCAGCTTGACGTTGGTGCAGCCCTGCACCTTGAGTTCGGCCTGGGTTGACAGGCGGGTTTTCTCGTTCATAATTTGATTGTAGCTACAACTATTGTATATGCAACACTTATGAATGCCATGACCCCACAAGACACCTTGACTCAATGGATGGAACAAAGCGCCGCGGTGCGCGCCCGCATGCTGGACGGCGGCGGCAAACCCGGCCTGGCCCGGCCCGAAGACGTGGCAAGCAAGACCGGTATGGAAGTGATGCAGGCCATGCTGGCCGGCCAACTGCCCTACCCCCACATCGCCGAGACGCTGGATTTCGCCTTGATAGAGGTCGAACCCGGCAAGGCCACCTTTCAGGGCACGCCGCAGCTCAAGCACTACAACCCGCTGGGCACCGTGCACGGCGGCTGGTACGCCACATTGCTCGACTCCGCCGTAGGCTGCGCCGTGCACACCATGATGCCGGTCGGCCGGGCCTACACCACGGCCGAGCTCAGCATCAACATCGTGCGCGCCGCCTCACACAAGACCGGGCCGCTGCGCGCCATCGGCACCGTCATCCATTGCGGCCGGCAAATGGCCACCGCCGAGGGCCGCATTGTGGGGCCGGACGGCAAGCTGTATGCGCATGCGACAACGACTTGCCTGGTGTTTGAGGTGCCGGGGCAGAAATAGCGCCAGCAGGGCGTACATCGGTATCCACCCACACAGGCTGCGGTGCCGCTCGCGCTGCCGGCCGTTTGCCGCTGCAAGTCTAGAATCCGGCCTCCCCCTCCTTCAGAGCCGCCATGGATGCAACCACATTGAGCCCCGCAATCTATGTTCGCCGACCCGTCCTGGCCGACGAGCGCGCGTTTCTTGCCGCGGCGCGCGCGAGCCGCAAGCTGCATCACCCATGGACGACCGCGCCGGATACGCCGGCCCTGTTTCGCGCCTACATCGAGCGCATGGGCTTGCCGGCCAACAGCGCTTTCCTCATTTGCCGCCGCGACACCCATGCTTTGGTGGGTGTCATCAACGTCACGAATATCGTCCTGGGCCTGTTTCGCAGCGGCTACCTTGGCTACTACGCCTTCGCGGGACATGAACGGCAAGGCCTCATGCGCCAGGGGCTGCGGGCCGCCGTGGGGCACGCATTCAAGTCACTCAAGCTGCACCGCCTGGAGGCGA
The DNA here is from genome assembly GCA_021153985.1 of Polaromonas sp. Lineage (GTDB taxonomy): Bacteria > Pseudomonadota > Gammaproteobacteria > Burkholderiales > Burkholderiaceae_C > Polaromonas. The sequence goes on from JAJKJM010000132.1 coordinate 13,843, forward strand.
ATATCCAGCCGGCGAACGTGGCCTCTATTGCCCTGATCGCTTCCTGCGGGTTCACGCAAGAAGGGTACTCACCGCGATACCTGAAGGTCGGGGGCCGCTGGAGAGATCACGAACGCTGGGCCCTGGTGGCCTCATAACGCGCAATCCCCAATGAGGCTCCCCTTCTCCGTCCAGGTGTTTCTTGTCGCCAGGCAGGGATCAGCCTGGTCAATTCTTCTCCTTCAACGCAACGCGCGGCCGGAACTGGCGCTGCCGGATTTCTGGCAAGGCGTTACCGGCGCACTGGAACCGGGAGAGTCCTTCGAGGCGGCGGCGATTCGCGAAGTGCATGAAGAGACGGCCATCAGCCTCTCGTCTGCCATTGACACCGGTTTCGAGCAGGTTTTCCCCGTCAAACCGGAATGGCGTGCCGCGTATGGACCGGAGCCCGTGCAGGTGAGGGAAAAGGTTTTCTATGCAGTAGTTCCGGAAAAAATCCAGCCCAAGCTCTCGCACGAACACAAGGCCTCTCGTTGGTGCAGCGAGGCGCAATCCCTCGAATTGCTCACCTTCGCCAACAACGCACAGTGTGCCCAGGCCGTCTTTCGGGCGCTCGTGACGTAGAGACTTGCCCACTGCCATCGGTGAAAGCGATGGCGATGGCGGATTCGTCTATAAAGCCTTGATGAAAATCGTGATCATCGGAAACAGTGGAAGTGGAAAAACATGGCTCGCCACACGGCTTGCCTCGCTTGCGCCGCTTACAGTAATTCATCTTGACGAATTGTTTTGGCTTCCTGGTGGCTTCGACAGGAAGCGGTCTGCGGAAGAGCTTGCATCGCTGATAACGCAAAAAAGAATCATGCCAAGCTGGGTTGTAGAAGGTGTTTTCGGTGAACTCGCAACACCCTTTCTTGAGGACGCGCAGGCGCTGATCTGGCTCAATCCTGGATGGCCGGTTTGTCGGCGACGGTTACCGGCCAGGGGATCAGAAAGCAAGGCTCATATGGGAAGAGCCCAATCCGAGGCCGGGCTTGCCAGGCTCCTTGAGTGGGCCCCGGCTTACTCTTCACGCGATGACACCCGATCTTATAAGGGACACCTTTCGCTATTTCAGCAATTCCCCAGGCATCGGCTCTGTTTGCAGACCGAGGAGGACGCCGTCAGCTTGGTCGACCTCGCGATGCAGGCCGGTGTATCAGAGGCACTTCAGCGCGCCGCAACAGACACCGCTGAATGCCCGTCACCTACACCCTGATGATCACGGACCGTTGAACAGATTTTCGGCGAACCGTTGCCCGAAGGCCACCATCCATCCTAAGGCGGCTACGAGGAATTTGGTACCGGTTCTTATCACGGCAGTACCGGCAGTGCCGATGGTGCTGTACCAGTGCGTTGGCTCTGCAGCGGATCGCTTTTAGAACAAAAGCGCGCCAACGCATTGATGAGGAGCTAGTCAACGCCCAACACGTTGACCGGAATCTTGAGATAGCTGACACCGTTTTCTTCAGGAGGCGGCAAGCCGCCTGCGCGGATATTGACCTGGATGGAAGGAAGAATCAGCGTGGGCATGCCCAGCGTCGCGTCCCTGGCCGCACGCATGGCAACAAAAGCTTCTTCAGAGATGCCGTCCTGTACATGGATGTTGGTGCGGCGCTGCTCGCCCACGGTGGTTTCCCACTGAGGCCCGCGCCCGCCGGGAGGATAGTCGTGGCAGACGAAGATCCGGGTTTGCGCTGGCAACAGCAGCAGCTTGCGAATGGAGCGGTACAACTGATGAGCGTCACCGCCCGGAAAGTCAGCGCGCGCGGTGCCTACGTCGGGCATAAAGAGCGTGTCACCCACAAACACCGCGTCACCCACACGGTAAGCCATGTCCGCGGGCGTATGGCCCGGCACATGCAGCGCGGACATCTCCATGTTGCCTATCCTGAATGTCTCGCCGTCCTTGAGCAGATGGTCGAACTGGCTGCCGTCCGGTGCAAACGAATGCTCCAGGTTGAAAATCGCCTTGAACGTAGATTGCACGGCGCGTATATGTTCGCCAATGGCGATCTTGCCGCCGGTGCGCTCTTTCAGGTAGTGGGCTCCCGACAGGTGGTCGGCATGCGCATGGGTTTCCAGAATCCACTCGACGTGAAGGCCTTGCTCCCGCACGTAATCCAGCACCCGGTCCGCGGACGCCGTTCCGGTGCAACCGGATTTGAAGTCGTAGTCCAGCACCGGATCAATGATGGCTGCACGCCCCGTGTCCGGATCTGCCACAACGTAGGTAACGGTCCATGTTGCGGAGTCAAAAAAGGCCTGGGGAGTCAGTGAAGTGCGCATGGACTGCCGTCTTTCATTAGTAAACACCCAACCTGCTGTATCCACATCGTGGTTACCACTCACGCAACATTATATATAAACATATAATATAGGCAACTTGATTGAACGCACTGTCATGACGCCAACCCCTCCTGTTCTGGACCCTCAGCGCCTTCGCGAGGCCGCTGCAAAAGCCGTTGGCGCGCTGAAGGCGCTGGCCAATGAAAACCGGCTTTTGCTCCTGTGCCAGTTGTCGCAGGGCGAGCGCAGCGTCAGCGAACTCGAGGAGTCCCTGGGTATCCGGCAGCCGACGCTCTCGCAGCAACTTGGCGTCCTGCGCAATGAAGGCGTGGTCAACACCCGGCGGGACGGCAAGAACATTTACTACAGCGTGGCCGAAGCCGGGACGCTGGAAATACTGGCTCTGCTCTACCGCCTCTATTGCCCTGACGGAGAAAGCTGATGCATATCAACTGGAACGCATTCACACCGTGGCCTGCCCTGGCCGGCGGCCTGCTCATCGGCGTGGCCGCTGCCATGTTCGCACTGCTCAACGGGCGCATCGCCGGCATCAGCGGCATCCTGGGCGGGCTCTTGCGGCCGGCGCGGGGCGACGTGGCCTGGCGCGCGGCGTTCATTGCCGGGCTGGCTGCCGCGCCGCTGGCCTATGCGGTTTTCTCGGCATTGCCAGCGGTGCAAATCGACGCCGGCGATGGCACCCTTGTCATCGCCGGCCTGCTGGTTGGCATCGGCACGCGATATGGCTCAGGCTGCACCAGCGGCCACGGCGTATGCGGCCTTTCAAGGCTCTCACTGCGTTCGCTGACAGCAACGGCCGCTTTCATGGGTGCCGGCTTTGCCGTGGTCTTCGTGGTGCGGCACCTTTTCACGCTCTAGAGGAAACCATGGCCCTGTTGTCTTCCCTGCTTGCCGGCCTGGTATTCGGCCTCGGCCTGATCGTCTCTGGCATGGCCAATCCCGCCAAGGTTCTTGGCTTCCTCGATCTGGCAGGCCACTGGGACCCTTCACTGGCGCTCGTCATGGGAGGCGCCGTCGCCGTGGGTTTTTTCGCTTTCCTGGTTGCAAAAAAAAGGAGCCGCTCCCTGTTGGGCGCCGAGATGAAGCTGCCTGGCGCCGGGCCCGTTGACCGCAGACTGGTGGCCGGCAGCGTGCTTTTCGGCATGGGCTGGGGCCTGGCCGGCTTTTGCCCCGGCCCCGCACTGGTGGGCCTTGGCATGGGAGAGCCAAAGGCCGCCATGTTTGTCATTGCCATGCTGGCCGGCATGGCGCTTTTTGAATTGATTGACAAGCGGCGCGGTCGTCGATAGCCTGCATCAAGAAGCTTAAGTCAACAAGCGCGCGCAGAGGCCATGGGCGCCCGCGCACAACTACGCAGCTCGCACGATAAGCCCGCGCTCCGGATGAGGCAAGATCAAATCCCCCATTCTTTTTGTATGGAGCTTTGCGGCGCTACTTCCTTTCGGAATCGTGGGCGAATTCGATAAACTCAACGCCCACGTAGGCGGCTTTCTGGCCGGCTACATGGGCTGGTTTGCCATCCCGTTCAGTTTGCTGATCTCCTGGATGTACATCTCGCTGGACCAAGTGGGCGAAAGCACCGGGAACCCGTTTGAAGCGGGTGCCAATGATGTGCCCATGGCGCAGATCTGCCGGCTGCTGGAAATTGAGCTGCGGCAAGTGCTGGGCGAGTCAGACATTCCCGGCCTGCTCAAGCCGAAGAACAACATCATTCTTTAAGCGCAACATTAAAACATTGAGAAACATGCGATGAAAAAACTGCTTGTTGGTATCGCTTTTGGCATCGCAGCCATTGCCCAGCCGGTCGTTGCTCAGCCTTACAAGGCGGACTCGATTCCTGTCTCGGGCAGAGCCGAAGTTGTTACCTTTCCATCTCATTACACCTATCCTTTCAAGCCTGCGGCATGGCCTATTGGCGCGGGGCTGCTGGCGGGCGTCTACAAACCGGAGCGCGAGGACGAAAACGGGGTTTTCTATCGCGGAGAAAATCGCTCCGTAGTAGTGAGGGGCCTGGAAGGAAAAACATCCGTCAAACGCTACGCCCTCATGGTTGGTGGATTCTGGATGCCCAAGAACAGAAAGGCCAATCCGAAGCTTTATTTCTACGTTGAAAAGTCTTATCCATCTGTCGACGAGCTGACCGAACTGGCCTTGCCCGTCGCCGCTCCCGAAGATATGGACGGAGCAAAGGCGCTAGGCCTGTCGCCCGGCAACAATACCCCGAACACCGTCGCGGGCGCTGTATCTACGAACCCCACCTTGACCGGGGCGCCCTTGGGCCGGACGGTGTTCGGCGCGGCAGTGGGCGCCGCATTAGTGGATTTGATCGTCCTCTCGTCAGTGACGGGCAATGAGGGCAAAATTAACTTCTGGTGGATGCCTGTGGACGACAAGGAGTTTCTTGCCAACCTGTCCCAAGTGCATGCACAAGCCGTCAAGGACCGACCCTGGCCATAGGCGCTGAGTCCAGGTCACAACGGAACGGCCTGCAAGGATTCCACACCCGCACGATAATCCGCCCATGCGACTCCTACACACCATGCTGCGCGTTGGCAATCTCCAGCGCTCCATTGATTTCTACACCCAGGTCCTCGGCATGAAGCTGCTGCGCACTTCGGAAAACCCCGAGTACAAATACAGCCTGGCTTTTGTCGGCTACGAAGGCAATCCGGCGCAGGCCGAGATTGAGCTGACCTACAACTGGGGCACTGAAAGCTACGAGATGGGCACGGCTTTTGGCCACATTGCGCTGGGCGTGCCTGATGCCTATGCGGCTTGCGAGAAGATCAAGGCAGCGGGTGGCAATGTCACGCGCGAGGCAGGGCCGGTCAAGGGCGGCACTACCGTGATTGCTTTTGTGACGGACCCGGATGGCTACAAGATTGAGTTGATTCAGCGCGATGAAAGCGCCCGCGGCGCGGGGCTGCGGTAATTCGTCATTGCGTTCCGTCTCACCGCATCGGGTGTTGCACCCGCCTTGCTATCGTTTCAGGAGCGCTCAGCCAAGACGGTGATTGGGCTACAGGCCAATTTTTCTAAAAGTTGGCGGTAGCGTCAGCGGCCCTGCAAGCCCACCGGCGCAGGCAAGCTAGCGTGCCAACTGGCAAGCCTGCTGCGCCAGCGCTGTGATCTGCGCCCAGTCGCCACGCGCCACCGCGTCAGCCGGCGTAAGCCACGAGCCGCCCACGCACACGACATTCGGCAGGCTTAAAAACTCGCCAGCATTGGCCGTTGAGACACCACCGGTAGGGCAAAACCGCACATCGCCAAACGGGCCGCTCCAGGCCTTGAGCATGGCCGGGCCGCCGGCCTGCATCGCAGGGAAAAATTTCAGCTCATTGAGGCCGTCTTCCTGCGCCATCATGATTTCGCTGCCGGAGGCTACGCCGGGCAGCAGGGGCAAACCGGCATCGCGGCAGGCCTGGCCGACCGCATGGGTGTAGCCCGGGCTCACGGCAAAGCGCGCGCCGGCCATGGCGCAGGCCTGGGCGTCTGCGGCGCTGCGTACCGTGCCCGCGCCGGCGACAGCCTCCGGCACATCGCGTGCAATCGCCTCAATGCAGGCCAGCGCCTGCGGTGTGCGCAGCGTCACCTCGAGCATGCGGATGCCGCCGGCTACCAGCGCACGCGCCAGCTGCACCGCCTGCTTCACATCGCTGAGCACGATGACGGGAATCACCGGCGCATCCTGCATGACCTGCAGGGCCGTCAGCTTGCCGCTGACATTCAAGTTCACATCCACGATAGAGCTCCTTCTTCAGCCGTCAGCGCATGGCGGCGCATACCGGCAAACAATTCACGGCCCATGCCGATGCCGTTGGCGGCGCGCAAATCGGCAGGCATGACCTCAACCGGCCTGGCTGCCCACTCAGCATCAGCCACCAGCACGTTCAACTCGCCGGTGACGGCGTCCACACGAACCAGATCTCCGTCGCGCACCTTGGCCAGCGGGCCGCCGGCGGCCGCTTCGGGCGAGACATGGATGGCGGCCGGCACCTTGCCCGACGCGCCGCTCATGCGGCCGTCGGTGACCAGCGCCACTTTAAAACCTTTGCCCTGCAACACGGCCAGCGGTGGCGTGAGCTTGTGCAACTCGGGCATGCCGTTGGCCTGCGGGCCCTGCCAGCGCACCACGCAGACCACGTCGCGGTTCAGCTCGCCGGCGCTGAACGCGATGTGCAAGGCCTCTTGCGAATCGAACACCCGGGCAGGCGCTTCGATGACATGGCGGTCGTCCGGCACGGCCGACACCTTGATCACGCTGCGGCCCAGATTACCCTGTAGCAGCTTGAGGCCGCCAGTGGCGCTGAAGGGTTTGGCAGGCGTGCGCACGATGGCTTCGTCTTTTGACGCGCCCACGTCATGCCAGGCCAGCGCCGCACCGGCCAGCGCTGGCTCGCGCGTGTATTCGCGGATGCCGCCTTCGCGCACCGTGAGCACGTCTTCATGCATAAAGCCCGCGTCCAGCAGCTCGCGAATGATGAAGCCCGGGCCGCCTGCCGCCTGGAACTGGTTCACGTCGGCGCTGCCGTTGGGGTAGACATGGGCCAGCGTCGGCACCACGTCGGACAAATCGGAAAAATCATTCCAGTCGATCACGATGCCGGCCGAATGCGCCACCGCCACCCAGTGGATCAGGTGGTTGGTGGAGCCGCCGGTCGCGAGCAGCGCGACCATGGCGTTGACAATGGCACGCTCGTCGACGATCTGGCCAATCGGCGCGAAGCGTTTGGCCTTGATGATGCCGAGGACCGTTCGCGCAGCCTCGCGCGTGAGTTCTTCACGCAGCGCATTGCCGGGGTTCACAAACGCGGTGCCGGGCACATGCAGGCCCATGGCTTCGAGCAGCAGTTGGTTGCTGTTGGCCGTGCCGTAGAAGGTGCAGGTGCCGGGGCTGTGATAGGACTTGAATTCGGATTCCAGCAAGGCGTCGCGGCCGACAAGGCCTTGCGCGGCCTGCTCCCGCACATGGGCTTTTTCCTTGTTGGGAATGCCCGAGGTCATGGGCCCGGCCGGCACAAACACCGTGGGCAGGTGGCCGAACTGCAGCGCGCCGATCAAAAGCCCTGGCACGATCTTGTCACATACGCCCAGCATCAACGCCGCATCGAACATGTCGTGCGACAGCGCCACGGCGGTGGCCATGGCGATCACGTCACGGCTGAAAAGGCTGAGCTCCATGCCGCTGGTGCCTTGCGTCACGCCGTCGCACATGGCGGGCACGCCGCCAGCCACCTGCGCCGTGGCGCCCAGCTTGCGGGCCTCGTCCTTGATGAAGGCCGGGTAGGCCTGCAGCGGCGTGTGGGCCGACAGCATGTCGTTGTAAGCGGTGACGATGCCGATGTTGGGCCTGCGCTCGGTCACGACCTTGAAGCGGTCGTCCAGCGGCATGCCGGCAAAGGCATGCGCCACATTGGCGCAACCCATGCGGTCCAGGCCCGGCTCGCGCGTCGACGCGGCACGCAAGTGGGCGAGGTAGGCGTCACGTGACGGGCGGCTGCGTTCGGCAATGCGGGCCGTGATGTCTGAAACTTTGGAATGGAGGGCCATGGTGGAGCTCTTAGGTCTGGAGGGCTACAGATGAGATTGAGATTGGCTGGTTTGCGGCTGGATCTCAAACGCGACGCCATAGCGCAATGTAACTTTATTACTGACTCTATGGTAACGGGTTACCGGCCCGTTTGGCGCGTTGTGGTTACGGGGTGGTTACTAAACTTTGCCAGCCCCGCTCCAAGAAAACAGTCTCGAAGCGAGCCGGCGTTTCCCGCGTCGGCGCGCCGCCCCTGCCCTTGTCAGCGTTGCGCTACTTTGCTCCCGCGTGGCGCGGGGCTGCCCTGCTTTACCGCAATGTGATTTCCACACGCCGCGCTTCGGCATTGCTGCCATCGCCGGCCAGTTGCTCAGGCTTTTTCAGTTCAATCTGCCGCTCTGGAACGCCTTCGGCCTTCAGCGCCTCTCGCACGGCGACGGCACGCTGTTTGGCCAGCGCCGCATTTTTGGCCGCGTCACCGGTGGCGTCGTGAAAACCCGAGATGACCACGGTACGGCCCGCCTTCGCGGCTTTCACTACATCGCCCAACGCGTCGCCGGCGCCGGCTGCCAGGTCGGCCTTGCCGGATGCGAAGTAAAACCGGACCACGCCCTGTTCGACCATCACGGTGGCGGCATCGGACGCGGCTTGTGAAGCGGGCTGACTGGCGGAAGGGTTGGCTGCGGACTCTGCTGCGGGCAATGGCGCCGAAGAGGCGGCCGCAGGGACTGCGACGGCTACGGCGGTCGCGGGAACTACCGGCGGTGCGGGTTGCTGGCCCCGATGGAGCCGTTGCAAGCTGATGCCAATGACCAGCGTCAACACAAAAGCGATCAGGCCAAGAACGACCGCCAACACCAGGCCCTGCTGGCCTTCATCGTCCTGAGAAAACATTGCCCCACTCCCGTACTAACGTACTAAATCCGCCACTAGATCCGTCACAAAAACTCTGCGCATTGTAAAGTGCGGCTGTGGAAAATTCAGCCAAACAACTCGCCGGTCCCGGCGTGAGCGTTTCACGCAACCCCGCGCACATGCTGGAAACCGTCATCCGTGAATGGGGCGGCAAAAGCGACCTCTGGGTCTTCGCGTATGCCTCGCTCATCTGGCGGCCGGAGTTTGAACACGCCGAAGAGCGCTTCGCCACCATCCACGGCTACCACCGCGCACTGAAGATGTGGAGCCGCCTGAACCGCGGCACGCCGGACTGCCCTGGCCTGGTGTTCGGCCTGTTGCCCGGCGGCAGCTGCAAGGGCATGGTGTTTCGGATACCGCAGGCGCAGGTCGCCAGCGCCCTGCCCGCGCTGTGGGAGCGTGAGATGCCCAACGGCGTGTACGACCCCAAATGGCTGCGCTGCCAGACCGATAAAGGCGACGTGCGGGCGCTGGCTTTCACGCTGTCCAGGCACAGCCCCAACCACACGGGTGTGCTGAGCGAAGACGTCTACCGGCAGATCTTTTCTGACTCGTGCGGACGCTACGGCACGACCCGCGAATACGCACAGCTCACTTACGACAAGCTGCGCACGCTGGGCATTCATGACCAGGCATTGGGCAAGTTGCTGGCCCTGGTCAGCCGCTAGGGCAAACTGGCTATGCCCCGGTTTGTGAGCGTCTGTTAACGCCGGCCGGAGCCAGCTTGCCAGTGCGGCCGAGGCAGCCTACAGTGTGCCTTTCGTTATGAATGCCAAACAACCCGCGAGGAGACCCTGCAGCATGAAATACCATTTGGCCCCTCTTGCCGCAGCCCTCGTGTTGACGGCCTGCGCATCGGACATGAGCGGCCCGCGCGCCGTGGCCCAGTTGCAAAGCACTACCGGCAACACCGCCAGCGGCACCGTCAACTTCGTGCAGAGCGGCGACAGGGTGCTGGTATCAGGCGAAATACGCGGCCTCAAGCCCAATGCCGAGCATGGCTTTCATGTGCATGAAAAAGGCGACTGCTCCAGCGGAGACGGCATGAGCGCGGGCGGGCATTTCAATCCCACCGGCCAGCAGCACGGCAGCCACGCGGACATGGCGCATCACAGCGGTGACCTGCCCAGCCTGAAGGCGGACGCCGGCGGCAACGCGAAGTTCAGCTTTGAATCAAAGACCATTGCCGTCGGCAACGGCACGACCGACATCGTGGGCAAGGGGCTGATTGTTCACCGGGATCCCGACGACTACAAGACCCAGCCCACCGGCAACTCCGGGCCGCGGCTGGCTTGTGCGGTGATCAAGCTGGATTCCTCGCGCTCACTCGCGTAGGCACAGGTCTTTTCGCAGGTTTTCTTTAGCCCCGGTTTACCCCCGGGACAGTGCGCCCCGTCAGCGCGCAGCGAACAGCGCTTCAGCCCGGCGCAAGTCGTCCAGCGTATCGATATCGGTGACGATGCCTTCATCGGCCACATCCACATACGCTACAGAATTGATAGCATCATGTGCATTCACCACGCTGGCTGCACCCCGATTTCCCTTTAAATTTAGCAGGGCGTCACGGCACGCGGCCGAAAACCCGACCGGATGCCCGCGCGCACCTTTGAACATCGGCACCACCACCGCATGCCGCGACAGCGCATGGGCCACCGCCTGCAGCGTGGCAGCCCGCACCAGCGGCAAATCGCCCGGCAATATCAGCCAGCCCGCGGCATCCGGCGTGGCGCGCACGGCGGCAGCGATCGTGTCGCCCATGCCCTCGTGGCCCGCGTCTTCCAGGTGCCAGGCCAAGCCGCTGGCGGCCACGGCGTCCAGCGTGTGCTGCAAAACCGGCTTGCCGGCCAGCAGCGCCTGCAGCTTGTGCACGCCGCCGCCGGATGCGGCAAAGCGCTCACCCCGGCCTGAGGCCAGCACCAGCACCGTGGGTTGGGCGCCTGCCATCAGGCCAGCTTGAAGGGCAGCTCGCGCGGCGCGGGTTTGCCGGTCAGTTTGGCGATCGCGTTGGCAAAGGCCGGGGCCAGCGGCGGCAGGCCGGGCTCGCCCATGCCCGTAGGCGCGTCGGCGCTGGGCACGATGAACACGGCCACCGTGGGCATGTCGGTGATGCGCGGCACGGGGAAGTCGCCGAAGTTGCTCTGCTCAACCACGCCGTCCTTCAGCGTGATGGCCGCACCCGGCAGGCACATCGACAGACCCATCAACGCCGCGCCCTGCACCTGCGCTTCAACACTGGTCGGGTTGACGGCAAGGTTGCAATGCACCCCTGCGGTGATGCCGTGCAGCACTGGCGTGTTGTCTTTGACGGAGGCTTCGACCACGTAGGCAATCACGGTGTTGAAGGACTCATGCACCGCCACACCCCAGGCGCGGCCGGCGGCCAGCGTGCGTTTGCCGTAGCCGGATTTGTCGACCGCCAGCTGCAGCGCGGCCGCGTGGCGCGGGTGCTTGCTGCCAAACTGTTTCATGCGGTAGGCCACCGGGTCTTGGCCCGTGCTGCGGGCGACTTCGTCAATCAGCGTTTCCATCACGTAGGCGGTGTGGGTAGAGCCCACGCTGCGCCACCAGAGCACCGGCACGTTGACCTTGGGGTGATGCACAGACAGCCGCATCGGAATATCGTAGGGCTCTTTCATGCCTTCGACCATGGTGCCGTCCACGCCGTCTTTCACCATGAAGGCTTCAAACGGCGTGCCGCCCAGGATGGACTGGCCGACGATGACGTGGTCCCAGCCCAGGATGTCGCCTTTGGCGTCGAAGCCGATCTCGGCGCGGTGCACATGCATGGGGCGGTAGTAGCCGCCCTTGATGTCGTCTTCGCGGCTCCACAGCGTGCGCACCGCGGCCGTCAGCCCAGCGCCCCGCGCGGCTTTGGCCACATTGCAGGCTTCGACCACGTAGTCGCTGGTGGCAATGGCGCGCCGGCCGAAACCGCCGCCGGCCATCTGCACGTTCATCTTGACGTTCTGCGGTGCCACGCCCAGTGCCTTCGACGCCGCGAGCGTGTCCAGCCCGGGCATCTGCGTGCCAAGCCAGAGTTCGGCTTTCGCGTCGGCGCCCTGTCCGCTGAACTGCACCGTGCAGTTCAATGGCTCCATAGGCGCGTGCGCCAGGTAAGGAAAAGCAAACTCGGCGCTGATCTTTTTCGGCGCTGCGGCCAACCTGCTGATGTCGTCGTTGTACTTGAGCGCACCGGTTTTCTGCGCCAAGGTGCGGTAGCTGGCCAGTTGCTGTGCGCTGTCGACCTTCTCGACGCCGCTGGTGTCCCATTCGACCTTGAGCGCGTCACGGCCTTGCTTGGCGGCCCAGTAGCCCTCGGCCACCACGGCCACGCCTTCACCGCCGCGGTCCACCGGTACGCGCAGCACGGCCTTCACGCCGGGCACAGCGCGGGCCGCAGCGTCGTCAAGCGACTTCACCTTGCCGGCAAACACCGGCGGATGGGCCACCACGGCCGTCAGCATGCCGGGCAGGCGCACGTCGATGCCGTAACTTTGGTTGCCGGTGGATTTGGCGCGTGCATCCAACCGCCCCGTGGGCTTGCCGATGATGCGGAACTGCTTCGGATCCTTGAGCGTGACCGCCTCAGGCACCGGCTGCTTCATGGCGGCTTCGGCCAGCTCGCCGTATGTCAGGCGTTTGCCGCCGGGGCCAATCACCACGCCTTGCTGCGTGCGCAGGCTGCTCGCATCAACGCCCCATTGGGCCGCGGCGGCCGAGACCAGCATGGCGCGGGTGCGCGCACCGAGTTCACGGTACTGCGTGTACGAATTTTTGATCGAGCCGGAGCCACCCGTGAGATGCATGCCGAAAGCCGGGTCCACATAAGCCGGGTCGGCCGTGCCGTGCTGGCTTTTGACCAGGGCCCAGTCAGCATCCAGCTCTTCGGCCAGGATCATCGGCAAGCCGGTCTGCACGCCCTGCCCGAATTCGAGCCGGTTGATGGTGACGGTCACCGTGCCGTCACGGTCAATGCGCACAAAGGCCGAGGGCTGCTGGGTGGGCTTGAGGCTGGATGCAGCCGGTGCACCCGCTGTGGCCATGGTTTGCGCTTGCGAGAGCAGCGGAAAAGCTCCCAGCGCGAAGCCGCCGGCGGTGGCGACCTTCAGGAAGCTGCGGCGCGGCAGCTCTGCATCCGCTATGGTTTTGGTAGCTGCCTGTGCTTTATGCATAAGGGCCTGAAGGCCTTTTGGCAGTTGGGAAGCAATGTCGAAAGTGTCGGTGGAGTTGGAATACATGGTGTTCTCCTTCTTTAAGCCAATGCCTGGGCGGCGTCTTTGATGGCGGCGCGAATACGCACATAGGTGCCGCAGCGGCAGATGTTGCCGGCCATGGCGCCGTCAATGTCGGCATCGCTCGGTTTGGCGTTGGACTTGAGCAAGGCCGTGGCGCTCATGACCTGGCCGCTCTGGCAATAGCCGCACTGCGCCACGTCATGCTTGACCCAGGCGTCCTGCACGGCCTTGCCGACCTTGTCGCTGGCCACGGCTTCGATGGTGGTGATCTTCTGGCCGGCGGCGGCAGAGATGGGCGTAATGCACGAGCGTATGGCCGCGCCGTTGAGGTGCACGGTGCAGGCGCCGCACAGCGCCGCGCCGCAGCCGAACTTGGTGCCTGTCATGCCGAGCGTGTCACGCAGGGCCCAGAGGATGGGAGTGGATTCGTCGGCGTTGACGGCGGTGTCCTTGCCGTTGATGTTGAGGGTGGGCATCGTGGAACTCCTTGAGGTTTTTGTTAGCGGGGAAGATCAAACGGAAAGAGGGAGGAAGCTACTTATCGAATTTATATTCGCTTAAATCAGGGTTGTATCCGTAAAAAACTTGGCATGCAGACATGAGGGGTATTGCCCTTTCAGGGGCATTTCAGAAAATCAGGCCTTGATGGCGTCCCAGCACAGGGTAAAGGCCGCCTGGTGCACGGCCTCGTCGTCGGGCAACACCTGGGTGCGTATCAGGTTGCCCGTTTCCCGTACCGAGCCCACCACGCTGGCTGTCAGTAATGGCAGGGGCACAGGCTTGAAAATCTCCTGCTGCTGCCCTTCTTCCATCAGCGCCAGAAAGCCGGCCATGAGCCGGGTCGACAATTCGCGGTTGCCCTGCGTGAACCAGGGGGAGTTGTAGTACTGCTCCTGAAACACCACTTCGGCATACCGGTCCAGCCGGTGCCGCAGCAGGTTGCCCCAGAGGCGGCGTACCCGGCTGCGCAAAGGGGTTCCGGGAAGCACGCCGTCCATCAGCCGCTGCATGGTCGCGGTCTTGGCCTCTTCATAGAGCTGGCTGATGAGTTCGTCCTTGGACGGGTGGTAGACATACAGCGTGCTGGTGGCAATGCCGGCCGTGCGGGCGATGTCAGCCATGGTCAGGCCGCTCAAGCCCGTCTGGGCCACCAGATTGAAGGTAGCCTCGGCAATGGCGCGCTGCTTTTCGTCGTCTTTCGGCTTCATGGGAAGGGGTGAATATAAACGAATATTAATTCGGCAACAAGGCCGCCCGTCAGCCGGAGCCCGCTGCGGGCAAGGGCATGGCCTCTGCGGGCACAATCAAAGCCATGAGCCAGCCCACCTCTTCCACACTGTCCATCGCCGACCTGCGCAAAAGCTACGAACGCGCCGAACTCAACGAAGACGCGTCACAAGCCGACCCGCTCAAACAATTCGACCAGTGGCTCAAAGAAGCCATCGCCGCCGAAGTGCCCGAGCCCAACGCCATGACGCTGGCCACCGTGGCCAGCAACCTGCGCCCCTCCACCCGCATCGTGCTGATCAAAGGCTATGACGAGCATGGCATTACCTGGTTCACCAACTACGACAGCCGCAAAGGCCACGAACTGGCCGGCAACCCGTATGCGGCGCTGCAATTCCATTGGGTAGAGCTCGAACGCGTGGTGCGCATCGAAGGCGTGGTTGAAAAGGTTTCTGCCGAAGAAAGCGACACCTACTTCAACAGCCGCCCCCTCGATTCACGCATAGGCGCCTGGGCCAGCCCGCAAAGCGAGGTGATTTCAGGGCGTAGCGTGCTGGTGGCCAATGCGGCCAAATACGGCGCGAAATTCTTGCTGCAGCCGCCGCGCCCACCCCACTGGGGCGGCTACCGCCTCATGCCCGACAACTGGCAGTTCTGGCAGGGGCGCAAGAGCCGGTTGCATGACCGGTTGCGGTATACGCTGCAGGGGGATGGCGGCTGGCTGCGGGAGCGGCTGGCGCCGTAGCGCCGTCAATCTCTGGTTGATTTCAGGGGGCCAAGCGGCTCAAAACAGGCACATTGATGGTGCTGTTTCTTTTTCGTCAATCACTAATTTTTAACACCCATTACCCGGTACAGCTTGAACGTTTCCACGGCGCCATTTGAGTAGCCCCAGGGAAGGCCAGGAGAGACGTAAAAATAAATGTTGGCGTAATGCTGAAACCAATATGTCCTCTCGATCTTCACTGTTTGAAGCTCCAGAACCTCCAGACGGTCCGGCACATCGCCACCAATGATATTGAGCGGCACAACTAAATAGTCTCCGATGTTCGGGCGTTCGGAATTTGACAGGAACTTCATTCCCGACTGTTGCGCATACCACTGCCATCCCCAATGACCGACAAACCAGATCGGGACATCAAGGGACAAATATTGAACAATCTGAGCCGCATTGGTTTTGTAAATGCCCGCGTACCATGCGTCCGCTTTCGCAAGCAGCGTTGTATTGAATACCGTCAGCGCAATGGAGATCCAATAAAGCTTGGCGATATTCGACGTTCTCGCTACCTGTGGGTAAATCAAAAGCAGGACCGCGGGCATTGCCAACAGAACGTGGCGAACCGCCATAAATGGCGCGAAGAAGACGATAAATAGGAAGGATGAGCCCATCCAATACAACAGCAGCCATTGAATGGAATTGCCGTCGTTTTTGTTTTCGTTTTCGTTTTCGGTTTTTTGCTTTTTGACTGTCTGGCAGCACATACAAAGCACGCCGATACCGCTCAAAACACAGGAAAAAAATAATGCGGAATTTACGACCGCTATGTTTTTCACAGCACTAAGAAGAACCACTGCGGGAGCCAGAAGCGTCAGCCCACACAAGATGCTCCAGATCATCTTTGCAGCAGTACTAGCGCTTTGTTTGAGTTGTGCGTAAAAGCCAAACACGGCAAAAGGCAGCATCGCACCAAGGCCAACAATCCATGTGACGGAATACGTCCAGTAAGTGAGCGGAGTTTTTAACAGTCTTGGACGATTCAATATATGAATCTCGCCGTAGTCGTAAATGTTGAATGCAGACCACAACAGAAGTGTCGCGGCCGGAATCAATATCCATCCGGCACTTTTGTATTTCCTGGCCAGCACGATGTGTATCACCATTGCCGGAACAAGTAGCAGGCTTGTGTACTTGATCAATAAACCAATCGCACAAAGAACTGCCGCAATTGCGTATTTCTTTTTGTCTGCGTATCGTGGGTTCAACAGTACATGATAGAACTCCAGCCACACAGCGATCAAAGGCACATCGACCATTGAATTTTGTCCAACGACAAAGGCTGCCGACAAGGAAAAAAGGGCTGTCACATAGAGCGCACGGTCGCGGTCAACCAACGCTGCAAGCCGGTAAAAGGCGCAAATCGCCCACAAAGTGAACAACGCCATCAAGCTATGGATTGCAATTTCCGAGTATCCAAAAAGATGCGCCCATCCCGCCATCAGATAGAAATAGAGATGGGGTTGATTTGCCGTGCTTATGGGTACAGCCTCGCTGGTCCAATTGACCCACCCGCTCATGGGATGAAACGGGTTTCGCTCTATCCATTGAGCGATTTGCAGGTGCGCTGTGTCGTCTATGTGAAACGCCTTGCCGATGTTCCAGTAAGTGGCAAAGCACCAGAATACGAGAAGCCATGCGATGGTCTTATAGCCAGGTTTGATTTTCACGACATTCTTCCGGTTAGTCGGGAGCGGTCAAGTGATCTAACCGTTTAATGGCTTGGTTCGCCACGGCTGAAAGCTGCGCGGCGCTGACCAGCTCCGGCGCGATTTCCGCGAGGGGCGCCAGCACAAAAGCCCGCAGCGCCATGCGGGGATGCGGCACTGTGAGGCGTTCTGAGTCGATGCGGGCGCTGCCATACAGCAGCATATCCAGGTCCAGTGTACGAGGCGCATTACGGTAGGGTCTTTGGCGGCCGGCTTGCTGCTCGATTTGCTGGAGGTGATTCAGCAAGTCGGGAGCGGCCAGGCCGGTTTCGAGTTCGGCGACGGCGTTGAGATAGTCGTTGCCGGGCGCCACAGACGCCTCGCCTGAATCGGTGTTCAGTGGCGCTGTTTTGTAAACGCTGGAGCATCGCCGCACTTGCGTAAGCGGCAGCTGGCCCATCGCCTGCACCGCCTGCCGCAGTGCTGCCGCGGCATCGCCGAGGTTGGCGCCCAGGGCAACGTAGGCGCGAACCATGGCGTCCTCAGGTGTTGGGAGCGTTATCCGATGAAGGCGAAGAAGAAGCCTCGCCGCCTGCGCCTTCAGACCCAGCCGCGCCACCACGATTGGCCGGTTTACGGCGGCGGCGGCGTTTTTTGGCGGGGGCTGCGTCGCCCTGCTCGCCAGGGGTATCTGCGGTATCGGATGCGGGGCGTTCGGCATGCGCTGAACCAGGCTCGGCATCAACGCGCTTGACGCGAACCCGCGGCGCCTGCGGCTTGTTCTGCTGGGCCTGGCGCGCCTCTTCAATCATGGCGTGGCGTTCGTCGTCGTAGGCCGTGCTGAATTTCTCCCACCATTCGGCGAGTTCCATGTCGATCTCGCCGGTCTGCGCGCGCAGCCGCAAAAAGTCAAAGCCGGCGCGAAAGCGGGGTTGGTCGAGCAAGGAATACGGCGCGCTGCCCACGCGCTTTTCAAAGCGCGGCTGCATGGTCCAGATCTCGCGCATGTCGGTGCCCAGCTTGCCGCGGCCCGACACGTCGCCGATCTTGGCGTTGAAGGCATCGTCAATCGCGTCCTGCAGCGCGGGCATGAGGTGCTCGCCGCGCTTCTTGCGGCGCTCCCAGCCTTCACGCACGTCCGCCCACAGCACGCACGACAGCAAGAAGCTGGGCGCCACCGGCTTGCTTTCACCGACGCGGCGGTCGGTGTCTTGCAGGGCGAGTTTCAGGAATGGTTCGTCGGCGTTTTCCACCACCACATCCAGCAGCGGGTAGATGCCTGTGCCCAGGCCGAGGAACTTGAGCTGCGCGATGCTGGCCAGCGAATGGCCGGTCTGCAGCAGCTTGAGCATTTCGTCAAACAGGCGCGACTGCGGCACGTCGGCCAGCAGGCCCTTCATCTCACGCAACGGGGCGACGGTCTTGTCTTCAAACTTGAAGCCCAGTGCGCTGAGCTTGGCAGCAAAACGCACGGCGCGGATGATACGCACCGGGTCTTCGCGGTAACGCACGGCCGGGTTGCCGATCATGCGGATGATCTTTTTCTTCGCGTCCTTGATGCCGTTGTGATAGTCGACCACGACTTGCGTCTCGGGGTCGTAGTACATCGCGTTGATGGTGAAGTCGCGGCGTGCGGCGTCCTGCTCAATCGGGCCCCAGACGTTGTCGCGCAGCACCCGGCCGGAGGCGTCGACCGCATGCTTCATGCCGGCCAATTCGCTCTTGCTGGTGCGCTCGTTGCCGCCGACCTGCTCGGCCAGGCTGCTGTCAAGGTGGGCACGGAAGGTCGAGACCTCGATCACTTCATGCTCACGGCCGCGGCCATAAATGACGTGCACGATGCGAAAGCGCCGGCCGATGATGAAGGCGCGGCGAAACAGCGACTTGACCTGTTCGGGCGTGGCGTCTGTGGCGACGTCGAAATCCTTGGGGCGCAGGCCGACCAGCAAGTCACGCACCGCACCGCCGACGATATAGGCTTCGTAGCCGGCGTCTTTGAGGGTGCGCACCACGTCCATGGCGCGATCGTCCACCAGCGAGACGTCAATGCCGTGCTCTTTGACGGTGACATCCTGGCGCTGGCCGAAAGGTGATTTTTTGACCCGCTTGGCGCCGGCCTCAGCGCTGTCTGATTTGCCAAACAGCTTGTCGATAAATTTTTTGATCATGAAAGTTGGGTCTGCTGCCCTAGATAAACAGGTCAAGTATGCGCCATCCGCGCTCTGCCGCCAGGGCCCGCAGGCGGGCGTCCGGGTTGGTCGCGACGGGGTGGGTGGCCTTCTCCAGCAAGGCAATATCGTTCATGGAGTCGGTGTAGAACGTGGTTTCCACGTCGCCCCAACCCAGGTTTCGGGCGGCCAGCCATTGTTCCATGCGGATGACCTTGCCCTCGCGGGCCGAAGGCGTGCCCTTGATTTCGCCGGTCACCCAGTCTTGGCCGTCGCGCTCCAGCTCGACGGCAATCAACTCCTTCACGCCGAAAGCATCGGCAATGGGCCGCGTCACGAACTCGTTGGTGGCGGTGACAATGACCAGCTCATCGCCTGCGGCGCGATGGCTGTCAACCAAAGCCAGCGCTTCTTTTGTAATGGCTTTTTGCACCACGTCCCGCATGAAACGTTGGTGAGCAGCTGCCGAATTGATAGCACCCTGCTTGCAGATGGCTTCGGTCGCAAAACGCACGTACTCATGGATGTCGAGCGTGCCGGCGCGGTAGTGCTCAAAAAACTCGTTGTTGCGCCGCTTGAACTCGGTGCTGTCGCACCAGCCCAGCGCGATGGTGAATTCGCCCCACTCGTAGTCGGAATCGATAGGGATCAGCGTGTGGTCCAGGTCAAACAAGGCAATCTTGCGGGGAACAGTCATTTCGCGGTCACAGTCACTTATTCGCTCTCCAGCATCGACTTGATCAGGGGAATCGTGATGGCGCGCTTGGTTTGCAGGGCATACGCATCCAGCTGGTCCAGCAACTGCATCAGGCTGCCCAGGTCGCGCGAAAAGCGCGTCAACATAAAGTCCATGGCCTCGTCGCTCAAAAACACACCGCGGGCATCGGCTTCGCGCCGCAACACCGACCGCCGCTCGGGCTCGGTCAGGGCCTGCAGGGCAAACACGTGGCCCCAGCCCAGGCGGGTGCGCAGGTCTTCGCGCAGCGCCAGGTCGGCCGGCGGCATCTGGCCGGCGGCCAGCACCCAGCGCGGGCGGCCGTCGGGCGCACTGAGCGCGTTGACAAACCAGTTGAAAGCCGCCTGCTGCTGCACTGCGGTGTAGAGATGGCAATCGTCCAGAATGACGGTCGCCCAGGATTCGTTGAACTCGGGCGGCTCCAGCATGGAGGCGTCCATCCAGCCGCTGGCGGCGCCCTGTTCGCGCAGTGTCTCGCGCACGGCTTTGAGCAGATGGGTTTTGCCGCTGGCGGCTTCACCCCACAGATAAGTCGGCACCGGCGAGCGTAGCGTGTTGCCGGCCCACAGCTCCAGGTGCCTGAGCGCCGCTTCGTTCGGTCCGCCAAAAAAATTGGCGAACGACGGGGCCGAAGCCAAGCCGATGTCCAGCGCAATTTGTTTCATGCCCGCCATATGACTATCCCGGCTCAGCCAGCCTTATAAAGCCGGCTGGCCATGTAGCTGGCCTTGACGCGGCGTATGCCCACCAGCAGCACGGCGCTGGCCGGCAACGCCACCAACACACCAACAAAACCGAACATCTGGCCGAAAGCCAGCAAGGCAAAAATCACCGCCAGCGGATGCAGGCCAATGCGTTCGCCGACCAGGCGCGGCGTAAGGTAGAGGCTTTCCACCAGTTGCCCCAAGCCATAGACCACAGCCACCATGACCAGCGCCTTGAGCGAGGCGAACTCCAGCAGGCCGGCCAGCACGGCAAGGATCAGGCCGAGGCCGAAGCCGAGGTAGGGGATAAACATCGCCAGGCCGGTGAAGACGCCGATGGGCAAAGCCAGGTCCAGGCCGAACAACGCCAGGCCCACCGCATAAAACACCGCCATGATCAGCATGACCAGCAACTGGCCGCGCAGGTACTGGCCCAGCACCGAGTCGGCCTCGTCGGTAAAGCTGTCAAAACCCGCGCGCAGGTGCGGCGGCACCAGTTCGAGCACGCGGGTGACAAACTGGTCCCAGTCCATCAGCAGGTAAAACAGCGCCACCGGAATCAGCACCGCATTGCCGATGATGGCGAGCGCCACGCTGCCGCCCAGTTTGAGCGACGACATCAGCGAGCCGAACAGGTCTTCAAAATTGGCATTGAGGTACTTGAGCACAAAAGCCTTGATGCTGCCCACATCCAGCGCCACATGGATGCCGAACTGCGCCAGCCACGGCGCAAGGCTGGTATTGAGCTTGTCGGCCAGCAGCGGCACCTGCTCGCGCAGCACGGGCAGCTCTTTGGCCATGATGGGCACGATCAGCAAAAAGAGGCTCAGCAGCGCCACGATAAAAAGAAACTCCACCAGCACCACCGCCACCACGCGCGGCAGGCGGCCCTTGCCCATGTCGTCCAGCCGGTTGACGAGCGGCGTCAGCGCGTAGGCGAGCACAGCGGCAATGACGAAGGGCGCCAGCACCGGCCCCAGCAGCCACAGCGCCAGGATGACCAGCGCGGCGATCGCGCACCAGGCGGCAGTGCGTTTTTGGGTGGTGGTGAATTGCATAAAGCCTTGGGTTGCGCTTGCCGGAGGAAGCCCTTGATCGGGCTGAAGAGGGCCGAACAGGCCTCGGATGGGTAGCCTTTAGAATCTCAGGCTGAATTCTATCGGGCTTGCTGGCCTCTTCCGGGCTGCAAACCAGCCTTCCAGACCCCTTGCCCCATCACCCGCACCCACCCGTAGCAAAGCCGACACCATGACCACCTCTTCCCCATCCCCCCTGAGCTACAAAGACGCGGGCGTCGACATCGACGCGGGCGACGCGCTGGTCGAACGCATCAAGCCGCTGGCCAAAAAAACCATGCGCGAAGGCGTGCTGGCGGGCATAGGCGGCTTTGGCGCCCTGTTTGAAGTGCCCAAGCGTTACAAGGAACCGGTGCTGGTCAGCGGCACCGACGGCGTGGGCACCAAGCTCAAGCTGGCCTTTGAATGGCAGATGCATGACACCGTGGGCATCGACCTGGTGGCCATGAGCGTTAACGACGTACTGGTGCAAGGCGCCGAGCCGCTGTTCTTCCTCGATTACTTCGCCTGCGGCAAGCTGGACGTAGATACGGCCGCCGCCGTGGTGGGCGGCATCGCCAAAGGCTGCGAGCTGAGCGGCTGCGCCCTGATTGGCGGCGAAACCGCTGAAATGCCCGGTATGTACCCGGCCGGCGAATACGACCTGGCTGGCTTCGCCGTCGGCGCCGTTGAAAAATCCAAAATCCTGACCGGCAAAGACGTGAAGCCCGGCGACGTGGTGCTGGGCCTGGCCAGCAGCGGCGTGCATTCGAACGGTTTCAGCCTGGTGCGCAAATGCATTGATCGCGCGGCCGGCAACGAGCCCGCGACGCTGGACGGCAAACCTTTCAAACAAGCCTTGATGGAGCCCACCCGCCTGTATGTGAAGAACGTGCTGGCCGCGCTGGCCGCCCACCCCATCAAGGCCCTGGCCCACATCACCGGCGGCGGCCTGCTCGAAAACATCCCCCGCGTGCTGCCCGAAGGCACAGCCGCCCACCTCAAAAAGGGCAGCTGGCCGCAAACTGAGCTCTTTGCCTGGCTGCAAAAAACCGCCGGTATCGACGACTTCGAGATGAACCGCACCTTCAACAACGGCATCGGCATGGTGGTGGTGGTGGACGCCGCCAACGCCCAGGCCACGGCCAAGACCCTGCGTGATGCGGGTGAGCAGGTCTACGAGATCGGTGTGATCGCCGCCAAGGGCGACGGCGCTGCCGTCACCGTCGGCTAAACGCCGGCCGCGAAGACAGGCGCGGCAAGCCAGACACCCATGCCGCAACCGAACTCATCGCCCGCCACCCCGCCGCGCCGCCTTCCCGCGGCCATCTGGGCGCTGGGCTTTGTCAGCCTGCTCATGGACATCTCCTCCGAGATGATCCACAGCCTGTTGCCCGTCTTTATGGTGACGGTGCTGGGCACCAGTATGTGGGCCATCGGCCTGATTGAAGGCCTGGCCGAAGCGACCGCCCTCATCGTCAAGGTGTTCTCCGGCGTGCTCAGCGACTACTGGGGCAAGCGCAAGCCGCTGGCGCTGCTGGGCTACGGCCTGGGCGCGGCCTCCAAACCACTTTTCGCGCTGGCCGGCACCACCGGCCTGGTGCTCACCGCACGGCTGATTGACCGCGTGGGAAAAGGTATACGCGGCGCCCCGCGCGACGCGCTGGTGGCCGACCTGGCACCGCCCGGCAGGCGCGGCGCGGCTTTCGGGCTGCGCCAGTCGCTGGATACGGTTGGCGCCTTCATCGGGCCGTTGCTGGCCATGGGGCTGATGCTGCTGTGGGCCAATGATTTCCGGGCCGTGTTCTGGGTCGCCGTCATTCCCGGCATCCTTGCCGTGGCACTGCTGCTGTTTGGCGTGCATGAACCCGAGCGAACTGCGGATGCCCCGCGGCTGAATCCGGTCACCCGCGCCAACCTGAAGCGCCTGGGCGCGCCATACTGGCGCGTCGCTGTCATGGGCGCGGTGTTCATGCTGGCGCGCTTCAGCGAGGCGTTTTTGCTGCTGCGCGCGATGCAGGGCGGCTTGCCGGTGGCCTACACGCCGCTGGTGCTGATCGCCATGAACGGGGTTTATGCGCTGGGCGCCTACCCCTTCGGCCAGCTGGCGGACCGCGTCAGCCACACCGCCCTGCTGGCCTGGGGCCTGGTGGTTCTGGCGCTGGCCGATGTGTTGCTGGCCTCAAGCACCCACTGGGCGGCGACCGGCGCCGGCATCGCCTTGTGGGGCCTGCACATGGCCATGACGCAGGGCCTGCTGGCCACCATGGTCGCGGGCACGGCCCCGGCGGACCTGCGCGGAACGGCCTTCGGTTTTTTCAATCTCGTCAGCGGCGTGGCACTGCTGGTGGCCAGCACCCTGGCCGGCGTGCTGTGGGACCAATTGGGAGCCACGGTCACCTTTGCGGCGGGCGCCGGATTCAGCCTGGCTGCGCTGGCACTGCTGTGGGTGTGGCGCGGGTCTTTGCGGCAGCGTTAACGGCCGGCATCAGTTTCGACTGGATTCCTCGATTCGCTATTAATTTCATAGCGGCCTGCCCACGTATTTATTGGGCATGCCGCATAAATTGCCTGATGTTTCCGGTCCCGCCGGCGGTAGGCACGGTGCCACCCCAGCCGCCACCCAGCCGCCGCCTTGTTGCTCAAGCCAGCGCCAATCCCGCCACACCCAGCAACATCAGCGCCGCACCCGCCACCTGCGACGGCTTGAGGGACTCCCTGAGCAGCCGCGCACCCACAAGAGTGCCTGCCAGCATGGATATCTCGCGCACCGGCGCCACATAACTCAGCGGTGCGGTCTGCACGGCGAACAGCACCAGGCAATAGGCCAGCGGCGACAGCACGCCGACCAGCACAATCGCCGCACGGTTCTGGCGCCATTGCCCGCGCAGGTCACCGCGACCGCGCAGCGCCCAGGGTGCCAGCAGCACGGTGCGAAACACCAGGCCCGCCGCGTAGAACAACACAGGCGCCATGCCCAGCGACTTCACCGCCCAGCCGTCGATCACGGTGTAGCCTGCGATGCACACACCGGTCAGCCCGCCCCAGAGCACCCCGCGCCATCGCCGCGCCGCATCGTTGCCGGCAGTGAGACCCGCGGAGCCACCCGCCGTCATGAACACACCCGCCAGCACCAGGGCTACGCCCAGCCAGCCCAAGGCGCTGGGAACCTCGCCCAGCAAGGCCACGGCTCCCAGCACCGCCAGCAGCGGCCCGGTGCCGCGGGCCATGGGGTAGACCACCGCGAAGTCGCCGACCCGGTAGCCCTTTTGCAGCACCAGCGAATACACCACGTGCACCAGCGCGCTGGCCAGTGCTGCCAGCCACATCCGGCCGTCAAACGCCTGTGGCTGCACATGCCACACCGCCAGCGCTACCGGCGCCGCGGCCGCCACGCTGACACAACCGAACAGCCAGACAAACAGGGTGCCACCCGCCGCCCGCTTGGCCACGACGTTCCACAGGGCGTGGCAGACCGCCCCCGCGAGCACCAGCGCCAGCGTATGGGCGTTCATGCCGGCGTACCCTCCAGCTCCGGCAGCCGGAAGCGGCCGTCCAGCAGCACTTTGACGCGTCCCGCAACGGCCTCGCATTCCGCCGTGCTGAGGGGCGCAAACCCTGCCGCCCACGCCTGCATGCCGGCCCATCCGGGAAATTTGGGCGACTCGCCCCAGCGCCAGTCGGGGTGCGCCGCCTGCCGGCTGCGCCCGAACACATGCAGGTGCACCCGGCGATGCGCCTGCACGTTCTTGGGCCCCGGCGGCAAAGCCTGGTCATTGAGGGCCCAGTTGCCCGCCTCCCAGTAGTTGAGGCAACCGTCGTGCAGGCCAGGCAACACATCCAGCATGGCCCGGCCGGTCGCAGCGACCAGGCAGGACCAGCGTGCCAGCTCCATCGGCGTCAACTCACTGCGCTCCCAGACGGGCCGCGGCGGGTTGACAACCAGGTGGCCGCCGTCGAGGCGGTCGCACAGGACCACGTCCGGACGAATCAGGTCGCCGCCGGCGCAGGTATGTAGAACAAGGGGCATGGTGAGGCCTTTGGAAAGAAATAATGAGTGAATGTGATCAAGCTGCGATGGAACCATCCTCATAATCAACCAATCTCCCCTATGCCGCGCCTGGATGAATGAGGAAACCAGTTAGCAATGATGAGTAAATCAGATAGCTCCCCTCCTGGGCCATTGCCACTGAATGCCGTGCGGGTGTTCGTCGAAGCGGCCCGCCAGCTCAACTTCAGCCGCGCCGGCCGGGTGCTGGGCATGAGCCAGGGTGGGGTCAGCCGCCACATCGCCACACTGGAACGCTATTTCGGCCAGGCCCTGTTCGCGCGCTCCGGCACCTCGGTGAGCCTGACAGACGCAGGGCGCCTGTATTTCGACACCGTGCAGGAAGCCCTCTCCACGATAGAACTTGCCACCCGCCAGATGGCGCAAGGCCAGGACGGCGGCCACCGCCTCATCGTGCGCACCTCGCTGCCCACCTTCGCCATGACAGCCCTGATCCCGGCCTTGCCCGGCTTTCAACCCTCGGGGCCGATGGCTGTGGACCTGGTGACCTCGCTGTCTCCGCCAGGCCCCGGCGATGGCTATGACGTGTTGATTACCCGAGACCTGGCCGTCACCGGCGCGGAGCATTGGCTGCTGGCCACCGAGAACCTGGTGTGCGTGGCGGCCCCGGCGCGCTGCCGCGAATTCGCGTCCCAACCCGTCAGCCGATGGCAGTTCCTGGCAGCGCAGTCGCGCCCGGACGTGCTGGCCGCGTGGTGCACCCAGCTGGGCCAGCAGGCCGCGGGCATCCAGGTCGCCGCCAGCTTCGACCATTACTTCCTGGCGATTGCGGCGGCCATAGGCGGCATGGGGCACCTGGTGGTGCCGGAACTGCTGGTGGCGGAGCCATTGCGGCAAGGGCACCTGGTGCGTACCGCGACGGCCACGGTCCGCGGCGACGCCAGCTACTCGGCCTACATCAACCCGCGCAGCACCGCCCCCGAAGCAAGCCGGGTGTTTTGCAGATGGCTCAAAGGATGGTTCAGGCAAGCGCTAGAGCCAAAGCCAGAAAGCTCCACGCCGCACGCCTGGCCCGGCCCCGGCTAACCCCAATAGCCGAGGGTGGGCGCATGCAGCCGGCGCGCTATAAAAATACTAGCTGCAAGAACGCATGCCAACTGGGCTCGCTGGACTTTTAGTTATTTATGTATCAAACTGTTCCATCGATCCGTCTTTGGAGCATTCATGCCGGTCATCGCAGTCGTTAACCGCAAGGGAGGCAGTGGCAAGAGCACGCTGGCCGCGCACATCGCCGCCTGGTGCGCGCGCAATGGCAGCTCCGTCATGCTGGGCGACGTGGACCGGCAACAGTCGGCGCGCAGCTGGCTCAAGCGCCGCGCCGCCGAACTCCCCGCCATCGCCCCCTGGGCGGTCGACCAGAAAAACATGCTGCGCGTGCCCACGGGCATCACCCACGTCGTGCTCGACACGCCCGGCGGCATGCACGGCTTTGAGCTCGCCCGCGTCGTGATGTTTGCCGACGCCATCATCATGCCGGTGTGCAACTCCATGTTCGACCGCGAGTCGGCGGCCCAGTGCCATGCCGACCTGATGGCGCTGCCGCGTGTGGCCAGCGGCCGCTGCCGCCTGGCCACGGTGGGCATGCGCATCGACGGGCGCACCAGCGCCGCCAAAACCCTGGAAGACTGGTCTGAAGAGTTGGGCATGCCGTTTCTGGGCGCCCTGCGCGAAACGCAGCTTTACGTGCGCAGCCTGGAACGCGGCATGACGATTTTCGACCTGGCCGCCAGCACCGTCACACAAGACCTGCAGCAGTGGCAACCCATCCTCAATTGGCTAAAGCCCACGCTGTACCCGCCGCAAGCGGCCAATGACGCCCCCGAGCAAACGCCGGTAAAGACAGTCGCCAAGGCCCCGGACCGGGTGATCGCCCCCCGCCCTTCGGTCGCCGCGACGCTGGGCGCCAGGGCGCTCAACCCGGCGCCTGCCCAAAAGGCCGCTCCGGCGCGCCTGGGTAGCTCCCTGTCCGGCAGCCTGATGCCGGCGCAGGAATCGATGGTCCACGGCGCCCGCATGTCCTCGCAAAGCACAGCCCGCGCGGTGGGCCGGCCCGTCCAGGTCAGCAGCGCGCCGGCCATGTCACGCAACGTGAACTCGGGCGACGGCCTGCAGATTCCGCAGTTCCTGAAGCGCGGCGGTTAGGCGCTGTCCCGTCAAACTGTCAAACCGCCAAACCGCAAGTTCTTTTCGCACGCGCGCGGCCTTCAGCGAGATCGCGCTTCTGGACTGATTTTTATAAGAGAAAAGTGCCTCCAGCCCTTTAGCTGTATAGACTGGCAGCTCCTGAATTCATAGCAAGGCAGCGAGCCACCCAGCGCAGAAAATCAGTGACGGCCCCGACGCAACTGGGCCAAGCGCTCGGCCATTGCGTCAATATCAAGCGCGTCTCCGGCGTTGGCCAGGTAGATTTCGAGGTCGGCCACCGCGCGCTCGGGCTCGCCGTGCGCGGCCCAGGCCAGGCCGCGGTCGCGGTACTCCGTCCAGGCTTCCGGCTGCAGCACGATCAGGCGGTCCTGCACCGGGATCAGGCGCTGCCAGTCTTCCTGCGTCTTGTGGATTTCTTTGAGGTTGCGCAGCATGCGGTTGATGATTTCGCGCGGCGCCGCCGACTGCAGGTACAGGCCCATGGGCACCTCGAAGTCCTCTTCCGTGCTGCTGCGCTGCCTGAAGGGTTCCAGCCGCTCGGACAACTCCTCGCGGCTGAGAGACTGGCCGCTGAAGGGGTCGATGACCACCTGGCCTTTGGGCAGGTTGACCTTGACCATGAAGTGGCCCGGAAAGGCGACGCCTCGTGCGTTCAGGCCCAGCCCAAGCGCCAGCTCGAGCCACAGCACAGCCAGCGTGATCGGGATGCCGCGGCGCGTGCGCAATACGGCGTTCAGGTAGCTGTTGTCGGGGTCGTAGTAATCGTTGACGTTGCCGCCGAAGTTCAGGTCGTGAAAGAAGAACTGGTTGAGCGCGCGCAGCCGCTGCAGCGCGGGTGCGTCGGCCGGCAGGCGGCGCTTCAGGCGGGCCAGTAGCTGGTCGACATCGCCCAGCACCTGCTGCACATCCAGGTCGGGGTATTCGTCCTGCGCCAGGCTGACGGCGGCCTCGAGCAGGGGGAAGTGTTCGTCGCTTTCCACCAGGCTGGAAAAGTACTGCAACGGTGACGGCACGGTCAGATTTAATTGCATGACGCTACTGTCTCATAAACCGGCGAAAAAAGGGAATCAAGGAATGCCCTTGATGAGTCTGAAAAAAGCCACAATCACCACGGCCCAACCGTGGGGATTCAATGTTTCAGAAGTTTTCTGACCTTTAAACCCGACACCCAGAGCGCTACAAAATAAAGAGCGGCTGACACAAGCAGGACAAGGGCCAGAAGCCCAATCCGCTCAAAGGAATGGCCTTTGAGGCCGATCCAGTTGACCGCGCCGGCGGCCCACAGCAAAAACACCGCCAGCAATGCGCTGGCCGCCAGCACCTGCAGCGCAAACACGCCCCAACCGGGTGCGGGCGTGTAACTGCCGCGGCGCTTGAGCCCCCACAGCAGCCACAGCGCATTGATCAGCGCGCCGATGCCGATGGCCAGCGCCAGCCCGGCATGTTGCAGGAAAGGCACGAGGGCCAGGTTGAGCAACTGCGTGACCGCCAGCACCACGATGGCGATGCGCACCGGGGTCTTGATGTCCTGGCTGGCGTAAAAACCCGGCGCCAGCACCTTGATGGCCACCAGTCCCAGCAGCCCGGCGCCGTAGCCCATGAGCGCCGTGGTGGTCTGCTGTACATCGCGGTCGCTGAAGGCGCCGTAGTGGTAAAGCGTAGCGACCAGAGGCTGGGCAAACGTCAAAAGCGCCACGCCGCAGGGCACGGCCAGCAACACGACAAGCCGCAGGCCCCAGTCCAGCATGGCCGAGTATCTGGCGTCGTCACCGGCGGCCTTGGCGGCCGAGAGCTGCGGCATCAGCACCACGCCGATGGCCACGCCCAGCATGGCGGTCGGGAACTCCATCAGCCGGTCGGCATAGGTGAGCCAGCTGACGCTGCCGGGCGTAAGGTGCGAGGCGATCTGGGTGTTGATCAACAGCGATATCTGCGCCACGCTGACCCCCAGCAAAGCCGGCACCATCAGCCTGGTGATGTTTTGGCTGGCGGGATCGGCCCAGGCGGCCTTGATGGTGCTCCAGCGCAAGCCGATGCGCGGCAACAGGCCCAGCCGCGCCAGGGCCGGCACCTGCACCGCCAGCTGCAAAATGCCGCCCAGCATGACGCCCCCGCCCAGCGCATAGACCGGCTCAATGCCCAGCGTCTTGAACCAGGGCGCGCCCAGCCAGGCCGCCAGGATCATGGCCACGTTGAGCAACACCGGCGTGGCCGCCGGCACGGCAAAGCGCCGCCAGGTGTTGAGCACGCCGGACGACAACGCCACCAGCGACATGAAACCGATGTAGGGGAACATCCAGCGCGTCATGAACACGGCCGCCTCGAAGCCACGCGGCTCCTGCTTCAGGCCGCTGGCCATGGCCCAGACCAGCACCGGCGCCGCCGCGACACCGGCGACGCAAGTCAACAACAGCGCCCAGGCCAGCAGCGTGGCGACCCGGTCAATCAGGACCTTGGTCTGGTCATCCCCGTTTTGCGCCTTGCTGGCCGCCAGAACAGGCACAAACGCCTGGCTGAAAGCCCCCTCGGCAAACAGCCGGCGAAACAGGTTGGGGATGCGAAACGCCACGTTGAAGGCATCCGTCATGGCACTGGCGCCAAAAGTAGAGGCAATCAGCAGTTCCCGCACCAAACCGGTGATTCGGGAGACGAGCGTTAAAAGGGATACGGTGGAGGCAGATTTAAAAAGTGACACAGAGGGAGTTTAGCCGTGGCCTCCCGAAGCCCAGACACGGCAGGAAAATCAACGCAACTGCTTGAATTCAGGCATCAAATCGGGCTCAAGCCCAAGTACAACGCGGGTAAGTTGCTACTGATTTGATAGCAGCTGACCGCAAAACCCTTCTTCACCAGCACAAGCCGTGGAACCGGCTTTGCCGGGCCACAGGCGGGCGGCCCCCTGAGGGGGCAAGGAATTACACGCAGTGAATGACTGTGGGGGCTATAATCAGAGGCTTTGCTGCAACATCCACAGACTCCTCCCCAGGATTAAAGGAATTTATATATGGCTACCGCCAAACCCAAGAAAAAGAACCCCCGCCTCGCGTCAGGCCGCAAACGCGTCCGCCAGGACGTCAAACTCAACGCTGCGAACACCTCGCTGCGCTCCAAATACCGCACCGCTGTGAAAAACGTCGAAAAAGCCGTTGCAGCCGGTGACAAAGACAAAGCCAAGGACCTGTTCGCCAA
>JAJKJM010000133.1 GCA_021153985.1 Polaromonas sp.
GAATCCCGTGTTCGCCACCATGGTCATGCTGGCCATCGTGGTGCTGGGCCTGTTCTCTTACCAGCGCATGCAGGTCGACCAGTTTCCCAACATCGACTTCCCGGTGGTCGTCATCACCGCCGAATATCCCGGCGCCTCGCCCGAGATCGTTGAAAGCGAAGTCACCAAGAAAATCGAGGAAGGCGTCAACTCGATCGCTGGCATCAACGCGCTGACCTCACGCAGCTACGAAGGCCAGTCTGTCGTCATCATGGAGTTCCAGCTCTATATTGACGGCCGCCGCGCCGCCGAAGACGTGCGCGAAAAGATCGCCGCCATCCGCCCCAGCTTTCGCGATGAGGTGAAAGAGCCCCGTGTGCTGCGCTTTGACCCGGCGAGCCGCGCGATCTGGTCGGTCGCGGTGATGCCCAACACCAGCAAAGGCGGCAATGCGCTCTCCGCGGTTGAGTTGACCAACTGGGCCGACCAGGTGTTAAAGAAGCGCCTGGAAAATGTACGCGGCGCCGGCTCCGTCACCCTCGTGGGCGGCACCAAGCGCGAGATCAACGTCTACCTGAACCCGCAGGCCATGGAGTCGCTGGGCATCACGGCCGACCAGGTGGTCAATGC
The DNA here is from genome assembly GCA_021153985.1 of Polaromonas sp. Lineage (GTDB taxonomy): Bacteria > Pseudomonadota > Gammaproteobacteria > Burkholderiales > Burkholderiaceae_C > Polaromonas. The sequence continues at coordinate 610 of JAJKJM010000133.1, forward strand.
GGTGAAGAACGAAAACCAGGATTTGCCGGTCGGCGCCATCCGCTCGCTGCAGCAGGAGCGCGTTGTCAAAATCGACGCGCGCATGAAGCGGCCCGAAGACTTCGGCAAGATCATCGTGGCGCGCAAGGGCACGGCGCCCGTCACGGTCGACCAGGTTGCGCGCATTGCCGACGGCGCGCAGGAAATCGACAGCCTGGCGCTTTACAACGGCGGGCGCACGCTCTTGCTTACGGTGCAAAAAGCGCAAGACGAAAACACCATTGCCGTGGTCGACGGCCTGAACCAGGCCATCAAGGACATCCAGCCGCAGCTGCCGCCGGGCGCGCGGCTCGAACTCATCGGCGACGGCTCGCGGCCCATCCGTGTGGCGGTCGAGAACGTGCGCCGCACCCTGATTGAAGGCGCGCTGCTGACAGTGCTCATCGTCTTCCTGTTCCTCAACTCGTGGCGCTCCACCGTCATCACCGGGCTGACGCTGCCGATCTCCATCATCGGCACCTTCCTGTTCATGAACCTGTTCGGCTTCACCATCAACATGATCACGCTGATGGCGCTGTCGCTGTGCGTGGGCCTGCTGATCGACGATGCCATCGTGGTGCGCGAGAACATCGTGCGCCACGTGCAGATGGGCAAAGGCCCCTACCAGGCCTCGCTCGACGGCACGCAGGAAATCGGCTTGGCTGTGCTGGCCACCACGTTTTCGATCGTCGCGGTGTTCCTTCCCATCGGCTTCATGGGCGGCATCATCGGCAAGTTCTTCCACGAGTTCGGCGTGACCATCGTGGCGGCGGTGCTGATCTCCATGTTTGTGAGCTTCACGCTGGACCCGATGCTCTCCAGCATCTGGCACGACCCGGCCATAGCGACCCACGGAAAGCGCGGCGCGCCCGTCACCTTCTATGACAAGACCATTGGCCGCGTCACCGGCTGGTTCGACCATGCCACCGACTCGCTGAGCGACAGCTACCAGGGCATCCTGCGTTGGTCGCTGGGCCACAAGCTGGCTACGCTGGTGCTGGCGATCGTCATCTTTATCACCAGCCTCTTCATGGTCCCGCTTCTGGGCACCGAGTTCGTGCCCAAGGCCGACTTCTCGGAAACCTCACTCAACTTCTACACACCGGTCGGCTCGTCGCTGGAAACGACAGAGGCCAAAGCCCGCCAGGTCGAAGCCATCATCCGCGAATTCCCGGAAGTGAAGTTCACCCTTGCCACACTCAACACCGGCAACGCCCAGGGCAAGATGTACGCCAGCATTTACGTGCGGCTGGTGGACCGCAAGGCGCGCGCGCGCAGCGTCGACCAGATGTCGGGCGTGCTGCGCGAGCGGCTCAAGCAAGTGCCAGGCGTCACAGTGACGCACGTCGGCCTGCTGGACGCGGTGGGCGGCAACAAGCAGGTGGAGTTTTCGCTACAGGGGCCGGATCTGAAGGAGCTGGAACGCCTCACGCGCATCATCAACGACAAAATCCGCACCATACCCGGCCTGGTAGACCTGGACTCCAGCGTCAAGGCCGACAAACCGGTGATTGAAGTCGACGTGCGGCGCGACGCGGCTTCCGATCTGGGCCTGTCGGTTTCGCAGATCGCTGCCTCATTGCGCACGCTGGTGGCGGGGCAAACGGTGGGCAACTGGCGCGCCCCCGACGACCAGACCTACGACGTCAACGTGCGCCTGGCGCCCGACGCGCGCAACGCGCCGCAAGACCTGGAGCGCCTGCCCTTTATAAGCAGCACCATGGGCAGCAACGCCGACGGCTCGGTGCGCATCGTGCGCCTGAACCAGGTGGCCACGGTGAAAGAGTCGACCGGGCCCAACCAGATCAACCGGCGCGACCTGGCCCGTGAAGTCGCCATCAACGCCAACGTCTACAACCGCTCGGCCGGCGAGGTCTCCAACGACATCAAGGCCGCGCTGGACGGTTTTAACTTTCCGCCCGGTTACCGCTACCAGTTCAGCGGCTCCACCAAGAACATGGCCGAGTCTTTCGGCTACGCGGTGTCGGCGCTGGTGATGGCGATTTTGTTCATCTACATGATCCTGGCCAGCCAGTTCAAGAGCTTTTTGCAACCCATGGCGCTGATGACCTCGCTGCCGCTGACGCTGATCGGCGTGGTGCTGGCGCTGCTGCTGTTCCGCTCGACGCTGTCGATGTTTTCCATCATCGGCGTGGTGATGCTGATGGGCCTGGTCACAAAAAACGCCATCCTGCTGGTCGACTTTGCCATCCGCATGCGCGCCGACCGGGTGGATGTGGACGGCCACCGCGTGCCGGGCATGGAGCGCAGCGAAGCCCTGCTGCAGGCCGCCAAAGTCCGGCTGCGTCCGATTTTGATGACCACGCTGGCGATGATTTTTGGCATGGTGCCGCTGGCCTTCGCCCTGACGGAGGGCTCGGAGCAGCGCGCCCCCATGGGCCAGGCCGTGATCGGCGGCGTCATCACCTCGTCGCTGCTGACCCTGGTGGTGGTGCCGGTGACCTACTGCTATATGGACGACCTCGCCCAGTGGTTCAAGCGCAAATTCGGGCCCAAAACCCGGCCCGCCAGCCCCGCTGAAGCCTCCACCGATATCCCCAATCCGCTCGTGGACGGCCGTTAAAATCAAAGGTTTACCCGCGTCCAGCGCCCTTTTTCCTATTTACCCCTAATTTCGCCAACCCACAGGTCCGCCATGAACTACGAACAAGCCCGTTTCAACATGATTGAGCAGCAAATCCGCCCTTGGGAAGTGCTGGACAACCAGGTCCTTTCCCTGCTCGCCGTGGTCAAGCGTGAAGATTTTGTGCCGCCGGCCCACAAGGCACTGGCCTTTGTCGACATGGAAATCCCGCTGCCGCCCCAGTCTGAGCCCGGCCAGTGCATGCTGGCGCCCAAAGTGGAAGCCCGCATCCTGCAAGAACTTGCCGTGCAAAAGCACGAAAAAGTGCTGGAAATCGGCGCCGGCTCCGGTTACATGGCCGCCCTGCTGGCGCATCGCGCACAGCAGGTGATCACGCTAGAAATCAACCCCTCGCTGGCGCAAACCGCGCGCGACAACCTGCAAAAAGCCGGCCTGTACAACGCCGAAGTGCGCACCGGCGACGGCGCGGCCAACCTGGCCAAGTCGGTGTCCAGCAACGACCCGCTGCAAGGCCCGTTCGACGTCATCGTGCTGAGCGGCTCGGTCGCCGAGGTGCCGGCTTCACTGCTGTCCATGCTGAAGGTGGGCGGCCGCCTGAGCGCCATCGTGGGCTTTGAGCCAGTGATGCGCGCCACCCTGATCACCCGGGTGGCCGAAGACGCCTGGCGCACCACGCAGGCCTGGGACACCGTGGCGCCGCGTCTTCTGAATTTCCCCGAGCCTTCGTCGTTCAGTTTCTAAGCCCGGGCCCACACGCCAGAAGAAAAAGATGAGGGAAAGCCGACCATGATTGCCCAACTAAACCCCGCCGACTTCACCGCCTGGCGCGACAACGCCGCCGCGCCGGGTGCAGTGCCTGTGGTGCTGGACGTGCGCGAACCGTGGGAGCTTCAAACAGCCTCGGTCAAAGAAGACGGGTTCAAGCTGGTTCATATCCCGATGCGCGAGATTCCCGCGCGCATCGCCGAGCTGCAGGAAGCCAGCGCCGGCCAGCCCATCGCCTGCCTGTGCCACCACGGCATGCGCAGCCTGCAGGTGGCCAACTACCTGGTTCAAAGCGGCGAATTTCCCGAAGTCGTCAACCTGCAAGGCGGTATCGACGCCTGGTCGCAGCAGGTAGACCGCTCTGTGCCGGTTTATTGATGCCTCGCTTTTTGATGTTTTGTTTTTGATTTTTAGTTTTAGTTTTAGTTTTAGTTTTTAGCCGACTTCCATTTCTTCAGGACTCTTATGACCACGCCCAAAAAACTGCCGGCCCGACCGGTGATGTTGCCCCTGTCGATGGCGATCGCCGCGGTGCTGGCGACCGCCGCGCCCATGGCTAAGGCCCAGAGTCTTGTCGAGCTGTATGAATCGGCGCGCGCCTACGATGCGGCCTACCAGTCGGCCAAGCTGCAATATGACGCCAACCTGGCCAGGGCCGACCAGGCCAAGGCCGGCCTGCTGCCCACGGCCGGCATTTCCGCAGGTGCGACGCGCACGGCGTTTGAGAACACCGCACCGGTGATCGACCGCAGCTTCAATACGCAAAACGCCACCTTGAACCTCTCGCAGCCGCTGTACCGCCCGGGCAACTGGGCCACCTATGAGCAGGCCGCCAAGCAGGTCGAGCAGTCGCAGGCGCAGCTGGAAACCGCCAACCAGGACCTGATCGTGCGCACCAGCCAGGCCTACTTCGATGTGCTGGCGGCGCAGGACACCCTGACCTTTGTGCGCGCGCAAAAAATCGCGACCGCCGAGCAGCTGGCTTCCGCCAAGCGCAACTTTGAGGTGGGCACCTCCACCATCACCGACACGCGCGAAGCGCAGGCCCGCTATGACCTGGTGATCTCCCAGGAAATCGCCGCCGAGAATGACCTGCGCGTCAAAAAACTCGCGCTCGACACGCTGGTCGGCAAAACCGAAGCGCAGCCCAAGCCCCTGCAGGTGCCGGTCAACCTGCCGCCGCTGGAGCCCGCCGATGTGAGCACCTGGGTACAGCAATCCGAAGCGGTGCACCCCAACATCCGCCTGGCGCAAAGCGGGCTGGAGATTGCCGACCTGGAAGTCAAAAAAGCCGAAGCCGGCCACAAGCCCACCGTGGACTTGCAGGCCAGCTACAACGTGACGCGCAACCCTTCGGGCACGGCCACGACCATTCCGCCCTTTGCCTTTCGCACCAACACCACGAGCGTGGGCGTGGTGCTGAATGTGCCGCTGTTCGCCGGCTTCTCCACGCAAAACCACGTGCGCGAAACGCTGTCGCTGCGCGACAAGGCCCAAAGCGACCTGGAAGGCGCGCGGCGCACTGTCGCCCAGGCCACCCGCGCCGCCTACTTCGGCGTGCAGTCGGGCCAGGGGCAGGTCAAGGCGCTGGAGGCGGCCGAGCTGTCCAGCCAGAGCGCGCTGGATGCCAACAAGCTGGGCTACCAGGTCGGCGTGCGCATCAACATCGACGTGCTCAACTCGCAAAGCCAGCTGTTCCAGACCAAGCGCGACCTGGCCAAGGCGCGTTATGACGTGCTGCTCGGCGACTTGAAACTGCGCCAGGCCAACGGCACGCTGACGCCGGAAGACCTGCAAAAAATCAACGCCCTGCTGTCGACCCAGCCTGTGAGCAGCGCAACACCCGCCGCACCGGTCGTCACTGCGGCGGCGGCGGCCGCGCCTGTTGCGCCCCCTGCACCTTCCACCGCTGCAGCTCCGGCAACTGCCCAGGCCGAAGCAGCCGTGCGCTCGTGGGCCGCCGCCTGGGCGGCAAAAGATGCCGCCAGCTACCTGGCCGCTTACAGCCCCGACTTTGTTCCGCCCGGACGGACCTCACGCCCGGCCTGGGAAAAGCAGCGTCGCTCGCGCATTGAGCGGCAGGGAAATATCGAGATCAACATCGAGAACCTCCAGGTCTCGGTCAATGGCGACCAGGCCACGGCAACTTTCACCCAGAGCTACAAATCCAGGGCCACCTCTTCCACCGGCCGCAAGCAGTTGCAGCTTAAAAATACAGCGGGCCGCTGGCTGATCGTCAACGAAACATCTCTTTGAAAATGCAGTGCGGGAAGCGCCCTGCCGCACGCAGGGTTGCCCTTCACTCCCGCGCACAACGCCACCCCCACTGACCGCCACAACTACGCTCACACAGGTCGCAATGTCATGCTGATGCCAACGCACAATCCCCTGCCACTGCCGATCGAGGCCGAACGGGTAACCGACGCGCCCCGCAACGTGCCCACAGGCCCGAGCTTTCAGGTCATCGAAGAAACCACCTGGGAGGCGCTGGAGGCCTCCGGGCGGCAACTGCCTTTTGAGCGGCCGGTGCTGGTCAAGGGCGGCATCAAGCACTGGCCGGCTTTCAGCAAGTGGTCGTTTGAACACCTGGCAGGCGTCTGCGAAAGCAAGGGTTCCGAAGCCCCGGTGAAATTCACCGACGGCCTGGTGGAGCAAGGCGTGACCAAGGGCCGGCCGTTTTTGCCGGTAGCGCCTTACCTGCGCGAGCTGGGCAAGCAAGCGCTCGCAACGCCCGACCCTGCGGCGGGCCTGCTGCCCAAGGCGCGGCTGGAGCAGCTGCGCCAGCAACCCGGTGAACGCTTTCACCTGAACTGGGCGCACATGCAATCGTTCAAGCCCACCACGCTGTACCTGGCGCAATGGGACATCCTGGAAACATTCCCCGAGCTGCGCAAGGACCTGATGATCAAGAGCCTGTGGCCCGGCCAGCGCCTGACCTGGGAATATGTCTTCATGGGCCCGGCCAACACGGTCACCGGCCTGCACAACGACTTTCCGCACAACTGGTTTTGCCAGCTCAAAGGCACCAAGGAGTTCATCCTCTTCCCGCCCGACCAGAGCCAGCACATGTGCCCCGCCAAAAAATACGACTGGGGCGCCACGCTCAGCGACATCAATGTCTCGCGCCTGCCAGAGCAAGCCAAAGAACTCGCATCGTTTGAAAAAGCCAACGGCATTTACGCCCGCGTCGAAGCCGGCGATGCACTCTTTGTGCCGCGCCGCACCTGGCATTCGGTGGTGTCGGCCGAGCCGTCTATCAGCCTGGGGATGTTTGGCCTGACGCCTTATGAAGTCGCCACCGGCGGCGCGTGGGCGACGCTGCGGGACTGGGCGCATCACCTTCGTCTGTACGCGTGGGGTAATTGCACTTGCCACCAGGTGCTGGGCAAGCGCTAGGCCATCGGGCAAGCGAACGATGAAACCGCTGGCTCTCGATCACTTTCCCCAGCCGGACTCGAACGATCGAGATAGCGTGGAAGCTGCGCTCGACGCACTCTGGGATGCGTACGATGAATCGACAGCGAATGATGCCTACGATGCATTTCTCTGGGCAGTTGGGAATAACCACGCAGGTACGTACTATCCGGTCGTCCTGGGTGTTCTCCCAGAGATTGAGCAGATTCTCATGAACGGGAAAGCGTGGGCGCAGCGGGCCGCCATGGAGTCATTGATAGATCTTGGCGGTTCATTTGCCCCCGCAGAAGGTTACGACACGTACCTTGGAGCCTCAGTCAAAGAAACACTTCTTGCGTCCCTCCACTCAATGCGCCCCCGCATTGCGCTGCTTGCGAATGGCGCGGATGCGTGCGCCAAGAGTGCGATTGAGCTGCTGGAGCTCATTGATGACCAGACGCCCTAGAGCCTGGTAGCGCCACTTAAATAGCTTCGCAGCGCAGCCACAGTCTTCGCTGTAGCCCCCCGGTTGCGGTCAGCAAAAGCCAGTCCGGCCGCCACGGCGGCGGCGCGGGCTTCGGGTTTGTCCATGAGCTTTCTCGCGGTGCGCACGCCCTGCTCCATGTCGATGACGCGGCGGGCTGCGCCTTCTTCTACCGCCAGTTCGGCGGCTTCGGTGAAGTTGAAGGTGTGGGGGCCCATCACCACCGGGCAACCGCAGGCTGCCGCCTCGATCAGGTTTTGGCCGCCCAGCGGCGCAAAGCTTCCGCCCAGCAAGGCGACGTCGCTCATCGAGAAGTACAGCGCCATTTCGCCCAGTGAGTCGCCCAGCCACACATCCGCCTGCTGCGCATCGTCGCTGGCCGAGGGGCCGCCTGCGGCATCGTTCCAACCGGAGCGGCGTGACACGCGCAGGCCGTGCTGCTGAACCAGCGCTTCGACTTCATTGAAGCGCTGCGGATGACGCGGCACCAGCAGCACCTTGAAGCGGCTGCCCGTTCCCCCATGGTTTTCTGGTGACTCATCCGGCTGAAGCTCGCTTGCTACAGTTTTAATAGCTGTCTGCCCACGCTCCGATTGGGCTACGGCACTTATTTCCTTAAGAAACATGGCCTCTTCGCCTTCACGCGAGCTGGCAAACATCAACACCGGCTGCGCCAGCGTGCGGCGCCAGATCTTGCCTTTCTCCTGCTGCGCATCGTCAGCGGCGGCATCGAACTTCAGGTTGCCGAAGACCCCGGCCACCACCGCGCCCGCCTGGCGAAAGCGCTGGGCGTCGTCGTCTGTCTGCGCATACACGGCCGATAGCGCGGCATAAGCCTGCTTCGAGAGCAGCGACATCTTCAGCGCCTGCTGAAGCGATTTTTCAGACAGGCGCCCATTCACCAGCACCAGCGGCATGCCGCGCGCCTGGGCGCTGCTCACCAGCGTGGGCCAGATTTCGGTTTCCATCAACAGGCCCAGGCGCGGCTTGAAGTGGTCAAAGAAACGGGCCACGGCGTCCGGGCTGTCCCAGGGCTGCCACACCTGCACATCGCCGGGCTGCAACAAGGCGATCCCTTCGGCACGGCCGGTGGCGGTGCCATGCGTGAGCAAAATGCGAATGCCCGGGTGCTGCGCGCGCAGTGCCTTGAGCAAAATGGCCGCCGCGCGGGTTTCACCCAGCGACACGGCATGCACCCAGACGAGTTCGGAAGCGGTTTCAGCCGGCTGGGTGTAGCGGCCAAAGCGCTCTTCAATCGCCTCAAGGTAACCGGGCTCCTTGCGGCCGCGCCGTGCCAGCTTGCGCCGCAGCAACGGCTGGCCCAGCCACATCAGCAGCGAATAGAGCCTGAAAGCAAATGCGCTCATGCCGCCCCTCCGCTGCAGGCCAGCCAGGCTTGCCAGACGGCATCGACGCCGGGCGCGGGCTGCGCAAACACGCTCGCCTGCCGCCCGCTCGCACCGCTGCCTTCGGGCCCGGTGCGCCAGGCGGTGTCGAAGTTGTAGATCTGCACATGCGGCAAGTCGAGCGCCACCGCGATGTGGCTCACGCCGCTGTCGACGCCGATCACGCCGGCGCAGTGCGTGAGTTCTTCCGTCAGCGCGTCCAGCGGCAGCAGCGGCCACACGATGGCCATGGCCGGTGCAGCGCGATTGAGCGCCTCGGCAATCGCTTCGCTGGTGGCCAGTTCGCCGGCATTGCCGTGCGGCAGCGCTACCTGGTAGCCGGCCGCATTCAGGCGCTGCCCCAGTGCCACCCAGTGGCTGAGCGGCCATTCTTTGTCGGCACGCGAGGTGCCATGCACAAAAGCGATGCGCGGTGCGGGTGCGTCATTTGCTATCTTTTCAGGAGCTGCCAGCCCATTACCCGCCTGGGCTGGAGGCATTTTTAGCTTGAATTTTGCATCGCCCGACAGGGTGTATCCCAAGGCGCTCGCCGCCAGCTCACGTGAGCGCCGCACCGCATGAATGTGCGGCTCGACCTCAATCGCCACATCGGCCACCCAGCGTGTGGGCGCTTCGTAGCCTGAGCCGTCGGTCTGGTTGGCCAGGGCGTAGCGCTTGCCGCCCGGCGCCAGCGCGGCCAGCCGCGCCACCAAGGCAGACTTGGTCAGCCCCTGCAGGTCGATGACGGCGTCATAGGCGTCCTGCTGTAACTCGTGCTTGAACGCCCGCCATTCCTGGCGCGTCGCTGCCGTCCAGAAGGACTTGCGCCAGCGGCGTATCTCGCAAGGGATCACACGGTGCAGGCCTTCACAGCGCGCCAGCAAGGGCGCAAATGCCTTCTCCACTACCCAGTCAATCTGCGCATCCGGCAAGGCGGCACGTATGTCCTGGACCACCGGCAGGGTATGCACCACGTCACCGAGGGAGGACAGCTTGACCAGAAGGATTTTCATTAAGGCAGTGGAGGCGGAAAACACCGATTTTAGGTGCAGGGCCCCCACGCCCGTTTCTTGCGGCTCTTGAGGCCTCGCCGGGCCGCTTGCTTCTCCGTCCATCCCCATGATCCGGTTTTCAATCTGCGTAAATCTGCGAAATCTGTGGATAAAGATTCATCCGCAGATTTCGCAGATTTACGCAGATTAAAAAACCTAAAAGAAACGCCTCCATGCCTCAACCCGAACGAACGGAGTTGAGGCAGACCGGGGCCTAATGGGCTGCGGCGGCAAAGCTCGCGTCTGGCTTGACGCTGCGCAATAAAGCCAGCATGTCGGCCTCGATACGCTCCAGCGCCTGCTGGGTGTGCCCCTCAAAGCGCAGCACCAACACGGGCGTGGTGTTCGACGCGCGGATCAGCCCAAAGCCATCAGGCCAGTCAACACGCACGCCGTCGATGGTGGAAATCTTCGCAGGCGCCGCAAATTTCGCCGACTTGATCAAGGCCTCGACCACCGTATGCGGCTCGCCTTCCTTGCAAGCCACATTGAGTTCAGGCGTGCTGAAGCTGGTCGGCAAGGCATTGAGCACAATGCCGGCGTCGGGCACGCGGCTCAAAATCTCGAGCAGGCGCGCACCCGCATAGGTGCCGTCGTCAAAGCCGTACCAGCGCTCTTTGAAGAAGATGTGGCCGCTCATCTCGCCGCCCAAGGGTGAGTTGATCTCTTTCATCTTCGCCTTGATGAGCGAATGGCCGGTCTTGTACATCAGGGGCACGCCACCGGCGGCCTCAATCTCCGGCGCCAGGCGCTGCGAGCATTTCACGTCAAACAAAATGGTGCCGCCCGGCACGCGTGAGAGCACGTCACGGGCAAACAGCATCATCTGCCGGTCGGGGTAGATGTTCTGGCCGTCTTTGGTGACGATGCCCAGCCGGTCACCGTCGCCGTCAAAGGCCAGGCCCAGTTCGGCGCCGCCGCTTTGCAGGGCCTTGATAAGGTCTTGCAGGTTTTCGGGCTTGCTCGGGTCGGGATGGTGGTTGGGAAAGTTGCCGTCCACTTCGCTGAACAGCTCAGTCACTTCGCAGCCCAGCGCACGGAAGATGGCGGGCGCCGATGCGCCGGCAATGCCGTTGCCGGAGTCGATCACGATTTTGAGCGGGCGCTCCAGCTTGATGCCGGAGACGATGCGGTCGCGGTAGGCGGTTTCCACATCAACCTGGCGGATGGCGCCGGGCTGCGAAGGCAGCACCCATTTGTCGCCCTCGATCACTCGGCGCAGGGCCTGGATTTCTTCGCCATAGATAGCGCGGCCTGCCAGTACCATCTTGAAGCCGTTGTAGTCCTTGGGGTTGTGGCTGCCCGTGACCTGGATGCCCGAGCCGGAGAGTGTGCTGGCTGCGAAATACAGCATGGGCGTGGTGACCATGCCCACATCGATGACCTCAATACCGGTGGCAGCCAGGCCGCGCATCAGCGCCGCGCTGAGCGCAGGCCCGCTGAGCCGGCCGTCACGGCCCACCGCCACGGACTTTTCACCTTCGGCCAGCGCGGCCATGCCAAACGCTTTGCCCAGCGCCTCGGCCATGTCTTCATGGATGGTGGACGGCACGACGCCGCGGATGTCATAGGCCTTGAAGATGGACGGGTTGATTTGCATTGATGCGGTCCTGGGGAGTCGTCGGGAAGGATTGGGAAAGAAGTCGGCTTTTCATTGTAGGGGCCGGGCGCTGGCGCTGGCTGTAGGCCGCAGTCCTTTCCGGCAGGTCCGTTCAGACTATTGCGGCCTCTTAAAACGACCCAGACCAGCCCGAAAAGAGTGATTTTCAGGCCATCAAGGACATGTCCGAAAACGGCTAGTTGAAAGCACTCTGCGGCGTATCATTTCCCCCATGAACCGCGAAATCACCCCACTGGCCGACAACGACTGCTACCTCGCCCTGAAGGCGCGGGACGCCCGTTTTGACGGCAGCTTTTTCACCGGCGTGACGTCGACCGGCATCTACTGCCGGCCGGTGTGCAGCGTGAAAACGCCCAAGCGCGAAAACTGCCGTTTCTTTCACCATGCCGCGCAGGCCGAGAACGCGGGCTTCAGGCCCTGCCTGCGCTGCCGGCCCGA
>JAJKJM010000134.1 GCA_021153985.1 Polaromonas sp.
AATAATTGAGAGGTCGTCATGGCAAAATCACCAAGCAATAACGCCGCACAGCGCGTTCGCAAGAAAGTTCGCAAGAACGTGGCCGATGGCATCGCCCACGTCCACGCTTCTTTCAACAACACGATCATCACCATCACGGACCGCCAAGGCAACGCTTTGTCCTGGGCGTCCTCCGGTGGTCAGGGTTTCAAGGGCTCGCGCAAATCTACGCCTTTCGCAGCGCAGGTCGCGTCCGAAGTGGCAGGCCGCGCCGCCATTGAGCAGGGCATCAAGAACCTTGACGTTGAAATCAAGGGACCTGGTCCCGGCCGTGAATCGTCTGTTCGCGCACTGGGCGCACTGGGCATCCGGATTAATTCCATTGCCGACGTGACGCCCGTTCCCCACAACGGCTGCCGCCCACAAAAGCGCCGCCGCATTTAATCCCTTGCCTGGTTGTTTGGCGGATTGTTTCGGTCCGTCGGATACCAGGCATTTTTAACCAAGCCCACCGCCGGCAGGTCATGACCTCCGGCTCCTGCACTCAGGTGCAGCAGATGACAAAAGGACACTCAAGTGGCACGTTACTTAGGCCCCAAGGCCAAACTATCCCGCCGTGAAGGCACCGACCTGTTCCTGAAGAGCGCACGCCGCGCCATCAGCGACAAGGCCAAGTTTGACTCCAAGCCAGGCCAGCACGGCCGTACCTCCGGTACCCGTACTTCGGACTTCGGCTTGCAGCTGCGCGAGAAGCAAAAAGTCAAACGCATGTACGGCGTGCTCGAAAAGCAGTTCCGCCGCTACTTCGAAGAGGCTGATCGCCGCAAAGGCAATACCGGTGCCAATCTGTTGTTCATTCTGGAATGCCGCCTGGACAATGTGGTGTACCGCATGGGCTTCGGCTCCACCCGCGCCGAAGCGCGTCAGCTGGTGTCGCATAAAGCCATTACGGTGAATGGCAACTCGGTAAATATTCCGTCGTACCTGGTTAAGACGGGTGATGTGATTGCCGTGCGCGAAAAATCCAAGAAGCAGGCTCGCGTGACCGAAGCCCTGGAATTGGCAAAACAGGTCGGTATGCCCGCCTGGGTTGATGTAAACGCCGACAAAGGCGAAGGTACCTTCAAGAAGGTTCCTGATCGCGATGAGTTTGCCGCCGACGTCAACGAATCGTTGATCGTCGAGTTGTACTCACGCTAATTTTCGTTCCTGCGATACGGGGCACCGTATCGCCAGGGTGTGCTTCGCCGGCCTTATCGGTGTAACGAACCGAGGGTATTGAGAGGAAGACTGCATGCAGACTAATTTGTTGAAACCAAAAACCATCAATGTCGAGCAGCTTGGCGCCAACCGCGCCAAGGTGACTCTGGAGCCGTTCGAGCGTGGCTACGGCCATACGCTGGGCAACGCGCTGCGCCGCGTTCTGTTGTCTTCCATGGTCGGCCACGCCGCCACCGAAGTCACCATCGCGGGTGTCCTGCACGAGTACTCGTCCATCGACGGTGTGCAGGAAGACGTCGTCAACATCCTGTTGAACCTCAAGGGTGTGGTGTTCAAGCTCCACAACCGCGACGAAGTCACGCTGAGCCTGCGCAAGGACGGCGAGGGCCCTGTCACCGCCGCCGACATCCAGACGCCGCACGACGTGGAAATCATCAACCCTGAGCACGTGATCGTGAATCTGTCGCATGGCGGCAAGATCGACATGCAAATCAAGGTGGAAAACGGTCGCGGCTACGTGCCGGGCAATCAGCGCCGCTACGGTGACGAATCACCGAAGTCCATCGGCCGCATCGTGCTGGACGCGTCGTTCTCGCCCGTCAAGCGCGTGAGCTACATCGTTGAAAGCGCCCGCGTTGAGCAGCGTACCGACCTCGACAAGCTCGTGCTTGAAATCGAAACCAATGGTGCAGTGACGGCTGAAGATGCTGTTCGCGCCTCAGCCAAGATTCTGGTTGAGCAGCTTGCAGTGTTTGCGCAACTCGAAGGCAACGAACTGGCTGCGTTTGACGCACCTGTTCAGCGTAGTTCACAGCAGTTCGATCCTATCCTGCTGCGTCCAGTCGACGAACTCGAACTCACGGTACGCTCGGCAAACTGCCTGAAGGCGGAGAATATCTATTACATCGGTGATTTGATCCAGCGCACTGAAAACGAGTTGTTGAAGACGCCGAATCTGGGCCGTAAATCGCTCAACGAAATCAAGGAAGTACTGGCCTCTCGCGGCCTGACACTCGGAATGCGACTCGAAAGCTGGCCACCCGCCGGCCTCGACAAGCGTTAATTGAAGCCACAAGATCCCACCTCAATGGGAATCTCGCACGGGCAGTACCTGATACGGCTGCCCGGATTTTAAAAAAGGAAACACCATGCGTCACGGACACGGACTACGTAAACTCAATCGCACCAGCGAGCACCGCCTCGCCATGCTGCGCAACATGATGAATTCGCTGCTGCAGCATGAAGTCATTAAAACCACGCTGCCGAAAGCCAAGGAATTGCGCCGCGTCGTGGAGCCCATGATCACATTGGGCAAAGAACCTACGCTGGCCAACAAACGCCTGGCATTTGATCGTCTGCGCGACCGCGACATGGTCGTCAAGTTGTTCGCGGAGATCGGCCCACGCTACAAAGCCCGTCCTGGTGGCTACACCCGCATTTTGAAGATGGGTTTCCGCGTTGGCGATAATGCACCGATGGCACTGGTCGAGTTGGTGGACCGCCCTGAAGTGTCGGAAGACACTACAGCTGACACGGCCAAGGCAGAGTAAGCTACAATACAAACATATCGCGCGGTGGAGCAGCCTGGTAGCTCGTTGGGCTCATAACCCAAAGGTCGTAAGTTCAAATCTTGCCCGCGCAACCAACACTAGCTAACCAAGTTAGTACAAAACGCCCACTTCATGTGGGCGTTTTGCTTTGTGTCCATACCCCGCAAGCCTCCAGCTTTATGTGCCGAAGCGATCAAGGCAGGGGTGTGTTTCTGTAGACAAGCAAGATCTGGGTTGGCCGTAGTGGAATGGCAGTTCCACCGTATAGGCCGGCGAAACTGGGCACCGGGATATCAGCGCGCCGTCCTAAGCCACGGCAATGGAGATCGGGAATGCAATGATCACCGAAATAACATTGAGCATGACTGTTAGGGGTACCCACCCCACGCCCAGCAGGTGCCTATGCCGAGGGTGGCTTGGCGAGCATCGGCGTCAGCTTTCATCACGGCATTCGCAAAACCCCTTTGAAGAGCTGATATCGCCGAGACGATCAGGAGGATGGCGGTGGACGGTTTTGACGCTCTGGAAAAGATTGGGAAGGAACCCCCCGCCGTTCTGGTCACTGATCTGGAGATGCCCAATCTGAACGGGTTGGAGTTGACGCGGCGCTTGCGGTCTATGCCACGGTGGGAGGCCCTCCCAATTGTCATGATTACTTCGAGAGCGACGGATAAGCATCGAGACATGGCGAGTGAGGCCGGCGTGAATCTTTACCTTAGCAAACCGTATGTGGACACAGATTTCCTGGCGCACCTGCGTCGACTCACCACCACCGAGCCGAAGGTCGAGGTTGTCTGATTGCAAGAGAAGATCCGGGTCGAAGCTGCCGGACCTGGCCGGCCTGGGCGTGCCGGATGACGCTCGGTGAAACCAAAAGTCAATCCGGCACCACCGCCGTCACTTCGATTTCCACTTGTGCACGGTCTTCCACCAGTGCCGCGACTTCGACGCAGGTCATCGCCGGGAAATTCTTTCCCATGACTTCACGATAGACCCCGCCTATCTCCTTGAGTCTGGCGACGTATTCCACACGATCAACCACATACCAGGTCATGCGAACCATATGCTCGGGCCCGGCGCCGCCCGCCTTGAGTACGGCCGCGATATTCAGCAAGGTCTGGCGGGTCTGCGCGACGAAATCATCGCTCTCAAACTGTTGCTGTGCGTTCCAGCCAATCTGGCCTCCCACAAAAAGCATGGCGCCGCGCGCCAAAATGCCGTTGGAATAACCTTTGGGTTCTGCCCAGTCGGGCGGTTGTATTTTTTTAAACATGTGTTTCCTGGGATGTTTGCAAATAAGGCATCAGGGCGTTGCGCATGTTGTCGGGGATGCGCATCGGCTTGCCGTTGGGAACTTGTGAATAGACCACCACGCCATGGGCTCTCAGCCTGATGGTATTGGCGCCACTTGGTGGGAGCGCGGCGCCATGAATTTCGTAATGCATCCCCATGCTCGAGCCGCCGATGCGTGTGAGCTCCAGCGTCATGGTGAGCGGATCGCCGTTGCGGCACATGCCGAGAAACTCGGTTTTCAGATCCACGATCGGCACGCCCATGCCACTCGCAATCAGGGCGTGCTCCGGAAACCCGATGTGAGCCAGGAAATCTTCCTGAACCTCATGCAGAAGATAAAAGAACTGCGGATAGAAAACAATGCCGGCCGGGTCGCAGTGATGAAAGCGAACCTGCTTTTGGACAGTGAACTTCATGATTGGCGCAGCTTGAAACGTTGCAACTTGCCGGTTTCTGTGCGCGGCAATTTGTCCACGAACTCGATCTGCCGTGGATATTTAAACGGTGCCAGCATCGCCTTGACATGATCCTGCAGGGCCTTGGTTGTGCTGTCGCCACCGGCCTCGCCGGGCTTGAGCACCACAAAGGCCTTGACGATCATGCCGCGGTCGTCGTCGGGCAGACCGATCACACCGCATTCCGCAACAGCCGGGTGCTTGAGCAGGGCGTCTTCAACTTCCGGGCCGGCCACGTTGTAGCCAGCGGTGATGATCATGTCGTCCGCACGTGCCTGGTAGAAAAAGTAGCCGTCGGCGTCCTGCATGAAAGCATCGCCCGGGTAATTCCAGCCGCCTTTGACATAGTTGCCCTGGCGGGCATCGTCCAGATACCGGCAGCCGGTGGGGCCCACCACGGCGAGCTTCCCGACCGTGCCGCGGGGCACCTCCTCGCCGGCATCGTCCACCACTTTGGCGGTATAACCCGGCACCACTTTTCCGATGGCGCCGCGGCGCACATCTTGCCCTGCCGCAGAAATAAAGATGTGGAACATTTCGGTAGCGCCAATGCCGTCAATCATCTCGATGCCCGTGGCCTCTTTCCACAGCTGCCGCGTGGCGTCCGGAAGGCTTTCGCCGGCGCTCACACACAACCTGAGGCTGGGTACGCCATGCTGTTTGGCGAAAGCGGCCATCTGCCGGTAGAAAGTGGGCGCGGTGTAGCACACCGTGGCGCCGACCTGGTTGATGAGTTTGACCATTGCCTCCGGCGTGTAGCCGATGGAAGGGTAGTACACAGAAGCGCCGGCCCACATCGGAAAAATCAGCATGCCGCCCAGGCCGAAAGTAAACGCCAGCGGCGGCGAGCCGACCACGATGTCGTCAGGCCTGGCCTTGAGCACATGGCGCGGCCAGGCTTCGCACGCGGCCAGCACGTCGCGATGTGTGTGCACAGCGGCTTTGGGTTTGCCGGTGGTGCCCGATGTAAATGCCATCAAGGCGATGTCGTCGGCCGCCAGCGGGCATGGCGTGAATTTGCCGTCTTTTTGCGCCGAGAGAACGGCGAGTGACCCCGGCTCATCCATCAGATTGAACGGAACGATGACCTGAAGCGTAGTGCTTTGCGCTTTGGCAGTTTGCAGCTCTTCCAGCAGGGTGGCGTCGCACAGGGCAATCGCGGGCCTGGCCTTTTCAATGACTTCGCCCAACTCCTTGGCCCGCAGCAAAGGCATGGTGGCTACGGCGACCAGTCCGGCCTGCACCACACCCAGCCAGGCCAGCGCCATGCCGATGGAATTGCCCCCGCGCAGCAGAACGCGATTGCCGGGCTGGAGCTTGAAGTCCTCCGTCAGCACCTGCGCAATCCGGTTGACGCGCTCCAGTGCATCGGCATAGCTCAGAGTGATTTTGTCTGACCGCAGCATGGGCTTGTCCGCATGTCCTTCCCGAAAAGCTTTGGCAAACAGGGCCTGCACCAGATTGGCCTGCGCCGCAATGCGCAGCTCGGGCATAGCGTAGACCATGCGGGGCAAGGCCTGCGGCGAGGGAAGGCGATCATGCACAAACCGGTCGGGTTGGGCAGAAGGCGCCGCGGCAAGCGCTTCGGTTGCAGAAACGGGATCGGAGACGTTATCGGTGACAGAAGTGCTCATGATTGCAATACAGCCTTTCCAATGATGAGTTGCTGCACTTCGGTCGCGCCTTCGTAGATGCGCAGGGAGCGGATATCGCGGTAGAGGCTCTCCACCTTGGTGCCCACTTTCACGCCCAGGCCGCCGTGCATTTGCAGCGCCATGTCGATGACCTTCTGGGCGTTCTCTGTGGCTGTCATCTTGGCCATGGCTGCCTCAGCGGTGATGCGCGCGCCGCTGCCCAGGCGCTCGCTTTCGTCGCGCATCCAGGCGGCTCGGTAGGTCAGCAGGGCGGCTGCATCGACCAATGCCGCCATCTCGCCAAGCTTGGCCTGTGTGAGCTGGAAGTCCGCCAGCGTCTGGCCGAACATCTTGCGCTCCTTGGAAAAATGCACCGCCTCAGCCAACGCGCGGCGCGCCATCCCCAGCGCGGCTGCGGCGACGGAGGCGCGAAAAATATCCAGTGTCTGCATCGCCAGCTTGAAACCGCCGTGCAGCGCGCCCAGCTGTGCATTCTGCGGCAGCTTGCAGCGCGTGAATTTCAACGTCGCCAATGGATGCGGCGCCATCACGGCGATGTGCTCGCTGCTGTCCAGGCCCTTGTTTTCTGCATCGACGATAAAAGCCGTGATGCCGCGAGTGCCGGCTTGCGGATCCGTCTTGGCAAAAGTGACATAAAAATCCGCGATGCCGCCATTGCTGATCCAGGTCTTGCTGCCGTTGAGGGCCCAGCCGTCGACCGTGTTCACGGCAGACGTCACCATGGCGCCGGCGTCGGATCCAGCGTCGGGCTCGCTCAGGGCAAACGCCGCAATCTTTGCGCCGCTGGCCACTTGCGGCAAATAGGCGGCCTGCTGCGCGGGTGTTCCTGCCAGCGTGATGGCGCCGCTGCCCAGCCCTTGCATCGCAAAGGCGAAATCGGCTAACGGCGAATGAAAAGCCAGGGTCTCGCGCAGGATCACCAGCGCACGGGAGTCGAGCTTTTCCAGTGCACCTCCCAATGCGCCGTCTTTGCCGGCCGGCACGCAATAACGAAGCCACTGGTTGGCGCCCAGAAGTTTGACCCACTCCTTGCAAGCGTGGCGATCATCGCTTTCGTCGATGTGCTGCTGCGGCATCCAGTCGGCCAGCCGCCGGCCCAAATCGCGGTGGACATCGTCAAAAAAAGGCAGCGACAGATGGGCGGTGGTCGATCTCATGCTTGAAACATCCTTGCCTGGTTGGCTTGCTGACTCGTCGGGTGCGTGCTTCAGTCGCCGCGAAACACGGGCTTTTGCCTGGCCGAAAACGCCTCATAGGCGCGTGTGAAATCCTGCGTTTGCATGCAGATGGCCTGTGCCTGTGCCTCGGCTTCTATGGCCTGGTCCAGCGTCATGGCCCATTCCTGGTGCAGCATGGTCTTGGTCATGCCGTGTGCAAAGGTCGGGCCGTCGGCCAGGCTTTGCGCCAGCTTCTGCGCTTCTGCCAGCACCTCTTGCGGCTCATGCAGCGCGTTGAAAAATCCCCACTGCAGGCCTTCCTGCGCGCTCATGGCACGGCCGGTAAACAGCAGCTCCGAGGCGCGGCCCTGGCCGATCAGGCGCGGCAGCAAGGCGCAGGCGCCCATGTCGGCGCCGGCCAGGCCCACGCGGGTGAACAGGAATGCGGTCTTGGCCTGGGCCGTGCCCAGCCGCATGTCAGCGGCCAGCGCCATCATGGCGCCTGCCCCGGCGCAGATGCCGTCAATCGCCGCGATGATGGGTTGCGGGCACAGGCGCATGGCCTTGATGAGGTCGCCCGTCATGCGGGTGAACTCCAGCAGCTCGGGCATGGTCATCTTGGTCAGCGGCCCGATGATTTCATGCACATCGCCGCCCGAGCAGAAGTTGCCGCCCGCGCCGGTGATCACCACCACTTTCACGTCGGTGGCGCTGTTCAATGTGCGGAACAAATCACGCAGCTCCGCATAAGAGTCGAAAGTCAGCGGATTCTTGCGCTCCGGGCGATTGAGCGTCAGCGTCGCCACGCCCGCGTCGAACGAATACGCAAAGTGTTCCGCCTGGTGATGTGCCAGCGCATCGAACTGCGCATGCATCGGGTTGCCCAGCTTGATGTAGTGCTTCATGTTGTCTCCAGTTTGGCGTCGGCGAGGGCGTTGTGGTGTTGCTTGACCTTGCCCAGCAGTTTGTGCAGAGACTCCACTTCGCGCGCAGACAGGCCTTCAAACGCGGCCACGATCCAGGCTTCATGCTCGGCTGCCATCTCGTCGAAGAGCTTGCGGCCGCGAGACGTCAGGCGTACGCGGTAGGCGCGGCGGTCGCCCTCCACGTCCACGCGTTCCACCAGGCCTTCGGTCACCAGCTGGTCGGTGATGCCGGTGACGTTGCCGCCGGTCACCATCATGCGGCGCGACAACTCGTTCATCTTCAGGCCTTCCGGGCTGCGCTCAAGCTGCGCCATCAGGTCAAAGCGCGGCAGCGTGGTGTCGAACTGTTCGCGCAGTTGGGTGCGCACCTGCTTTTCCACCAGTTGCGTGCAGGTCAGCATGCGCAGCCAGAGCCGCAATGCCTCGGGGTGTTCGCTGTGGCCTCGTGCTTCCATGTCCATGGTCGTCTCCTTGGTGGTATTGATGCTTGCTGTTATCTGGTTGCTATTTATTTGATAGCTGTCAGCGCTTTATCCATCTGGGCCGCAAGCTCTTTTTGCTTTGAAATTTCTCGGTAGAGCTGGTCGCGCCCGCTCAGGTAGGGTTGCGGCCAGTTCACATGCCGGCTTTGCAGTTTGGCCGCCTCGTGCAGCGTCCAGGCCGGGTCGGCCAGGTGCGGGCGGGCAATGGCGCACAGGTCGGCGCGGCCGGCCGCGATGATGCTGTTGACATGGTCGACTTCCGAAATCGCGCCGACGGCGATGGTCTGGATGCCGACCTCGTTGCGGATGCGGTCGGCAAACGGCGTCTGGTACATGCGGCCGTAAACCGGTTTTGCCGCGCGCGTGGTCTGGCCTGACGATACGTCGATGAAGTCGCAGCCCGCAGCCTTGAACATCCGGGCAATCGCGACGGCGTCGTCGGCTGTGTTGCCGCCGGGCGCCCAGTCGTGCGCCGAAATCCGCACGCTCATCGGCAGATGCTGCGGCCACACCTCACGCATGGCGGCAAACACCTCGAGCGGAAAGCGGCAACGGTTCTCCAGGGAGCCGCCATACTCGTCAGTGCGCTGGTTCGTCAGCGGCGTGATGAAGCTCGACAGCAAGTAGCCATGCGCGCAATGCAACTCCAGCCAGTCAAAGCCGGCTTCAGCCGCGTAGCGGGTGGATTGAACAAACTCGGCTTTGACGCGGTCCATATCGGCGCGTGTCATGGCTTGCGGAACCTGATTGGTCGGACCGTAAGCCACCGCGCTGGCCGCCAGAAGAGGCCAGTTGCCGGTGGTGAGCGGTTCGTCCGGCTGTTCCCAGCCGACTTGCGTTGAGCCCTTCGGTCCGCTGTGGCCCAGTTGCATGCCGATCTTGGCGCCAGCGCCCGAGGCGTGCACAAAATCCACGATGCGTTTGAACGCCTTGGCTTGGGTGTCGTTCCAGAGGCCCGGGCAGCCGGGGGTGATGCGGCCTTCTGCGCACGGCGCAGTCATTTCGACAAACACCAGCGCAGCACCGCCCAGCGCGCGTGCGCCGAGGTGAACCAGGTGGAAGTCTTGCGGTACGCCGTCTATAGCGCTGTAGGTCGCCATGGGTGAGACGACGATGCGATTCTTCAGTGAAAGCTCGCGGACCTTGAGTGGCAGCAGCATGGGCGGCGGCGCGTGCGGCGCATTGCTTTTGGCCAGCCACTGCTCATAGCCCTGCAGCCAGGCGGCATCGCGCACGCGAAGGTTTTCATGGCTGATGCGCTGCGAGCGCGTGAGCAGCGAGTAAAAGAACTGCTCGGCCTCCATGCCGCTGTAGCGGTCCACATTCTCAAACCATTCGGTCGAGTTGCGCGCCGCGTTCTGGATCTTCAACACCTCCACCGAGCGCAGCGCCTCATAGGTTTTCAGCGCGGCAGCGGCATCACCGTGTTGCGCAAAGCAGTTGGCGAGCTCGATCGCATCTTCCAGCGCCAGCTTGGTGCCGCTGCCGATTGAGAAGTGCGCGGTATGCGCCGCATCACCCATCAACACAATGGGGACCTGTTTGCCGTCGATGGAAGCCTCGTGCACCCAGCGCTCGCACACCACGCGCGGAAAGCGAATCCAGATCGCCGAGCCGCGCACGTGCGTGGCGTTGTTCATCAGCGCATTGCCGTCCAGGTATTTGGCAAACAAGCGCTCGCAGAAAGCGATGCCGTCTTCCTGGCTCATCTGGTCCAGGCCGTGGGCTTTCCACACGGCTTCGGGCGTCTCGACGATGAAGGTCGAGGTGTTCTCGTCAAACTTGTAAGCATGCGCGGCAAACCAGCCGTGCTCGGTCTGCTCAAATGCGAAGGTGAAGGCATCAAAGGTTTTGTGCGTGCCCAGCCAGACAAAGCGGCAGGCGCGCAGCTCGACGTCGGGCTTGAAGGTGTCTGCGTAGCGGTTGCGGATCCGGCTGTTCAGGCCGTCGCTGGCGATCACCACGTCGGCCTTGTATTGCGCCGCGATGGCCTGGTCGTCCTGCACGTCGGTTTCAAACACCAGGTCAACGCCCAGGGCGATACAGCGCTCCTGCAGGATATTGAGCAGGCGCTTGCGGCCAATGCCGCAAAAACCGTGGCCGCCCGAGCGCACGGAGCGGCCCTTGAAGAACACCTCCACGTCGTCCCAGTGATTGAACGCGTCGCCGATCAGTTGCGCGCTCACCGGGTCGGCCACGCGCAGGTTGCCCAGCGTCTGGTCAGACAGCACGACGCCCCAGCCAAAGGTGTCAAAAGGCCGGTTGCGCTCGACCACCGTCACTTGATGCGCCGGGTTTTGCAGCTTCATCAGCAGGGCGAAATACAAACCTGCGGGACCACCGCCCAGGCAAAGAATGTGCATGAAAGCGTACTCTCTGGATTAATCTGGCTTTAATTGTTTAGGTTTAAACTAAATTCGTCAAGCGGGTTTTCCGCAAATCCAGAAACTGTCTGCAACGGGGCGTAAGAGAAAAGGCCGATGCTTCGGCCCCGACGGCTTCAGGGCGCCTGGAAGCCAGCCGCTCTGTAAGTGAGCACCAACGTGTCCCGGAAACTTTTTCCGGGATGGCCGTCGGCCGGCAGGATGGGGGTGGTTTCGTGGATGACACGGGCGTCGTCCAGCAGCAATGCCGTCAGGGGCTCCTGCATGACAAAGCGCACGCCGTGCGGGCCATTGGCGTCAAACACCCGGGTTTCGCCGCCCTTGACGCCGTGCCGGGCCACCATCATCACCACGACGAAGTCCACGCCGTCGCGGTGCGCTCCCTCCGGAGTGGGCCGCCCCACGCCGCCTGCGGTGTCGATGCGGAACTGGTGCGCTTCAATATGCCAGCGCGCCGCAGGCTGCACCTGCGCAAACAGCCTTCCCAGGCTGGCCAGCAAATCTGTCCACGCCGGGGCGGTAGCAACCTTCGGCTCGACCGGGTCGAACCAGCGCTCGAAGCCACCGTGCAGTGCGTTGTAGTCGGTGGGCTGCCAGTGTGCACGGTGCGGCGTCTGGATGAGCGCCCCTGTAGCCAGCTCCTGGACGAAGCAGGAATGGCGGCGCTTGCGGTAGTGCCCGCCGTCTTTCAGGTGTGCATCGGGCGGGAGGCAGTCCCAGGAGTCCGTCAGCGACTGCCAGCCTGATGTCCATGCCGGCGTTGGCAGTTCCAGCGTGGCCGTCAGTTCGGCAGGGTTGAGCAGGCTCAGCCCATCCTGGCTGAGCGCCTGGCGAGCCGACTTGGGGACAGTGGCGATATTGAACATAGGGCCTATTTTGCTTGAGCCGCACGGCTTGCACTCCACGTCCGCCGAAGTCCGGCGCGCCAAGAGGTGAAGCAGGCCTACATACGCCGGCCGCAAACCTTCCCATAATGAAGGGTCTGTCCAACTTGAGGAGCCATCCATGCTTTACAAATTCAAATCCAAAGACGCCGGCGATGTGATCATGCTCGAAGCCAACGGCCGCAAGGTCCTCGAAATCATCGGCAAGGACCCCGCCCCCAAAGGCATCATCCTGCCCGAACAGATGCCCGCCGCGATTGCCGCCCTGCAGGCCGCGATCGCGCACGAAGAAGCCCATGATGCCAATGCCGACGAGGGGGTCGTTCCCGGCGATGGCCTGCGCTTGCGCCAGCGCGCCGTGCCTTTTATCGACATGCTGCAACGCAATCTCAAGAATGGTCACGAGGTGGTCTGGGGGGTTTAGTCGCTGTTCGTTTAGCGGGACTGCCGCGGCGGCTCCTGGTTTTATATATGTAGGAATTAAAAAGCCCTGGTGACAGGGCTTTTTCATGAGGCAAGGCGTCTAGATCCCATACGCCTGGCAGCTTTTGTCGCCGCCCCCTAGTTGATAATTTCTCCCATCCCTGCCTGGACGCGCATTCTGAGTTGCCGGATGAACTCTTGATCATAGGGTTCCCAGCTCTCAAGCTCGCCGATGATTTTCAAAGGAGACCTGCTCCGGTACGACCGTGTTGGGTTGCCAGGGAATTTTTTGTCCGTGACGTTGGGGTCGTTCTCAAATTCTCCCGTTGGCTCAACGATGTAAACCCGCGGTGCGCCTTCGCCTTTGGCTATCTCCGCAGCGAGCCCAGCTCCCTTTGACAAGGCCGTGAAATAGATGTGGTTCATCACAACACGGTCGTCGTAATTCGATCTGAAACCTGCCGTCAGGAGGTCGCCAACTCTCATATCAGCCTTCGTGCCGTGATAGAAAGGCCCGCCGTCTAAAACACCCATTTGCTTGCCTCTAAAAAACGAGGGGAAAAATTCAGTCGCCTGAACCTCAATCCACCTTCGCCCCGGAAGCCTTCACCACCTGCGCCCATTTCTTGTGCTCGGCGTTGATAAAGGCGGTGAACTGCTGAGGCGTGTTGCCGCTGGGGATCGCACCTTGTGCCAACAGCTTCTCCTTGATGGCTGGCGTGTTGAGCGCCTTGGCGGCTTCCTGCTGGATGCGGTTGATGATGTCCGGCGGTGTCCCGGC
The DNA here is from genome assembly GCA_021153985.1 of Polaromonas sp. Lineage (GTDB taxonomy): Bacteria > Pseudomonadota > Gammaproteobacteria > Burkholderiales > Burkholderiaceae_C > Polaromonas. Next base: position 13,191 of record JAJKJM010000134.1, read on the forward strand.
AGGGGCCAGCAGGCCGAACCAGGAACTCGCGTCAAAGCCTTTCATCGCCGGGCCGCCGGCCTGCTCCATGGTGGGCACGTCAGGCAGGGCGGCCGAGCGTTCAGAACTGGTCACAGCCAGAGCTTTGAGTTTTCCGGACTTGATGAGCTGCATGGAAGACGGCAGGTTGTCGAACATGACGTCCATGTCGCCGCCCACCAAAGCCAGCAGCGCAGGGCCGGAGCCGCTGTAGGGAAAGTGCGTCATATAGGTGCCGCTCATGGTCTTGAACAACTCGCCCGCCAGATGGATGGACGTGCCGTTGCCGCTGGAGGCCATGTTGAAAGTGCCAGGCTTGGCTTTGGCCGCGCGTATGAAGTCCGTGACGTTGTTGATGCCGGCGGCTTTGGCTTTTTCAGTGTTGACCACCATGACGTTGGGCACACCCGCGACCAGCGTGATGGGCGCGAAGTCTTTTTGCGGGTCGTAAGCCATTTTGGAGTACAGCGACTTGTTGATCCCGTGCGTACCGACGGTTCCCATCAGCAGCGTGTAGCCGTCGGGGGCCGACTTGGCCACCACGTCGGCGCCGATGTTGCCCCCGGCGCCGGCGCGGTTTTCCACCACAAAGGGCTGGCCGAAGGCTTTGGAAAGTTCAGGCGCCATGGCCCGGGCCAGGATGTCGGTGGTGCCGCCGGGCGCAAACGGCACGACGATCTTGACCGGCCGGGTGGGCCAGCTGGTTTGCGCAGATGTTGGGATTACTACTAAATTGATAGCGGACAGTGCAATACCGGCAAGGACCAGCCTGCGATTTTGCTTAAGGATTTTTCTCAAGATGGACTCCAGGAAGATAGGGCCGGCGCGCGGCCGGGGACTGCATGAACATAACGTCCGCAGGCAGCTCATTCAAGAGGGTTAAACCCGGGGACTTTTGATCAACCCGTGGAAGACAGGATTGTCTTCATCTGCGTAAGAGGCATTTGCATTCAGGTTTCGCCTCAGTTTCCATACGCTGGCCACACGGCTTTTGCATCAAGATTGCATTTATCTCCGCGTACCTGTGGACAAAAAAAAGCCGCCCGGCGTGAGCCGGGCGGCTTGGCAATCAAAGGGGTCAATGCTCAGTCGGCAAACTTGCCGGCGGCTTCGATCACGGGCTTGAGCTTGTTGATCTCGCTGACGACAAAAGCCTTGTGGGCGGCAGGCTCGACGCGCTTGTCGGTCACCACCACAGCGCCCAGGCCTTCCTGTTTCCTGATGAAGTCAGGATCCTTCAGCGCCACTTTCAGGGCATTGTTGAGTTGGGTCATCACAGCTGGCGGCGTACCCTTGGGGGCATACAGGCCATGCCAGATCGTCAGGTCAAAACCTTTCAGGCCCATTTCCTGCAAAGTTGGGTAGTCCTTGAGCAGTTTGTTATTTTTCAGTGGCTTGGCGGTGGTGACAGCAAACGCCTTGACGCGGCCGGCCTCAATCTGGCCGGTGGTGTTCGTAGTCTGGTCGCACATCATGTCGACCTGGCCGCCCACCAGCGCATTCATGGCGGGAGCGGTGCCACCAAAGGGAATGGTGGTCATGGCTTCTTTGGCGTTGATGGCTGCTTGCCACATCAGGCCGCACAGGTGCGAAGCAGAGCCCAGACCGGCGTGGGCGATGTTGAGCTTGCCAGAGTTGGCGCGGATGTAATTTTCGAAGTCGCGGTAGTTGTTGGCCGCAAGCTGCGGCTTGCCGATGATGGTCATGGGCACTTCATTGACCATGCCGAGGTATTCAAAATCGTCAGGCATCTTGTACGGCAGCTTGCGGTAAAGCGCCGGTGCGGCCGCCATGCCGATATGGTGAAGCAGCAGGGTATAGCCGTCGGGTGTGGCGCGCGCCACTTTGGCAGCGCCGATGGTGCCGCCGGCGCCGTTGACGTTTTCCACCACGAAGTTGGCGCCGCCGCCCATTGACTTGCGCATGGCTTCGGCCAGGTCGCGCGCCACGCGGTCAGTCGGGCCGCCGGCCGCGAACGGCACTACAAAGGTAATGGGTTTGGAACCGGGGAATGCAGGTGCTTGCGCATGGGCGGCAAACATGGCCGTGGCTGCGGCGGCGAGGACTAACAGGCGTTTCATGAGCGTCTCCTTGGTATTGAACGCGCCAAGTTTACGGTTCCGATACCGCCAAAACATCGCGGGAACTACGTAAGGGCAAGCCCCCTGGTTCTTTAGCGGAGCACCGCGCAACCCCTTGGCTTTGGGAGTTCAGGCCAGTCGGGGCCGCGGAACCGGCTTTGCCGGGCCGCAGGCGCAGCGCCCACTAGGGGCTGGAGCCCGCGGCTCCAAGCCTGCCAGCGCAGGCTTGGACGGGCGACAGAGGCGAAGCGTCTCGCGAGCCGCGGCCTGCAAGGCCTCGCGCATTACGCGAAGCGAAAAGCGTGGGGGCTACTTATAACTCCGCGCGTCCTCAATAACCTTCCCGTCGTTGGGGAGACTTCCAGGCGCCATCAACTGTACGGTGCCGCGCAGCTTGGTGACATCGCGGATCACCTCGCTGATGCGCTGGTCCAGCCCGCTTGGCGCCGAAGCCGCCTCGACCTGAAAGTGCATGCTGTCATTAGCCATCTCGCCGCTGACCACCAGCCTGGCTTTGAGCACTTCGGGAAAGCGCCGGACGATGTCGGCGACTTGCCCCGGGTGCACAAACATGCCGCGCACCTTGACGGTCTGGTCGGCTCGGCCCATCCAGCCCTTGATGCGTGAATTGGTGCGCCCCGTCGGGCAAGTGCCCGGCAGGATGGCGGAGAGATCGCCCGTGCCGAAGCGAATCAGGGGGTAGTCGGGATTGAGCGTGGTGACGACCAGCTCGCCCACTTCGCCTTCGGCCACAGGGTCGCCGGTGCCGGGCCGCACAATCTCCACGATCACGCCCTCGTCCAGCACCAGGCCGTCGCGGGCTTCGGTTTCATAGGCGATCAGCCCCAGATCGGCCGACCCGTAACACTGGTAGCCGGCAATGCCGCGCTCTGCCAGCCAGTCCCGCAGGCTGGGCGGAAAGGCCTCACCCGACACCAGCGCCCGCGTGACGGTGGGCAGCGCCACCTTCATGTCGGCGGCTTTTTCCACAATGATCTTCAGGAAGCTCGGTGTGCCGATGTAACCGGCGGGCCTGAGCTCGGCCATGGCTTGCACCTGCTGCTCGGTTTGCCCGGTGCCGCCCGGAAACACCGTGCAGCCCAATGCGAGGGCGCCGGTTTCCATCATGGCGCCGGCCGGCACGAAGTGATAGCTGAAGCAGTTGTGGACCAGCTGGCCCGGGCGAAAGCCCGCGGCAAACAGGGCCCTGGCCATGCGCCAGTAGTCCTTGCGCGTGCCGCCGGGTTCGTAAATGGTGCCGGGGCTGGCGAACACATGGGGCATGTGCGCGCCGTATCGCAAGGCGCTGAAGCCGCCAAACGCGTCGCCGCCGCCGCCGGGGCCGCGCTCTGCCTGCTGGCGTTCCAGCAGCTCGTGCTTGCGCGTCACGGGCAAGCGCGCCAGCGCGGCCCGCGACGTCACGGCTTGCGCATCGACGTCTTTGAGGATGGCTGTAAATGCGGGAGCCCGCGTCTTGGCGTGGGCGATCTGCTGCGGCAATGCCGCCAGCAGCGCCGCTTCGCGTTCCGCAGAGCTTCGCACTTCCAGTGCGTCGTAATGTGTTGTCATATCTGGGCAAGGAGAGTTCTTAAATCAGCATGAGCCGCGGAACCGGCTCTGCCGGGCCGCAGGGCGGGCCGCCCCCTCGGGGGGGGGCAGCGTAGTACACGAAGTGACAAGCGTGGGGGCCATGTTCTAGGCCAGCCACCGCTTGCGGCGCTTGTAGCTCTTCACATCTTTGAAGCTCTTGCGCTCGCCGCCGCCCACGCCGAGGTAGAACTCCTTCACGTCTTCATTGTTGGCCAGGTCGCTCGCGGCGCCGTCCATCACCACGCGGCCGCTTTCCATGATGTAGCCGTAGTCGGCGTACTTCAGGGCCATGTTGGTGTTCTGCTCGGCGAGCAGGAAGGTCACGCGCTCTTTCGTGTTGAGGTCCTTCACGATCTCGAAG
>JAJKJM010000135.1 GCA_021153985.1 Polaromonas sp.
GGCGGCACCTTCCAGGACGAAGTGAAGGAGCGCGAGATCATGGGCGTGCCCACGGTCTTCCTCAACGGCACCATGTTCGGAAACGGCCGCATGAGCCTGGAAGAAATCCTCGCCAAGATCGACACCAGCGGTGTCGAGCGCGAAGCCAAAAAAATCAGCGGCAAGGAAGCCTTTGACGTGCTGATCGTCGGTGGTGGCCCCGCCGGCGCGGCTGCGGCCGTGTATGCCGCACGCAAAGGCATTCGCACCGGCGTGGCCTCCGAGCGTTTCGGCGGCCAGGTGCTGGACACCCTGGGCATCGAGAACTTCATTTCCATCAAGGAAACCGAAGGCCCCAAATTTGCCCACGCGCTGGAAGAGCATGTGCGCAACTACGACGTGGACATCATGAACCTGCAGCGCGCCAAAGCGCTGGTGCCGAACAGCGGGCCCGACAAAAACCTGATCGAAGTGCAGCTCGAAAGCGGCGCTTCGCTCAAAAGCAAGTCCATCGTGATTTCGACGGGCGCGCGCTGGCGCAACATCAATGTGCCCGGCGAGCACGAGTTCAAGAACAAGGGCGTGGCCTATTGCCCGCACTGCGACGGCCCGCTCTTCAAGGGCAAGCGCGTGGCGGTGATCGGCGGCGGCAACTCGGGCGTCGAGGCGGCGATTGACCTGGCCGGCATCGTCGGCCATGTGACGCTGATCGAGTTCGACACCGCGCTGCGCGCCGACGCCGTGCTGCAGCGCAAGCTGAACAGCCTGCAAAACGTCACGGTGTTCACCAATGCGCAGACGACCGAAATCACCGGCGACCAGAAGGTCAACGGACTGGTCTACAAAGACCGCGCCAGCGGCGAGTTGAAGACCGTGGAACTCGAAGGCGTGTTCATCCAGATCGGGCTGGTGCCCAACACCGACTGGCTCAAGGGCGTGGTCGAGCTGTCGAAGCACGGCGAGATCATCGTCGACGCCAAGGGCCAGACCTCGGTGCCGGGCGTGTTTGCAGCCGGTGACGTGACGACCGTGCCTTTCAAGCAGATCATCATCGCGGCCGGTGAAGGCGCGAAAGCGGCGCTCAGCGCGTTTGACTACCTGATCCGCAGCCCTATCGCTGCGTAAGCTGAAACGCTGAAGCCCCCCCCCAAAAAGCCGCCCCACCGGGCGGCTTTTTTTTGCTCCCCTCCCGAAGCTCCGGTCCGCTTTAAAACCCTCTAAAGCCCTCTAAAACCAGATGTTTCAAAGGGTTCTTCAGATGAGAATTACTCGCATCTGATGTATAGTTCGCGGCAACTTCTTTCGCTAGCCGACAGTCCCCGCAGCCGCTCGCGCTGCCAGGCGTAGCAAGCCAACAACCCGCGCACAGTCGCCCCGAATTTTTGCCACCTGCCGTGTGGCCGCGGGCTGCCGTGTGCACGCCAGTTTGCTGGCGATCCTTCCCGGGAGTTTTGACTTGCACACCTCGCACACGCCGCGCGCCACGCGCCGCCTGGCCCCGTTCACCGCCCTTTCACTGGCCACCGCGCTTCAAGGCGTGTATGCCCAGGCCACCCCGCCAGCCAACGCAGAAACCAGCCTGCCCGCTGTCACCGTCAAGGAAAGCGCGTTGCAGGAAACCGCCACCGGCCCGGTGGGAGGCTACCGCGCCAAACGGGCGGCCACTGCCACCAAAACCGACACGCTGCTGTCTGAAACACCGCAGGCAGTCAGCGTCATCACCAGCCAGCAGATTACCGACCAGGGCGCCACCAACCTGCAGGACGCGCTGGGCTACGCGGCCGGTGTGCGCTCCGACGCTTACGGGCTGGACTCGCGGACCGACTCGGTGCGCGTGCGCGGCGCCAGCCCCGACAACTACCTGGACGGCCTGCGCGAAGCCTACGGCTACTACACCAGCCGCACACGCGCCGACCCCTACACGCTGGAACGCCTGGAAGTGCTGCGAGGCCCCTCGGGCATGTTGTTTGGCGCGGGCACGGCCGCCGGCGTGGTCAATATGGTCAGCAAACGGCCGCAGGCCGATGCCCTTCGCGAGGTGGGCGTGCAGTTCGGCAGCAACGGGCGCAAGCAGCTTCAGCTCGACCTGACAGGCCCACTTACGCAAGACGGCGAGTGGTTGTACCGGCTGGTGGCGCTCAAGCGCAGCTCCGGCACGCAGGTCGACTTCGTGCCCGATGACCGCAGCCTGATCGCGCCGTCGCTCACCTGGCGGCCGGACGCGGCCACCTCACTCACGCTGCAGGCGCTATGGCAAAAGGACAAGAGCGGCTCGACCTCGCAGTTCTTCCCCTGGGAAGGCACGCTACTGCCCAACCCGAACGGCCAGTTGCCGACCCATCGCTTCATCGGTGAACCGGGCGACTACTACGACTCTGAACGCAAATCCATCGGCTGGCTGTTTGAGCACAAGTTCAACGACACCTGGACGGTGCGCCAGAACTTTCGCACCTCCAGCAACGTGAACGACAACCGCTACCACTACGGCGACTTCTTCACCAGCCCGGGCAGCTGGGGCACCGATCCGGTGGCCAAGCGGCGGCTAGGCCGCATCAACGACAGCTCGCTCACCCGCAACCGCATCACCGCGCTGGACAACCACGCCGAGGGCCATTTCACGACCGGTGCACTCAAGCACACGCTGCTGGTGGGGGCGGACTTTGCGCGCCACCGCGAAAACGTCTGGTCGGGCGCCGCCTATAGCGAGATCGACGCCTACGCCCCCGTCTACGGCAAGCTGGTGGTGCCCGACCGTACTGCCCTGCCGCGCACCACGCAACGCCAGACCGGCATTTATCTGCAAGACCAGATGAAGCTCGACAACTGGATCGTGACAGCGGGCTTGCGCCACGACAAGGCCGTGGCGGGCGCCGAAGGCAGTGCCGACGAGGAAAGCTCGGCCACTACCAAGCGCCTGGGCGTGCTGTATGCCTTCCCCTCGGGCTGGTCGCCGTATGTGAGCTACAGCGAGTCCTTCACGCCGCAGGCCGCTATCAAGGGCCAGCTGTTCAAACCGCTGCGCGGCGAGCAGTGGGAGCTGGGCCTGAAGTACGAGCCAGCCGGCCATGCGCTGGCCTACAGCGCGGCCCTGTACGACCTGCGAGAGAAAAACCAGATTGCCTCGCCGCTGCCCAATGTCTACAACCAGGTGGGCTCCACGCGCACCAAGGGGCTTGAGCTGGAGGTCAAAGGCCCCATCACGCCCAACCTGGAACTCGTTGCGCACTACAACTACATCGACCTGGACAAACAGCTCGAAGGCCTGCCCAGGCACCAGGCCAGCGCCTGGGCCAAGTACCGCTTTTCCATCGCAGGCCTCAGCGGTTTTTCGGCCGGCGCAGGCGTGCGCTGGATGGGCGCCTTCCGGGACCAGCAAGGCGGCGGCAACGGCCCGGAAATCCCCGCGGCCGCGCTGCTGGATTTGATGGTCGCCTACGACACCGCGAACTGGCGCTACGCCGTGAACATCAACAACGCGACCGACAAGACCTACTTCAGCACCTGCCTGGCGCGCGGCGACTGCTGGTATGGCGCGCGGCGCTCGGTGGTGGCCAGCGCCACCTACCGCTTCTAGGCCCTCGGAGGAAAGCAGATGACCACGATGAGCAGAAAAGAGAAAGCCCCGATGAGCAGCCGGCGCATCAAAGCCTGGAGCTGGGTGCACAAATGGAGCAGCCTGGTCTGCACGGTCTTCATGCTGCTGCTGTGCCTGACCGGCTTGCCACTGATCTTTCACCACGAGATCGGCCACTTGCTGGGCACCGAAGTTGAAGCACCCGATCTGCCCAGGGACACGCCACGCGCCAGCCTGGACAAGGTCATGGAAGTGGCGCAGGCGCTGCACCCCGGCAAGGTACCGATGTTCGCCTTGCACGAGATCGACGACGACCGCTTCTGGTACGTCACGCTGGGCGACACGCCGTTGTCCGACGTGGGGAACAAGACGGTGGCCGTCGACGCGCGCACCGCGGCAGTGCTGGCCCAGCCCAGGTTCGACGAAGGTTTCATGTACGTGATGCTCAAGCTGCACGTCGACCTGTTTGCCGGGCTGGCGGGCAAACTTTTTCTGGGCTTCATGGGTCTCTTGCTGCTGGTGGCGATTGTCTCGGGCGTGGTGCTGTATTCGCCCTTCATGCGCAAGCTCGACTTCGGCGAAGTGCGGCAAACCCGCTCACGCGCCAAATGGCTGGACCTGCACAACCTGCTCGGCATCGTGACGCTGGTATGGGCCTTTACCGTGGGTGCGACCGGCATGGTCAATACCTGGGCCGACCTCATCATCAAATACTGGCAGTACGACCAGCTAAGCGCGCTGCTGGCGCCCTACCAGGGACAAAAGCCGCCCGCGCAGTTGGCTTCAGTGCAGCAGGCGGCGGCGTCGGCGACGGCACTTGCGCCCGAGATGAAGATGGCTTTTATCGCCTTCCCTGGCACGTCGTTCTCCAGCCCGCACCACTACACCGTGTTCCTGCGCGGCAAGGAGCCCTTCAACTCGCGCCTGCTCAAGCCCGTGCTAGTGGACGCCGGCACCAATGTGCTCACCGCCAGCCCACCCCTGCCCTGGTACCTGACGGCGCTGCTGGTGTCGCAGCCGCTGCATTTCGGCGACTACGGCGGCATGCCGATGCAGATCATCTGGGCGCTGCTGGACATCGCGACCATCATCGTGCTGGGCAGCGGGCTTTATCTGTGGCTGGGGCGGCGCAACCCGGCCAAGGCGGGAAAAGCCGCTTCACCTGGGAAGGCGGACAAGCCGGCGCCGGCGGGGATCACACCGGAGCCGCACGCCGCGCGCCGCGAAACCACAGGCGGTGCCGCATGAGCGGGAAGACCCATCCGGTGAAAGACCCCGCAAAAAGCGCTGCCTTCTGGCACCTGTGGCGCTGGCCCATCGTGATGGGCTTGCTCAGCGCCACGGGCTTGCTGACTGCGCTCGTATCTGACGGCGGCTGGGGCGACTGGTGGTCGTGGGTGGGGCTGGGTGTGCCTGTGGTGGTGATGGCCTGGTTCGCGTGGGTGCCCGGCAAGCCGCAGGTTTGCCGCAAATCCTAGCTTCCGGCCCTGGTGCGGCTGCATGGCCGCAAGTGCATGTCGAAGGTCTGCAACGTCATTCGACATATATCAATCAAATCTAAGGGCGCGCGGGAGCACCTTGAGTTTTCAGAAAAAAGTTCCTGCAGCCCTTATTAATACTTGGCCTGTAGCTATTAATTTGATAGCAACACGCTTAAACAACCACAAAAATGCAACCCGCCGGCGACCTTGATGTCCGCATGGCGGCTATAGCCGTCACCCACAGCCGGCCCGCTGGCGCTATAAAATCCATGGCTGCTCACGCACGATCTGAAGGGATGCGCGGCGAGCCACTTGCTCCGGCATACGCAGAACCCTTTCTCGTCCTTCCTTCTTTCCTTTCATCCTCTTCTTCCCATGAGCGCCTTCAACACCGAACGCATTATTTCCGTCCACCACTGGACCGACACGCTCTTTAGCTTCACCGCCACGCGGGATTCGGGCTTTCGCTTTGTCAACGGCCAGTTCACCATGATCGGCCTGCCCGTGGACGGCAAGCCGTTGATGCGCGCCTATAGCGTGGCCAGTGCCAACCACGAGGACCAGCTCGAGTTCTTCAGCATCAAGGTCCCCGACGGTCCATTGACCTCGCGCCTGCAGCATCTGAAGCCCGGCGACGACATCCTGGTGGGACGCAAACCGACCGGCACGCTGCTGCTGCAAAACCTGCTGCCCGGCAAGACGCTGTGGCTGCTCGCCACCGGCACAGGCCTGGCGCCCTTTCTCTCACTGATCAAAGACCCCGACACCTACGAGCGCTTTGAGCGCGTCGTGCTGGTGCACGGCTGCCGCACCAGCGCCGAGCTGGCCTACCGCGGGCTGATCGAACACGAGCTGCACGAGCATGAGTTCCTGGGCGAACTGGTGCGTGGCCGGCTGATGTACTACCCCACCGTGACACGTGAGCGCTTTCGCAACGAAGGCCGCATCACCGAGCTTATGCAGACGGGCAAGATCTACACCGACCTCGGCCTGCCGAAGATCTCGACCGACAACGACCGCATCATGCTGTGCGGTAGCCCCGACATGCTGCGCGATATCAAGGCGATGCTCGAAGCCCAGGGCTTTGACGAAGGCAACATGCAGCACGCAGGCCATTTTGTGGTCGAGCGCGCATTCGCCGAGCGCTGATCCCGCACGCCAGACCTCATCTGGGCTGAGTAGCCGTTTGCAATGCGAACGGTTATCACAATCAAACGCAGACAGACCGCGCCGGCATGGGAATGCTTGAGTTGCGGCACTCGCCCAGTGACAATGGGCGACCCGCAACACAACGCAACCTAACAACAAGGAATTCCCATGAAAGGCGACGCACAAGTCATCGTTCACCTGCAGGCGCAGCTCAAGAACGAACTGACAGCCATCAACCAGTACTTCTTGCACTACCGCATGTACAAGCATTGGGGCCTGGACAAGCTGGCCAAGAAGGAATACGAAGAGTCCATCGGCGAGATGAAGCACGCCGACAAGCTCATGGACCGCATCTTCATGCTCGACGGCCTGCCCAACCTGCAGGACCTGGGCAAACTGATGATCGGTGAGGACGTGCTGGAAGCCCTGAACTGCGACCTGAAGGCCGAAACCGGCGCGCAGGCCACTATCAAGGACGGCATCGCCCACTGCGAAACCGTACGTGACTATGTCTCGCGCGACCTGCTGCAAGAAATCCTGGACGACACCGAAGAGCACATCGACTTCCTGGAAACCCAGATCGAGCTGGTCGCCAAGGTCGGCATCCAGAACTACCTGCAAAGCCAGATGGGTGAAATCAGCTAAGCCGCCTTGCCGGAAGCTGATCAGAAAAGCCGCCGGGCCTGGTCGTAGCGCCAGACGGCGCATGAAACACGGGGCCTTCGGGCCCCGTTGTCGTTTCTGCGGGCCTTCGTTTCGGTTTCCTGCTGACTGCCCTGCTTTTGGGGCACTCCCGTTTTGCTTTTTTGCCACAAAAGCGTTGAATTTAAAGCCGATTTCGGATTTCTTCGAAACGAGATATTACGAATCATTATCATTTGATATACACTTCTTTGCGGAAACTACATGCCAGCCAACTCGCGCTCCCTTGAGGGATCTGACGAGCCAGCCAAGCAAATTCATGAACCCCGGCCCCGCCTGCACCCAGGCAGGGCCCTGCTTGGAGGCCACCTTGGCACACCCGTCCGCTCGCGCCGCACGTCTGGCGCGCAATAAAAAAACACGCCTGCCCGGCGCTGCTGCTTTCTCCCCTCTCGCCAATACCGCAGCTACCCCTGCAGCATCGTCAGATAAAGCCCTGCTGCCGCTGGGTGCGCTGATGCTGGCGGTCTCGGTGTCCGGCTGGGCGCAAAGCGTCACGCCCGCGCCCGCTGCCGGCGCCGCGGCCTCCACACAAATGGAAAGCAAGAGCCTGGCGCCCGTCACCGTGACAGGCACCCGAGACCGCGAAAACCAGACCTACCAAAGCGGCGTCACTAGCGTGGGCAAGATGCCTGTGCCGGCCAAGGACATTCCGCAGTCGCTGACAGTGGTCAACGAGAAACTGATCCACGACCAAGGCAAAGACAGCTTCAAGAGCGCGCTTGAAAACGTGATCGGCATCACCTTTGAAGCCGGCGAAGGCGGCCGGGTCGGCGACAACATTCGCCTGCGCGGCTTCAGCGCCGCCGGGGACATGTATTCCGACGGTATGCGCGACATTGCCCAGTACAACCGAGACCTGTTCAACGTGGAGCGCGTGGAAGTGCTGCGCGGCGCGGCGTCCATGTTGTTCGGCCGCGGCTCCACCGGCGGCATCATCAACCAGGTCAGTAAACAGCCCCGCCTGATCACCGAGCACGAGGTGAACGCTACTCTCGGTACCAAGGGTTATCAGCGCTACCAGGGCGACTTCAACTTCAAGCTCGGCGACGACGCGGCCCTGCGCATCAATGCCATGGCCACAGATGCCGACGGACGCGGCGAAAACGCCAGCGCCTCCACCCATCGCCGCGGCCTGGCGCTGGACTACCGCTTCGGCATCGGAACGGCGAACGAATTTGAGGTCAGCTACTACCACCTGCACTACAACGACAAGCCCGACTGGGGCTTTGCATGGTTCAACAGCCGCCCCGCTCCGCTGACCGAAAAATTCTGGTACGGCCTGAACACCGACTTCCAGAACGACAAGGCTGACGCCGTCACCTTGAGCCACACCCACCGCTGGGCCGACGGCAGCAGCCTGAAAACTACGGTGCGTGACGGCTATTACTCCCGCACGCTGCGCGCCACGCAGGCCAGCTTCGCCGCCGGCACCACCCTGGCCAACCTGAACGCCAATACCGCGGTCAGCCGCGGCGCCACCAGCGCCGGCAATGCCAAGGCGGGCAACGAGCACCACACCTTCCTGCAAACCGACTACCTCACCACCACGCAGTGGTTCGGGCGCAAGAACAGCCTGCTGATCGGCGCCGAATACGCGGTCGAAAATTCAGACCGCCTCAGCTACCCCTTCCTGACGGGGGCCAAACCAGGCACCACGGTGGGCAACCCGATCAGCACCGGCATCGGCGGCAACTACACACAGCGCCTGGAAACATCGTTCAAGGCCACTACGCTGGGCCTGTACATGCAGGACACGATTGACCTCACACCTTACTGGAAGCTTGTCGCCGGCCTGCGCGTCGACAACTTCAAGGCCGACTATGACCGGCCCACTGGCGTGCCGCCCAATAACGGCAGGCTTTCAAGGTCCGACAGCCTGCTGAGCAAACGCCTGGGTGTGATGTATCAACCGACCGATGAGGTCAGCTATTACGCCGCCTATGGCACGTCGTTCAACACGTCGGGCGACCTGTACCAGTTCGACCCAAACTCGGCCAATACGGCGCCTGAAAGCAGCCGCAACATGGAAATCGGCGCCAAGTGGGAGCTCTACGGCGGCGATCTGTCGCTGCGCGCAGCGCTGGCCCGTACCGAAAAGTACAACGAGCGCAACACCGACATCGACACCAACACCAACTCCTTTCTGCTGTCCGGCAAACGCCACACCGACGCTCTGGAGTTCGAGGTCGCCGGCCGCATCACGCCGCAGTGGGATGTGTTTGCGGGCATTGGCTTCCTGAAGGCGAAGATCGACAAATCAGGCTCCAATGCCGCCGGACTTGCTGAAGTTGGAGAGAACCCGGGCCTGAGCCCGAGCCGCCAGGCCACCCTGTTCACCACCTACCGCATCGGCGACAAATGGCGCATCGGCGGTGGCTTCACGGCCGTCAGCACCAACAAGCCGGCCAACAGCGTCACCTCCACCAACCGCGCGCCGGGCTACGTCAAGGCCGATGCACTGCTGGAATACCGCATCAACGAAGGCAATACCGTCAAACTCAACATCGACAACCTGTTTGACAAGGTCTACTACAACACCCTGTACCGCGGCTTTGTGGCGCCCGGCGACGCACGCAGCGTGCGCGTGACGCTCACCAGCAAGTTCTGAACCTCAGCGTTTTAAACTTCGGGCATCCCCGCCAGGCCGGGGGTGCCCTTTTTTCTTTGGGAATCACCACCATGCTGCTTCGTATCCAACAAGCCCTCCAGCCAGACGAACTCGCGCAGGTCCGCCAGCTGATCCTGGGCGCCGATTGGGCCGACGGCCGCATCACCGCCGGCAGCCAGAGCGGCGCCGTCAAGAACAACCTGCAGTTGCCTGAAGAACTGCCTGCCGCCCAGCAGGCGCGTCACATCGTGTCGGTGGCGCTGGCACGCAACCCGATGTTTGTGACCGGGGCGCTGCCCAAGTCGGTCTACCCGCCGCTCTTTAACCGCTACGGCGGCAACGCCAACAACTTCGGCAACCACATCGACAACGCGGTGCGCACGCACGCCGCCACGGCGCGCCATGTGCGCACTGACATCTCTTGCACCCTGTTCCTGAGCGATCCGGCCAGCTACGACGGCGGCGAGCTGGTGGTGCAGGACACCTACGGCGAGCAACGCATCAAGTTCGAGGCGGGCGACCTCGTCATGTACCCCGGCACGTCGGTGCACCGCGTGGAGCCCGTGACCCGGGGCGAACGCCTGGCCTGTTTTTTCTGGATCGAAAGCATGGTGCGCTCCGACGCGCAGCGCCGGCTTTTGTATGAGATGGACATGGCGATCACCTCGCTGCGCCAGAAAGACCTGGAACGTGGAGAAGCCCAAGAAGCGGGGGAGAGCCCTGAGGTTGTGCGGCTGACGGGCTGCTATCACAACCTGTTGCGGATGTGGGCTGAAGTCTAGGAAGCCAGCCCAAGCCAGGCGCAGCTGCAAGAAGGGTTTTTAGCCTGCCCAGGCGGTTCGCACAGCGGGCCCTCAAGTCCGGTAGTGCTACTGAATTTATAGCTAATCGACCAATACGGGCATGGGGAAACTGCCATTTTGATGATGAACTTTGCCCAGCAGCAAAGGACCATCGAAAACCCGGCTGAAACAGCCCTTCCTGAAAATAAACCCCGCATGATTGCAAATGCGACAGATTCGCATTTATAATGCAGACACCGATTGAATCAATCACCAGCCAAGCCAATCCATGATCGTTTGCGTCTGCCGCCGAATCTCCGACCGCGAAATTGCACGCCATGCCCGTGCAGGATTGGGCTTTGACGAGATCCAGTTCGAACTCGGCGTAGCGACCCAGTGCGGCCAGTGCGAAGGCTGCGCCCGCGACGTCGTGGCGCAGTGCAGCGCGAGTTGCCCGACCGCCAACATCAAGCTCGCCACCCATACCCTGGAAGGCAGCCCATGGAACACCTCGCAACTCTCTCCTCAACCCTGATTGCTGCGCTTCCCGTCAGCCTGCTTCTGGTAGCAGGCTGTACATGGTGGATCTTTCGCCGCTGAACCTGATCCAACCCCTTATTGAGCCCGCAGCCCGCATGCGGCAATTCACTTACCCACTCCCGTCCCGATGACCGCCACCGCCTTTTCCAGCGCCCCGCGCCCTCCGGCGCCGCGCCAGCCCCTAAGCCGCAATGCCGTGATTGCCCTGGTTGTGGTGGGCCTGCATGTCGGGTTTATCTGGGCGCTGCAAAGCGGCCTCTTGATGCGCGCCGCCGAAGTCATCGTTCCTGCGGAAATCCTCGTGCAGTTCGTCGACCCGCCTGCCCCCAAGGTGGAGCCCGTGCCGCCGGCACCGCCTACCCTGCCCGTGCAGAAAAAGCCCGTCGCCAAAGCGCCGGTGCAGCCGGCGCCGCAGCCGCTGGCCATTACAGACCCAACGCCGTCGCCGAACGCCCCGACCGGAGTGGTTACGCCGCCACTTCCACCGGCGCCCGTTGCCGTGGCCCCTGCGGCGCCACCCGCCCCGCCGGCCGTGCAACTGCCCTCCAGCGACGCAGACTACCTGCAAAACCCCAAGCCCCCCTACCCTATCCTGAGCAAGCGCATGAACGAGCAGGGCAAGGCGGTACACAGAGTATGGATTGGCATTGACGGCAAGCCCCAGCGCGCTGAACTCGTCACCTCGAGCGGTTTCCCCCGCCTCGACAAAGCCGCCTACGACGCCGTCATGAGCTGGCGCTATGTGCCCGGCAAGCGAAACGGTGTTCCCGAAACCATGCCCTTCCTTGTCCCCATTGACTGGACATTGAAAGATTAACGATTTTTGAACCTGGAGTATTGATTCATGAATTCCCAATTCGGCCTTGCCAACGTCTGGAGCCAGGGCGATATCGTCACCAAATCAGTGGCAGTCCTGCTGCTGGCCATGTCCCTGGCGTCCTGGATGGTCATCATCATCAAGACGCTTGACCTCATCAAGTACAAGAAGATCGCCCGTGCGTCTGAAGACTTCTGGCACAGCGAAGACTTTGCCGCAGGCCTGACCAAGCTGGGCGCAGACCCCACCAACCCATTTCGCCAGTTGGCCCTGGAAGGCCGCGAGGCCACGCTGCACCACCGCAACACCAAGGCGCATTTGCATGACGCGCTGGACGTGAGCGACTGGGTCACGCGCACGCTGCGCAACGCCATCGACGAATTTACCGCCAAGCTGCAGTCGGGCCTCGCCATTTTGGCGTCGGTCGGCTCCACCGCACCCTTCGTCGGGCTCTTCGGCACGGTGTGGGGCATCTACCATGCGCTGCTGTCCATAGGCGCAGCCGGCCAGGCAACCATCGACAAGGTGGCCGGCCCGATCGGCGAATCGCTGATCATGACGGCGCTGGGCCTGGCGGTTGCCATCCCGGCGGTGCTGGGCTACAACGCGCTGGTGCGCGGCAACAAGGGAGTCTTGCAAAAGCTCAGCCGCTTCGCGCATGACCTGCACGCCTACTTCGTGACCGGCGCCCGTGTGAGTGCCGGCGGCCAGCAGGCCAATGTTGTGTCCATGAAGAAGGCCTGAGCGCCAGCCCATCCACCCGGCCCTGCGCCCGAAAGCTGCGGGGCCCCATTTAGTGACCGAGAAGCATCATGGCCTTTGGAACCCAAGACGACAGCGATGAGGTGATGAACGAGATCAACATGACGCCCATGGTGGACATTATGCTGGTGCTGCTCATCATCTTCATCATCACGGTCCCCGTGATGAAGCATTCCGTCAATATCGACCTGCCGCGCGCCTCCAACGAAGCGCAGAACATCAAGCCGGAAACGATTCGCCTGAGCGTGGATGCGGAAGGCAACTACTTTCTCAACGAAACCAAAATTTCCGACGAGGCGTTGGTCACGCAGCTCAAGGCGTCGGCCGCGCAAAACCCGCAGCCCGACCTGCACATCCGGGGCGACAAGTCGGTGCGCTACGAACGCGTGGCGCAGGCCATGGCGGCTGCCCAGCAGGCGGGCCTGCACAAAATCGGCTTTATCACCGAGCCAAAGAACTAACAACCAACAACAACCAACGCGCTGATCAAGGCCTGTCCGCAGCAGCGCCGGCAGGCTTTTTGTTTCACTTAAAAAACTACCTCGCAGCCCAAATTCGCTTGACTTTTAAATGAGAATGGTTATCATTAACTCAACGAAACCCAAACAGGTTGAATCATCATGCCGATCGCAATGCCCGCCTCCCACACCTTGAGCCTTCCTGCGCGCGCACCCACGCACACAGAGGCCGCTTCAGGCGGCAATGCATCCGGCACCTCCGCCGGCTGCGTCGACAGCACTGAAATCCTGCGCGGGCAAAAAGCGGTAGAGATCAACCACAACGGCTCGACCTACCGCCTGCAGGCCACGCGCCTGGGCAAGTTGATCCTGACCAAGTAAGCCCACGTGCCGGGCTTCAACACATTTTTTTGATTGAAAGTTTCATCGTGGGGCGATCCGGGGCTATCAAGCTCCCAAGGTCGTTTTTAGCCAGCCATAGACTTCCCGGAGTTGTTTAGCCAGGCTTTTTTTTCTCGTCACAAACTTCACTCGCACCCATAAAAAAAGCCGACCATGTGGTCGGCTTTTTCATGCCTTCGCATGTCCCTTCAGGGAAGGATCTACAGGCCGATGGCGGCAATCCCTGCGCGCGCAACCTGCGCGTCTTCACTGGACTTCACGCCGCTCACGCCCACGGCGCCTATGCATTGGCCATCTTTGACGATGGGCACACCGCCTTCAAGCATGCCGTGGATGTAAGGTGCGGAGAGGAAGGAGGTACGGCCGCCGTTGATGACGTCTTCGTAGACCTTGCTTTCGCGGCGGCCCATCGCGGCCGTGTTGGCCTTGGAGGGCGCGATGTGGGAGGAAATGGGCGGCGCGCCGTCCAGGCGCTGCAGATGCAGCAGGTGGCCTCCGTCATCAACGATAGCGATGGTCACGGCCCAGTTGTTCTTGAGAGCTTCGGCTTCGGCGGCGGCGGCGATGAGTTTGACGTCGGCGAGTTCAAGCACTGCTTTTGATTTCATGGTCTTAGGGATCCCAGAGTTTTATTGGCAAAGATACCGAGCATACGCAAATTTGAGGCCCCTCCCCGCCCGCATTGCCGGCAAATAAGCTTATAGAACCCTTACAAAAAGTAGGGAGTGAAGGCTGGAAAAACAGCAATGCACCCTAAAATAATCTTGCCCGCATTTGCTGGCGCCCTGGAGACGACTCTCATGACTGACAATGTTCAAACCCTCGACTACGGCGTTGCCTCAACGGTCGAGCAACGCAACAAGGTCCTGCGCAACACCTACTGGCTGCTGGCCCTGAGCCTGCTGCCCACCGTGCTGGGAGCCTGGCTGGGGGTTGCCACGGGCATCACCCGCTCGCTCACCGGCGGACTGGGCCTGATCGTGTTCCTCGGCGGCGCTTTCGGCCTTATCTTCGCGATCGAAAAAACCAAGAACTCCGCTGCCGGCGTGCCAGTGCTGCTGGGCTTTACCTTCTTCATGGGCCTGATGCTCTCGCGCATGATTGACATGGTGCTGAACTTCAGTAACGGCGCCTCGCTGATCATGACAGCCTTTGGCGGTACCGCCGGCGTGATGTTCGTGATGGCCAGCCTGGCCACGGTCATCAAGCGCGACCTGAGCGGCATGAGCAAATGGCTCTTCGCCGGCGTCCTGGTCATCATGGTGGCTGCCATCATCAATGTGTTTATCGGCTCGACCATGATGATGGCGGTGATCAGCACGCTGGCCATCGCGATTTTCAGTGCCTACCTGCTGTATGACCTGAAGCAGGTGATCGACGGCGGCGAGACCAACTACATCAGCGCCACGCTGGCGATCTACCTCGATTTGTTCAACATCTTCCAGAGCCTTCTGGCTTTGCTGGGCATCTTCGGCGGCGAACGCGACTAAGCGCACCGCCACTCACAAAAAAAAGGAGCCCCGGGCTCCTTTTTTTATTGCCGCCCTGATTTACGGCGCTGTCCGTCACACCCGCTCAAACACCGCGATGGACTCCACATGCGCCGTGTGAGGAAACATATTGACCACACCGGCCGCTGTGCAGCGCCAGGCGCCGCTATCCACCAGCACACCGGCATCCCGCGCCAGGGTCGCGGGGTTGCAACTCACATACACAATGCGTTTGGGCGGCGTCCAGCCGTCCAGCGCAAGGCTCTGCTGATGTTCACCGTCGTCGCATGGAACACCGCTGGCAAGTTGCTGGTGCAAGGCCGCCAGGGATTTGAACAGTTCAAATGCGCCTTCGCGCGGCGGATCCACCAGCCATTTGTCGGCGGCACCGTCTTTCACCAGCATGGCCGGGGTCATCTCGAACAGGTTACGCGCTACAAATTTTGTAGCGGTCAACCCACGTCGCATCTGGGCTGGAGCCCGATTTCTCTCAAAGTTTTCACGTGAGCGGGCCACCAGCACTTCGCTGCCCTCAATGCCCAGCACTTCGCGGGCGCGCGTGGCCAGCGGCAGCGTGAAATTGCCCAGGCCGCAAAACCAGTCAATGACCCGCTCATCCGGCTGCACCGCCAGCAGGCGCAACGCACGCGAGACCAGCACCTGGTTGATGTGGGGGTTGACCTGGGTGAAATCGGTTGGTTTGAAGGGCATGGTGACGCCGAACTCCGGCAGGCCGTAGCTCAGTTCCAAAGCCTGTCCTGTGCCTGTCGAAGGATCGAGCAATTTCACCGTCTCCAGCCCACCCGGCTGGAGCCACCACTGCAGGCCCGGATTCGCCACAGCAAACGCGCGCAAGCGGGCCAGATCGCTTTCGCTGAGCGGCTCCATGTGGCGCAGCACCATGGCCGTCACGTCGTCGCCGCAGGCCAGTTCGATCTGCGGCACGGTTTCTTTCGCGTCCATGCTGCCGATGAGCGCACGCAGCGGCACCAGCATGTCGCTGACGTGCCGGGGCAGCACGTGGCATTCGGTCATGTCCGCCACATAGCTGCTCTTGCGCTCGTGAAAGCCCACCAGCACGGTGCCTTTCTTGCGCACAAAGCGCACCGACAGCCGCGCGCGGTAACGATAGCCCCAGGCCGGCCCTTCGATCGGCCTCAGCAGGTTGTCCGCCTTGAGCTTGCCGATGTGCTGGAGGTTGTCTTCGAGCACGCGCTGCTTCACGGCCACCTGCGCGCCGACATGCAGGTGCTGCATCTTGCAACCGCCACAGGCGCCGGTGTGCATGCCGAAATGCGGGCAAGCCGGGCGCACGCGCTGGGAGGACTCGCGGTGAATCGCCATCACCACGGCTTTTTCAAAGCTGCTTTTCTTGCGGTACACATTGGCGGTCACCCGCTCGAAAGGCAGGGCGCCTTCAATAAAAACCACCTTGCCGTCGGCGCGGTGGGCGATGCCCTGCGCCTCGATGTCTAGCGATTCGACCTCGAGCAGGTCCGGCGGGTAGTCTGCGGCTGCGGGAGGCCGCTGGTTCTGGCTTTCTTCTGTCATGGGTCAATTGTCTCAGGCTGCAGTACCATTTTCGGGAACTTGCCGAAAGGAATACGACATGGAACTGCGCATCTGCATCGACGTTGACGACATGGACCGCGCTGTCGCGTTCTATACATTGGGGCTGGGCTTGCAGGTGGGCCGGCGCCTGAAAAGCGATTTTGTGGAAATCCTGGGCGCGGGCAGCCCGATCGACCTGCTTTTTAATGCGCCGGGTACGCGCCCCATCGGTAGCGGCCCCGGCAGCGAAAGCGTACGCAGCTACCAGCGCCACTGGACACCGGTCCATCTGGACTTTGTAGTGGACGACATCGAAGCCGCCGTCGCGCGGCTTGAGCAGCACGGAGCGGTGCTTGAAGTGCCGATAGCCGAGCGCGCATGGGGACGAATCGCCGGCTTGTCCGACCCGTTTGGCCACGGGCTGGACCTGCTGGAATTCAAGGGCCGGGGCTACGACGAGATTTTGCAGCCCCACTAAAGGCCGAACCCGGGCCCATAAAAAAAGGAGCCAGGCATCGGCCAGGCTCCTTTTTCTTTGATCTGCGAAACCTTACTTCGCAGGCAGGTATTTGGCCGGGTCCACCGGTTTTCCCTGGCGGCGGATTTCGAAATGCAGCTTCACGCGATCCGCGTCGCTGTTGCCCATCTCGGCAATCTTCTGGCCTTTCCTGACGCTCTGGTCTTCCTTCACCAGCAAGGTCTGGTTGTGCGCATACGCCGTGAGGAAGGTGTTGTTGTGCTTGAGGATGATCAGGTTGCCATAGCCGCGCAGGCCCGCACCGGCATACACCACACGGCCGTCCGCCGAAGCGATCACGGCATCGCCGGCCTTGCCTGCGATGTCGAGGCCCTTGTTCTTCGCCTCGTCAAAACCCGCAACCATGCTCCCTTGGGCCGGCCAGATCCAGGCAATGTCCTCGTCACCCGTTGCTGCCGGCGCAGGGTTGGCGGCAGGGCTGGCTGGCGCTGACGCCGGCTTGGCCGCGCTGGAGGCCTGGGCGGGAGGCGTGGACGACGCTGCCGCCGATCCGGGCGCCACAGGACGGGTTACCACGGCCGTGCTCTCGGCCGGCGGCACCACGCGCAGAACCTGGCCCACTTCGATGATGTTGGGGTTCTCCAGGTTGTTCCAGCGCACGATGTCGCGCCAGTTCTGGCCGTTGTCCAGGCCGATGCGGATCATGGTGTCGCCGGGCTTGACGGTGTAGTAGCCCGGTTTGCCGACATTCTCAAAGCCCGGCAATTGCTTGACGTTGCCTGGGTCGACAGCGCCCGGCACCGGGCGCGTCCCGAAAGTGCCGCGGTCCTCTACCGGTGCATGGGTAGGCGAGCGCGATGCGCAGCCCGCTGCGACCAGCAGCACCGCCGCCAACGCGCACGGCAAGGCCATCCTGCCGAGCAATGAGCGGGCGCCGTAAGAGACGCCTGGGCTTGTGGCAACCAGAGCTGTTTCCCTGTTTGACCGTACGGTTTGATTCATGGATTCTTTCGTCTTCAATCTTGACTGACAAATAAATGTGCAGATGCAGGTGCTGGACGCTTGTGCCGGCCAATAACCCCGTAGGGTGCCGGCCGGGCCCGATCTCAGCTTGTTCCCGATTTTAAAGGCACAAAGTGAACCGCCTCGAGCAAAGTCTGCTTCACGCCTTGAGGAGTTTTATCGACCACCACCAGCGCCTGCGCGCCGCTGGAAGTCTGCATGGGAGCCACCAGGCGCCCGCCTATGGCCAGTTGATCGATCCAGGCAGAAGGAATGGCTTCACCGCCGGCCGCCGCAATGATGGCCGCATAAGGAGCACCCTTGGCGTAGCCCATCATGCCATCACCGAACAGCAGGTGCACGTTGGCCAACCTTAAAGTCCGCAGGTTCTCTCTGGCTTTGTCGTGCAGGCCGCGCAAACGCTCAATGCTGTAGACCTCGCTGGCCAGGTGGCTGAGCACGGCAGCCTGATAGCCGCAACCGGTGCCGATCTCCAGCACCCGGCCCAGCTTGCCCGCCACGCCATGGCGCAGCAGCTCAAGCATACGGGCCACGACATTGGGTTTGGAAATGGTCTGCCCCAGGCCGATCGGCAAGCTGGTGTCTTCATACGCCTGGTTGATCAACGCGGTGTCAACAAAGCGGTGGCGCTCCACTGCCCCCATGGCGGCCAGTACCTGCGCATCGCTCACGCCCTGCGCCGCGAGCTTGGCCACCATGCGCGCACGCACCGCGTGCGAATCGAGGCCGACACCGCCAGACAGAGTTGCGGGTGCCGAAATTTTTAAGCCTTTTTGGCCTGTAGGCCTTACAGCACTTTGGCTAGTCGCTATTAATTTTGTAGCAGATGGCACACCTGCATCTGGCTTCAGCCGCACCGGGAACGCCGGGCGCGCCGCATCGGCGGCTTTGGCTGTCTTCAGCGACGGGTTGAACGGCGGCTTGAGGCTGGGTTTCATGTGTCAGGCCTCTCAGTGCGACTGTGTCAGCCGGGCGGCAGTCTGGGCCCAGTAAGGCAGGCGCTCGTGGTCGGTCAAGTCCACCTGCAGCGGCGTGATGGAAATGAACTTCTGGCTGGTCGCGTAAAAGTCGGTGCCCTCCCCGGCTTCTTTTGCCGGGCCCGCGCCGCCTATCCAGTACATGGTTTCGCCGCGCGGGCTGGTCTGCATGATGACGCGCTCGGCCGCATGGCGACGGCCCAGCCGAGCCACTTTCACGCCCTGGATCTGGTCGTCCGGCAGGTTGGGAATATTCACATTGAGCAACCATGGCGGCACGGTCGGCTCCGCGCCGTCGGCGATAGTTTCCAGTGAAGGGATCAACTGTTGCACCAGTTCGGCGGCTCGCCGCGCGGCGACGTCGATATACGCCCAGCCTTTTTCCGTTTGCGAAAACGCAATCGCGGGGATGCCGAAGAGGTAGCCTTCCATGGCGGCGCCCACCGTACCGGAGTAAATCGTGTCGTCCCCCATGTTGGCGCCATTGTTGATACCGGAAACCACCAGGTCGGGCCGATACCCCAGCAAGCCGGTCAGGGAGATGTGGACGCAGTCCGCGGGCGTGCCGTTGATGTAACGAAAGCCATTGGCCGCGGTTTGCACATACATCGGCGAATGCAGGGTCAGCGCGTTCGATTTGGCGCTGTTGTTTTGCTCGGGCGCCACCACCTCCACATCTGCAACGGTCTTGAGCGCTTCATAAAGGGCGATGATGCCGGAGGCCTGGTAACCGTCGTCATTGCAGATGAGAATTTTCATGGGGTGATTTTACGGTCACGGCCGTGACAGCCCAGGCGTATCTGGGCTTCATGAGGGTCACTGCTTTGCCTATGATGCAGTGAAGGCGCCACCCTTTCGCCACTTTCGCCAACTGCCCGCCCCGGCAGCCCTCACACATTCACCTCATCGGAGACATCTCATGCAAGCCTGGCTTTGTGAAAACCCCACCGGCGTTGACGCGCTCACCTGGAAAGAACTGCCCACACCGCAGCCAAAGGCGGGTGAAGTCCTGATCGAGATCAAGGCGGCCAGCCTGAACTTCCCTGACCTGCTGATCGTGCAGAACAAGTACCAGATGAAACCGGCCCTGCCCTTTGTGCCGGGCTCCGAATATGCCGGCGTGGTTCAGGCCGTGGGTGAAGGCGTCAAGCACCTCCAGGTAGGGCAAAACGTGGCGTGCCTCTCGGGCACCGGCGGCTTCGGCACACACACCATCGCGCCGGCCGCTTTGTGCATGCCTTTGCCCGCCGGTTTCTCGCATGTGGATGCGGCGGCGTTCATCATGATTTACGCCACGTCCTGGCACGCCCTGATGGACCGCGCGCAACTCAAGGCCGGTGAGACCGTCCTGGTGCTGGGCGCCGCAGGCGGTGTAGGCACTGCCGCCATCCAGATAGCCAAAGCCGCCGGCGCCCGCGTGATCGCCGCCGCATCGACTGACGAAAAATGTGCCTTGTGTACTTCAATCGGGGCGGACGCCACCATCAACTACACCACGAAGAACCTGCGCGATGAAATCAAGGCCCTGACAGAAGGCAAAGGCCCGGACGTGATTTACGACCCGGTGGGCGGAGACTTTGCCGAGCCGGCTTTTCGCTCCATCGCGTGGCGGGGCCGCTACCTGGTGGTGGGCTTTGCATCCGGGCCTATTCCCTCCCTGCCGCTGAACCTCACCCTACTCAAGGGCGCGTCCATCGTAGGCGTGTTCTGGGGCGACTTTGCCAAGCGTGAGCCCAAGGCCAACGCCGCCATGACGGCCGAGCTGGCGGGCTGGTATGCACAAGGCAAGATCAAACCGGTGATTGACCGCACCATGCCCATGGCAGAGCTGAAAGCGGCGTATGCCCACATGGGCTCGCGCGGCGTCAAGGGCAAGCTGGTGATGGTGAACTGAGCCCCGGGCTTCAAAGATCAAAAGATGCCTCAGGACGTATGCGGTCAAGGCAGAGGACGGGCCCTGGCGATAGCGGATTGAAGCACTGGCAAGGCCTCAATTGGTGGTCGCGCCCTTTGCGATACAGGCCGCCTTGATAATCCGCGCGGTGGGATTGTCAGCAATGTCCTTGAAAACCATCGGGCGTATGTCGTCTGCGGCGTAAACAGTCACCTTGAAAGGTTGCCCGCGAAAGTCAGGCTGCGCGTAAAAAGAGGCCTTCAAATACCGCGCGGTTTGTTCGGTGCAGTCGATCTGCACTTCCGTATCGACTGAGCGAAACTGTATGCCCTCGCTCGTAGTCCAGACCCTGGCACGATTGATACGGACCGGAATGACCCGCAGATCGTCTTTGATTTCAATCGCCGCCGGATTGACCTGGATGTAGTGGCTGGCGGAATTATCCGGGTCGCCGGTGATGGTCAACCAGGTCTCTGCCGCGTGAGCATTCAACCCCAGCAGGGCTGCTGCCAGCAGGCTCAACGGTTTCACGCGGACCTTGATGGGCCGCACGAGGGGGCTTGTGGTTTGGCGCAATGTATTCCCTGGGTAAGGTCTTCTATTACGGTTGACGGGTCAACAGGATCAGGAGATTCTTGCTCGGTCCGTGGCCATTTTGTACCAGGACCGCCAAAGGAAAAATCCCGCGTGCCAGGCGGCACGCGGGATTTCAAATACTGGGGTGGCTGATGGGGCTCGAACCCACGACAACAGGAATCACAATCCTGGACTCTACCAACTGAGCTACAGCCACCGGAGCCC
>JAJKJM010000136.1 GCA_021153985.1 Polaromonas sp.
CCGAGGAGCGCAGGGCCAGACGGATCAGGGCAAAAACTTGTTTGAGCCGCAGGCGAGTTGTTTTTGACCCCGGCTGGACCGAGCACCGCAGGTTGCCCGCAGCGAAGCGGAGGGACGCAGCAAGTAGGGTCGCCTTTTCTTTTGCTTACTTTACTTTTGGCGAAGCAAAAGAAAAGTGAGTTGCCGCCGGCAACCCCGGCCCCGGAACTCAGGCCATCCCGATAAGACGAAAAAGAACCCGGCCTCACGCAAGAACCTCCTTCTTGCGCCCAAACCTCCGCCCTAACCGATCAAACCCAAGATAAATAACCGGCGTCGTAAACAAGGTCAACATCTGGCTGACAATCAAGCCGCCAAAAATCGACAACCCCAGCGGCTGCCGCAACTCGGCTCCTTCACCAAAACCCAGCATCAAGGGCACAGCGGCAAACAGCGCCGCCAGTGTCGTCATCAGGATGGGCCGAAAGCGCAGCAGCGCGGCCTGGTGAATCGCCTCTTGCGGAGATTTTCCTTCGTTGCGTTCCGCATCAATCGCGAAGTCGATCATCATGATGGCGTTTTTCTTCACGATGCCGATCAGCAAAATAATGCCGATGATGCCGATCACTCCAAGGTCGGAGCCGCTGATCATCAGCGCCAGCAGCGCACCCACGCCGGCCGAGGGCAGGGTGGAGAGAATCGTCAGCGGGTGGATATAGCTTTCATAGAGCACACCCAGCACGATGTAGACGCAGATCACCGCCGCCAGGATCAGCCACAACTGGTTGGAGAGCGACGCCTGATAGGCACCTGCCGCACCGAGGAAAGACACCGTCACGCTGGCCGGCATGGCGATGTCTTTGGCGGCTTGCCTGATCTCATCGACGGCCTTGCCCAGCGAGACGCCGGGCGCGGTGTCAAAGCCCAGTGTGGTGGCCGGGTACTGGGCCACGCGGGTGATCTGCAGCGGGGCGGGCTGCTCGGCGATGGTGGCAATGGCCGACAGCGGCGTGGTGGTGCCTGAGCCGGTTTTGAGCTGCAGGCTGCCCAGCGAGGCGGGCGTGAGCAGCTGGTCGGGCATGGCCTCCAGGATCACGCGGTACTGGTTGGTCTCTGTGAAGATGGTAGAGACAATGCGTTGGCCGAAGGCGCTGTAGAGCGCGTCGTCGATCGATGAGGTGGTGATTGCCAGGCGCGAGGCGCTGTCCCGGTCTACCGTGATGTACGCCCCGGCGCCGCTGGAGCCCGCGTCGGACGACACATTGCGCAGATGATCGAGCTGCCGCATGCGCTGCGCCAGTTTGGTAGCCCATTCCACCACGGTGGCGTTGTTCGATCCTTCGAGTGACACGCGGAACTGTGTGGGGCCGGTCTCGGCGTCAATCGTCAAGTCCTGCGTGGGCTGCAAATACAGCGTGACGCCGGCCACGGCGGCCGCGCGTCGCTGCAGCCTGTCCATGGTTTCCTGTTGGCTGGTGGTGCGCGATTTTTTCAGGTTGATCAGCATGCGGCCGGTGTGCAGCATGGTGTTGTTGGCTGCATCCACGCCAATGAAGGAGCTCAGTGTCTCGACATCGGGGTCTTCCAGGATCGCTTTGGCGGCGGCCTGCTGCAGTTCGGCCATGCGGGCATACGACACCGATTGGGCCGTTTCTACCCGGGCTTGCAACTGGCCGGTGTCTTGTGTCGGGAAGAGGCCTTTCGGAATCAACACGTACAGCAGCACCGTCAGCACCAGCGTGCCCAGCGCCACCAGCAGCGTGGCGCCCTGGCGCTTCAATACCCAGGTGAGCCAGATGTCGTAACGGGCGATCACGCCGTCAAAGAAGCGTTGCATCTTCGCGCCTGCCTTGGCGAGGCGGCCGTCGCCCGTGGTTTCAGGCACGTGCCTGAGCCATCTTGCCGACATCATCGGAACCAGCGTGAGCGACACCACAGCCGAAATCAAAATGGTGATGGCCAGCGTGACGGCGAATTCGCGAAACAGCCGGCCCACCACGTCGCCCATAAAGAGCAGCGGGATCAGCACGGCAATCAGCGACACCGTCAGAGAGATGATGGTGAAACCGATCTGCGTCGCGCCCTTGAGCGCCGCGGCCATGGGCTCTTCGCCTTCTTCGATGTAGCGCGAGATGTTTTCGATCATCACGATGGCGTCGTCGACCACAAAGCCGGTGGCAATCGTTAGCGCCATCAGGCTCAGGTTGTTCAGGCTGTAGCCCAGCAAATACATGGCACCGCAGGTGCCGATGAGCGAGATCGGCACGGCCAGGCTGGCGATCACGGTGGCACGCAGGCTGTGCAGGAAGGCAAAGATCACCAGCACCACCAGCAGCACGGCCAGCAGGAGTTCGATCTCGACATGCATCACTGAAGCGCGTATGCCGGTGGTGCGGTCGCTCAGCACGTCGACCCTCAGCGACGTTGGCAGGCCGGCCTGCAACTCGGGCAGGCGCTGCTTGATGGCGTCGACCGTGGCGATCACGTTGGCGCCGGGCTGGCGCTGCACGTTGAGGATGATGGCCGGCTTCATGCCGGACCAGGCGCCGAGCTTGATGTTCTCGGCGCTGTCAACCACCTGCGCCACATCCGAGACACGGACGGCCGCGCCATTGCGAAACGCGACGATCAGATTTTTGTAGTCAGACGCCGCCACCAGCTGGTCATTGGAGTTGATGGTGTAGGAGCGCGTGGGGCCGTCAATGCTGCCCTTGGCGCCGTTGGCATTGGCGGCTGAAATGGCAGTGCGCAATGAGTCCAGACCCAGGCCGTAAGAAGCCAGCGCGCGGGTGTCGGCCTGGATACGCACGGCGGGGCGCTGCCCGCCGCTGAGCGACACCAGGCCCACGCCGTTGACCTGGCTGATCTTCAGTGCCAGCCGGGTGTTGACGATGTTTTGCACTTCTGTCAGCGGCATGGTGTCCGACGTGATGGCCAGTGTCAGCACCGGCGCATCGGCCGGGTTGACCTTGGCATACACGGGCGGGGCGGGCAGGTCGGCCGGCAACAGCGAGCCGCCGGCGTTGATGGCCGCCTGCACCTGCTGCTCGGCCACATCGAGCGCCAGGCCCAGGCCGAACTGCAGCGTGACGATGGAGACACCGGCGGCGCTGGTGGAGCTCATGCGCGAAAGCCCGGCCATCTGGCCGAACTGGCGCTCCAGCGGCGCGGTGACGGTTTGCGCCATGACTTCGGGGCTGGCGCCGGGGTAGAGCGTCTGCACCTGGATGGTCGGGTAGTCGACCTGCGGCAGAGCCGACAGCGGCAAAAACTTGAAGCCCACCAGGCCGGCCAGCACGATGGCCACCATCAGCAGCGACGTCGCTACCGGGCGCAGGATAAAGGGACGTGAGGGGCTCATTCAATAACCTTGGTGCTGCGCACTGCGATGCTTTTGCCGTTCAGGCGCCTGCTCATTTCGTCGAGCGTTCGCTCTGGCCGCCCTGGCGGCGATCCTTCATGCCCTGCCAGCGTGCCAGCGCTTCGGGGTCGCCCTTGTCGATTTGTTCCAGGAAGCGTTTGCGGCGTTCCAGCGCGGCCGGGTCGTCTTTGGCTTGGTCGAGCATGCGCTGGCGTTGCTCGGCTGTCGGGCCGGCGATGGAAGGCGGCGCGGCGTCAGGTTGCAGCGCGGCGGGTGCCGAAGCTGCCGGAGCGGGAGTTGCTGCTGGTGTTGCCGCCGGTGCGGCCCCGGCGGCATCGGACGCGGGGCGGTGGCGCCCCGCGGCGGAAGCACCGCCGCCCGGCGCACTGGCGCCGCGGCGCCTGCCGCTTGCGCCCGCACCTGGCGCGTCGCCCGGCAGCACCACGCTGGCGCCGTCTTTGAGGCGGTCGGCGCCCTCGGTGATGACGCGCTCGCCGGCTTTCAGCCCGGCGGTGATCACAATCTTTTCAGCCGTGGCCTGGCCGCGTTGCACTGGCCGCAAGGACACGGTGCGCTCGGCGGCGTTGAGCACGTAGACATAGTCGCCGCTGCCGCCCAGGCGCAGGGCGGTCACCGGCACCACCACGGCGTCGTCAAGCGTCTTGACCTGCAACTGCACATTGACGAACTGGCTGGGGAAGAGGTTGAGCTTGCTGTTGGCAAAGCGCGCCTTGGCCCGTACGGTGCCGGTGGTGGTGTCGACCTGGTTGTCGAGTGAGGCGAACACACCCGTGTCCAGCGTGGCGGTGCGGGTGCGGTCCAGCGCGACGACCTTCATGGGTGTGCTGCCGCCGGCGTTTTGCTGCAGCTCGCCGGCCCGGTCTTGCGGGATGGAGAACACGACGTCAATCGGGCTGAGTTGCGTGATGAGGGCGACCCCGTTGGCATCGCCGCTGCTCACCACGTTGCCGACGTCGACCGTGCGCAGGCCGACGCGGCCGCTGACGGGCGCCACCACGCGGGTGTAGCCCAGGTTGAGCCGCGCCGCGCCTTCATTGGCTTTGTCGACCACGACGGTGCCTTCGAGCTGCTTGACCAGCGCGGCCTGGGTGTCGACCTCCTGGCGGGCGATGGAATCCTGTTCGAGCAGGGTCTTGAAGCGCTGCAACTGCACACGCGCGCTGTCGAGTTGCGCTTCGTCGCGCTGGCGCTGGCCGCTGGCCTGCATCAGGGCCATCTCAAACTGGCGCGGGTCTATGGTGGCCAGCAACTCGCCGGCCTTGACCATCTGGCCTTCCTTGAACAGCACTTTCTCAAGCACGCCAGACACCTGGGGCCGCACCCTGACGGTGGCCTGCGGCGTGACAGTGCCCAGGGCTTCCAGGACGATGGGGATGTTGGCTTTTTCGGCGGTAGCTACGCCGACCGTGGTGGAGGGAGGCCCACGCCGGAAGGCGCCGCCGGGGCCGCCCGGGCCGCCAGCGGTGGGGTCTGCCGCCGGTCGGGTCAGGTGCCAGGCCAGCCAGCCGGTGCCGGCCAATAGCAGCACGGCAATGACGCTGCCGATGATGGAGGCGCGGCGGCTCAGCCGTTTGCGAGGAGGGATCACAGCGCCGTTTTGCGGCGTTTCGGCTTTCGGGTCCATCAGCTGTCCTTGGTGCCCGCCGTGTCACCCTGTTCAATCGGGGAGCGCGGCATTTTTTGTGTTTGATGGGTAGTTCATGGCTGCCGTCTGAACGAAGCTGAACGAAGCGGAAGGCATCGTCCAGGCGGCGCTGAATAATTATCACTGCAACACTGAGGGCGCAGATATACGGCTGGAAAGAGGCTCGTAAACGTCCTGTAAAGGAGAGGCCGGACTACACGCCCGCGAGACATTGCGCCGCTGGACCCGGCTGGGCCAGTTGCTTGCTACTGTTTTGATAGCTGCCAGCCAAGGTGGCTACTGGGCTGCAGGCATATTCTCTTTAAAACGCGGGTAAGTCAGCCGAGCAGCGCCGCTACCTCTGCCTGGCGCGGGATGCCGTCGATGGCGCCATGCCGCGTGACCGACAGCGCCGCTGCCGCATTGGCCCATCGCATGGCCGCAGGCAAAGGCTCGCCGCGCGCCAGTGCGGCCGCCAGTGCGCCGGTGAAGGTGTCGCCCGCGCCTATGGTGTCGCGCACGGGCATGGTGCGCCCGGCCAGCGTGACGGGTAGCTGGCCCGGCTGGTAGAGCCGGCAACCGGCCGCGCCCAGCGTGACCAGCACGGCGCGCGCGCCGCGGCTGAGCAACTGCAGGGCCGCATCGTCGGCCGAGCCGTCATGCCCCGCGCCGGCCAGCAAATAGAGTTCGCTTTCATTGGGCGTGAGTACGTCCACCAGCGCGAGCAACTCGTCCGCCAGCGGGCGCGCGGGCGCCGGGTTGAGCAGGGTGAGGGCGCCGGCCTGGCGGGCCAGGCGAAAAGCTTCGAGGGTGGCCTCGGCCGGGACCTCGCAGGAGGCCATCACGACGCGGCAGCCTGCCAGTACAGGCGCGGCGGCCAGGGCATGGCGCGCGCCCAGGCCGGTGCCCGCACCGGGGTAGACGGCAATGCTGTTGTCGCCGTCTTCATAGACCAGGATTTGCGCGACACCGCTGCGCTCGCCCGCCACCTGCTCGACATGGCGCGTATCGATGCTTTCGCCGTGCCAGAGCGTCATGCCCATGCGGCCAAAGTCGTCCTCGCCGATGCGCGCGATCAGCGCCACACGCGCACCCTGGCGCGCGGCGGCCACCGCGGCATTGCTGCCCTTGCCGCCCGGGCTGATGCTGAAGCTATTCGCCATCAGCGTCTCGCCCCGCGCGATAGGACGCGCCACCTGCGAAATCAGGTCGGCGTTCCAGCTGGCAACGCAGACCACGTCGGCATTCATATCGTCACTCATATGCGGTTCCGGAGGTGAGGCACCTGTCTGAGGAAGGGGTGGGTATTACCAAGCGGGGGCCGCGGAACCGGCTTCGCCGGGCCGCAGGCGCCGCCCCTTGGGGGGAAGCGCCACAGGCGCTATGGGGGGCTACTTATATCCCATGGTTTGAGGCAGCCAAAGGACGATCTGCGGGAAAAAAGTCATCGCCAGCAACAAGAGCAGCAACATGACCAGGAACGGCCAGCCCTCTTTCATCATCTCGCCGATGGGAATGCCGGTCAACGCCTTGGTCACAAAGAGCAGCATGCCAAACGGCGGGTGGATCAGGCCGATCATCATGTTGAGCACCACCAGCACGCCGAAGTGCACCAGGTCCACGCCCAGCAGCTTGGCCGCCGGCAGCAGCATGGGCACAAACACCAGCAGAAGCACCGACACATCCAGGAAGCAGCCCAGCACGAGGAACATGACGTTCACCATCAGCAAAAAGCCAATCTGTGAAAAATGCATGCTGTCGACCCACGACGCCATGGCCTGTGGCACGCCCTCGGCTGTGAAGGCGTAGTTGAGCATGAAGGAGCCGGCCAGGATCATGGTGATCACCGCGCTGCCGCGGGTCGACTCCATCACCACGCCCCAGAAGCTGCGCCACGTCAAAGCGCGAAACACCAGCGCAGCAAGGATCAGCGCGTGCAGCGCAGCCACGGCGGCGGCTTCTGTCGGCGTGAAGATGCCCGAGTAGATGCCGCCCAGCAGCACGATGGGCATCGACAACGGCAGCGCGCCGCGAAAGATCAGGCCGGCCCATTCCGAGCGCGGCACGGGTTCGTCGCGCGGCATGTTGCGCTTTTTTGCGATGATCGCGACCACGCCCATCATCAGCCCGGCCATCAAAAAGCCCGGCACCACGCCGCCCAGAAAGAGCGCACCCACCGAAGCGCCCGAAACCAGCGCATAGATCACCATCGGGATGGACGGCGGGATGATGGGACCCAGCGTGGCGCTGGCCACCACCACGGCGCCGGCAAAGCCGCGTGTGTATTCAGGCTTTTTCAGCATCTGGCGGATCGTGACCAGGCCGGGGCCGGCCGCGTCGGCAATCGCGCTGCCGCTCATGCCCGAGAAGATCACGCTGACCAGAATATCGACCTGCGCCAGTCCGCCGCGCATGCGGCCCACCAGGATGCGGCAGAAGTCGAAAATACGCTCGCTCACCGTGCCCGCGTTCATGATGTTGGCGGCAAACACAAAGAGCGGCACCGCCAGCAGCACGTAGCTGTTGTACAGCCCGTTGCCGATCTGCTCGGCCACCAGGCCGATGTCATGGCCCTTGACCGCGAGGTAGCCAATGCCCGCCGCGATCATTGAAAAGCCGATGGGCATGCGCAGCAGCATGCCGCCGGCCAGTACCCCAACCAATACCCAGATTCCGCTTGTCATATCCGCAGCTCCGCTTCAAGACCCTTGCCACGGATCGCGTTCCAGATCGCCCAGGCTGAGCGCACTGCCAAGGCGGCGAGCAACAGCACAAAAGGCAAGAAGACCCATTGGAAAGACACGCCCAGCACGGGCGTTCCTTCGCGGGCCATGAAGTGCACATAGTCCCAGCAACCCGGGATACCCCAGGCCGCCAGGCCACCGACCAGCAGGTTGCCGATGATGGCCATGGCCTGCCGGCCGCGGTAAGGCATGCTGTTCCACACCAGGTCAAACACCACGTGCTCGCGTTCGGGCACCACCACGGCGGCGGCCCACAGGATGACCCAGACATAGAGAATCACGGCCGCCTCATCCGTCCAGGGCAAAGGCTTGCCGAAGAAAAATCGCGCCGTGATCTGGATCACGAACACGATGAACAGGGTCAGGAAGAGTCCGCCGCCAATGAGGTTGGCGGCTTTTTGGGGCCAGCTTTTCATGAGAGTTGTGGTCGTGCTTGGTGCTTGCCGCAGGGCTTACTTCGTGGCGTTGATACGCTCAAGCAGGCCCTTGGGCCAGACTTTTGCGTACTCGGAATTCAGGTAAGTCGTCTGCACCGTCTTGCGGAAGGCGTCCACATCCGGCGTGGTGACCTGCAGGCCTTCCTTCTTGAAGAAGTCCACCAGCTGGCTTTCTTCCTTGATGCGGTTTTCATTGTTGTAGGCGGCTGCGGCTTGCGCGGCGGCGGTGACTTTGGTCTTTTGCGCCGCGTTCATGCCGTTCCAGGCCTTGTTGGAAATGGCGATGAAGATGCCGTCGACCAGATGGCTGGTCATGACGATTTGCTTGGTCACTTCGTAGAACTTGGCTGCGCGCACGGAGGGCAGGGGGTTGTCCTGGCCGTCGATGGTGCCGGTCTTCAGGCCCAGGTAAACCTCGCCGAAGGCCAGCGGTGTGTGGGTGGCGCCCAGGGCTTCACCCAGAAACAGCCATTCTTTGGAGCCGGGCATGCGCAGCTTCACGCCCTTGAGGTCGGCCGGAACCTTGACGTTGCGGACTTCGCGCAGGTTGACCTGGCGCGTGCCGAGGTAGACGGTGGACAGCGGCGTGACTTCCATCTTTTCAGACACATGCTTGAACATTTCTGTGCCGATGGGGCCGGAGAACACCTTTTGCTGGTGGTCCGGGTCACGCACGATGTAGCCGGCGGTGAAGATGGAGAACTCGGGCACCAGCTTGGCAATGTCAAAGGCCGAGATGGAAGAGAGCTCAAGGTTGCCGCGCGCCATGGCGGCGGGCTCGGTGCCCTGCTTGAAGAGCGAGGCGTTCAGGTTGATCTGCACGTCGAACTCGCCGGGCGCGCTTTTTTCGAGGCTGTCCTTGAAGACCGTCCACATCTTGGCGTGCCAGTCGTCCGGCACGGCCGGCGTCGAAACGCGCAGCACCATTTTGTTCTGGGCCTGGGCGGCGGGCAGCAGCGCGCCCATCAGCAAGGTGGCGGACGCTGCGGCCAACAGGGTGCGGCGAAGGGTGGACGAGAGGGAAGTCTTCATGGTTGTCTCCTTTTTTAGGTCAATCGTTTGGGCTCAGGCCCCAGGGTAGCGTTGGGCAATCAGTCGGATTTTGTATCAATCCCGAAGGCGGTGATGGTTTTTTCCAGCGCCTGGTATTCATCGGGTGTCAAAGCCACCAGCGGTGCACGCACCCGCAGCCAGGCTTTGTCGCCGCTTTGCATGGCCATGATGCCCTTGAGTGCGGGCATCAGCGAATAGCCGTTCAGCAGGCCGATCAGCTTGACGACGCGCTCGCGTTCGGCGGGCGTGGCGGCTGCCTCAGGCTCGGTCACCAGGCGTTTCACCAGGCGCGGCATGAAGTTCGCCAGGCCGCTGATGGCGCCCGTGCTGCCGCGCTTGCCCATCTCTGGCAGGTCGGGTTCAAAGCCGACATAGACGGTCATTTCCTTCATGAAGGCATTGGCCAGGCCCACCGAATGTTCGGTGCTGCAGGCGCTGTCCTTGATGCCGACGATGGTGTCCGGGTACTGCTTTTTGAGCGTGCTGATCACGTGATGCGACAGCGGAACGCCCGTCACCTGGGGGATGTGATACAGGTACAGCTTGAAGGGCGTGCCGGCCATGCCGTCGATGACATAACGGTAGCCGTCGATGATGCCCTGGTCAGACACACCCTTGAGGAAAAACGGCGGCAGCATCAGGCAGCCGTGCACACCGGCCTTGACGGCGTGGCGCGTGAGCTCCAGTGTTTCGGGCAGGGCGGCGCAGCTGGTGGAGACCATGATCTGCGCGGCCGGGATGCCGTTTTTGATCAGCTGGTCAATCGCGTCCTTGCGC
Organism: Polaromonas sp.; assembly: GCA_021153985.1. GTDB lineage: Bacteria > Pseudomonadota > Gammaproteobacteria > Burkholderiales > Burkholderiaceae_C > Polaromonas. Next base: position 9,997 of record JAJKJM010000136.1, read on the forward strand.
TCTTGCAATGAGAACGACGGGCCTTCGCCCGTGGTGCCGAAAGCCGTCACGCCCGGGCAGCCGGCGGCGATCAGTGCCTTGCAGTGGGCGGCGAATTTGGCATGGTCAATGTCCAGGCCGGCGGTGAGCGGCGTCAGCAGGGCGGGCCAGATGCCGCGAAAGGATTTTTCAGCGGCGGGAAAAGAACTCGTCATTCAAGGGTCTCCAAAGACCACGGCATATCGGGCCGCGGCAGTCCTAGCACACGTCGGTGCGCGCTTTCGATGTGGTGGCTCAGGCGGTCGACCACGGCTTGTGCGTCGCGCCGCTTGAGGGCGTCAATAAACCAGAGGTGTTCTTCCATCGCGGGAATCAGCACATCCGGGGAAAGGGTGGAGCCTTCAAGCTTGATCAGGCGCACCCGCAGGCTGTTGATGCGGTAGACCTCCGAGATCAGCTCATTGCCCAGGGCGTCGATCATCAAATCGTGCAGGCCCCAGTCGACTGTGGTGGCGTCTTCCAGCAGGGCGTCGTCAATGGCCTTCTTTTTTGCGCGCTTGACGATGTTGAGGTGGGCCTGCTCGATGGCGGCCAGGTCGGTGTCAGACACCGTGGTGACAAAACGGCTGGCCGCCTCGCGCTCCAGCAGGCGGCGCAGCTGGAAGGCGTTGTTGATCAGTTTCAAATCGACATGCGCCACCTGCAGGCCGCGCTGCGGCACAGTCTTGAGCAGGCCTTCAGCTTCCAGGCGGGGAATCAGCTCGCGCACGGCCCCCAGCGGCATGCCCAGCAATTGCATCAACTCGCGCTGCGAGATGAACTGGCCGGGGCGGATGTTGGCGTCGACGATCTGCTGCTGAAAGCTTTCGTACGCTTGCGCGCGCAGGCTGAGAGGGGCGCCGGTCGTGGCGGAGGGGGCGCTGCTCATGGGCTCAGGTGTGGTCGCTGGCGATGACGCCCTTGCGCAGCAGGATGTTGCCGTATTTGCGCTGCTCGCCGGTCTGCAGGATCAGGAAGGCTTTTTGCGCGTGAGCGTAGAAATCAAACCGCTCCAGCGATACGGCAGGGCGCTCGCCGGCCTGGTGCAGCACAGTGGCAAATTCGGCGACCGGCGCAGGTACGGCGGCTGCGTCGCCCACCACCTGCATGGTCCAGGCGGCGTCGGGCACAAAGTCGTCCAGCGGCAGCAAGCGCAGCACCGCGGCCAGCGCCTGCGGGGCCGTCGCGCCTGCCAGCTGCACCAGCCGGGCGCCGCTTTTATGCGCTACCTGGGCGGCAGGGAAGTTCGCATCAACAATCGCCACGTCGTCACCATGGCCCATGCTGGCCAAGGCATGCAGGGCGTCGGGTGTCAGCAGGGGCGGGATGTTTTTAAGCATGTGTGGCGAATGAACAGCTGGAAAGCGTGGTTTTCACAAAACCTCGGGATTTCCCGCTGTCGATGACTGACATGTTAGTTCTAACATGGCTAAACTTTTATCGGGATTAACCCTGAAATCCAAGCCGAGACCGGACCGGACCTGACATGACAACTGCGACCACGACCACTACGACTGCGGGCCTTGCCCCTGTTTTTTCTGCCTGTGAAGGAAGCGGCCTGCGGCTGGGCTTGGGCGGCGCGCCGCTGGGCAACCTGTTCAGCGCCGTCTCTGACGCCGATGCCCGCGCTCTGGTCGACGCCGCCTGGGCCGATGGCTGCCGGACCTTTGACACCGCGCCACATTACGGCCATGGCCTTTCGGAACAGCGCCTGGGCGCTGCGCTGCGCCAGCACCCGCGAGACAGCTACATCCTCTCCAGCAAGGTGGGCCGCTTGCTGCTGCCCGACGCGAATGCCGCCCGCGCACAGCACGGCTATGTCGACATACTGCCTTTCAACCAGGTGTGGGACTTCAGCGCCGCGGGCACACGCCGCAGCGTGGAGGAAAGCCTGCAGCGCCTGGGCCTGCCGCGGCTGGACGTGGTGTATGTGCACGACCCCGACGCCGCCTCGCACGGCGAGCGTGCGCCGGCGGTGCTGCGGCAAGTGATTGACGAAACCCTGCCCGAGCTGCGGCAGATGAAGCGGGAAGGGCTGATCCGCGCCATAGGCCTGGGCACCAACGATGTGGATGTCGTGCTGCAGGTCTTGCGCGAAGCCGGCCTGGACGTGCTGATGCTGGCCGGGCGCTACAGCCTGCTGGACCACAGCGCGCTGGCCGCGCTGTTGCCGCAATGCGCAGCGCGCGGTGTGCGCATCGCGCTGGGCGGTGTGTTCAATTCGGGCATCCTGGCGACAGGTGCGCGGGGCGGCAAGGCGAGCTTCAACTACGCACCGGCTGCCCGCGAGTGGCTGGACCGCACGGCCCGGATTGAATTGGTCTGCAAGGCGCACGGCGTGCCGCTGCGCGCCGCGGCGCTGCAGTTTCCGCTGGCCCATGCGGCGGTTGAGATCGTGATGCTGGGCGCGCGCAAGATTGCCGAATGGACCGATGCGGTGGCAATGATGCAGCACCCGATTCCGCCTGCGTTCTGGGCTGATTTGCGCAAACAGGGGCTGTTGCCCATGGAGGCGCCGACGCCATGACCGCGATCGCAAAGATCGACGCGCACTTTCATTGCTGGCAACTGGCGCGCGGCGACTATGGCTGGCTGACGCCGGCGCTGGCACCCATCTACCGCGATGTGGCTGTGGCCGACTGGCAGGCGCAATCCGCGCCGCACGGCGTCACCGGCGGTGTGTTGGTGCAGGCCGCGCCAACGGAGGCGGAGACACAGTTTCTGCTGGCGCAAGCCGACCAAAACCCTGCGGTGCTGGGCGTGGTGGGCTGGGTAGATATGTTGGCTGCCGATGCGCCAGCCCGCATCGAAAAACTGGCCGGTCACCCGCGCCTCAAGGGTTTGCGGCCCATGCTGCAAGACATTGCCGATGCCGAATGGATATTGCAGCCTGCAGTGGCTCCAGCCTTGCGTGCCATGGCGGATTGCGGCCTCGTGTTTGATGCGTTGGTGAAGTCCGCGCACTTGCCGCACATCCTGACGCTGGCCGGCCGGCATCCTGATTTACGCATGGTGATAGACCACTGCGCCAAGCCCGGCATCGCGGCGGGCGAGTGGCAACCCTGGGCCGATGGCATTGCACGCATGGCAACTGAGACCGGGGCCATGTGCAAGCTCTCAGGCTTGATGACCGAAGCCGGTCCACGTCCGCAGCCAGGGGCCGTGCGGCGCTGGGGCGAGCATGTGCTGAAAAGCTTCGGCGCTGACCGTGTCGTGTGGGGCAGCGACTGGCCCGTGCTGGAGCTGGCCGGCACTTACGCGCAGTGGTGGAGCGAGGCGCGGCAGCTTCTTGCCGGGCTGGATAAGGCCGGGCAAGCGGCGGTGATGGGCGGCAATGCCATGGGGCTTTACCGGCTAGGCTAACCGCAGTGAGCCGCCCTCCCTAGAATGGCCAGATGGCTTTTCAAAGGTGACCGCATGACCGAATCCACTTCACCCTCATCTTCTGTACAAGTTGTTCGCGCCGACTACGCCAACCCGGCGCACGCCGGTGCACTCATCGAGCTGCTAGACATTTACGCGCAAGACCAGGCCGGTGGCGGCCATCCCCTCAGCGACTTTGCCAAAAACAACCTCGTCGGTGAGCTCGCCAAACGGCCGCAGGCCTTCAGCGTGCTCGCGTTCGACGGCGGGCAGGCCGTAGGCCTCACCAACTGCATCGAAGGCTTTTCCACCTTCGCCTGCCGCCCGCTGGTCAACATCCATGACGTGTCCGTACGGCCCAGCCACCGCGGCCAGCGCGTCGGCGAAAAGATGCTGGCTCTGGTGGAAGAGATCGCCCGCGAACGCGGCGCCTGCAAGCTGACGTTGGAAGCGTTGCAAGGCAACGTCGGCGCCATCAAGCTGTATGAACGCATAGGCTTTGCCGGCTACCAGCTGGATCCTGCGATGGGGCAGGCGCGGTTTTTTCAGAAGTGGCTTGAGTGAGCACACCTCAAGCCTGTTTCGTCCTTTTGGTTCAACAAAATGCCTCTATCGGGTCAAGAGCAACTGTCAGGAGCGTTAGCCATTAACCTCGTCCGGCCTGATCACAGCATCCCAAAGCGCCTCTGCGGCTCGCCCCATTGAATGACGAGACCGAAAGAGTCTGATTTCAAGGGGGACGCGTAACGCCGGCACACCCGCTTCGGCCACACGGCCCGTTGCCAGGTCGTCATCAATCAGCGTTTGCGGCACCCATGCCACGCCGCGGCCTTCGAGGACCATCGTTCTCAAAACCGAGGCCAAGTGCGCGGTGAAAACCGTTTGCGTCGAGACGTTCTCCATGGCCTCAAACCTTGTTTCGCGCAAGATGCGGCCCAAGCCGGATTCGGCGCTGTAGCCAAGAAGAGATACCGGCGTCTTGCCTGCCTGCAGCGTGTGTAGAGGGTTGCCCGAAGAGTCAACTGCCGTCACCGGCACGAGGCTGTCGGCGCCAATCTGAATCGAGAGGAAACCGCCGGATTCAAGGCGCCCTGGCGCGTCAGGGTGGGCATGGCACACCACAAACTGCACCTTGCTTTGCTCCATCAGCGCCTCGCACCGGGCCAGCACGTCAGACTCCAGGTGCATCGTTCCGGCCATGGTGTGCGCTTCAAACTTGCGTAGCCAAGCCGGCATGAAGGTAAATGACAACGCGTGAGTTGCGGCAAAGCGCAGGGAATGCGAACTGGCTTCCGCAATGATCCTGGCTTCGCCCGGCACGCGGGCCACCTGAGCCATCAAATCATTGGCAATGCCCTGGAACCACTGGCCGGCTTCGGTCAGCCGGACCGGCTGTGAGCTTCTGTCAAAAAGTTCGGTGCCGATCCATTCTTCCAGGGCGCGCACCCGGCGCCCGAAAGCAGGCTGCGTCATGTGGCGTTCTTCGGCGGCGCGGGAGAAATTTCCCGTGGTCGCCAGCGCAGAAAAGTCTTCGAGCCAGGAGAAATTCATGCCCAGTGCTTTGAAAGCATTGAAGAGAAGAAAAACAGCATTGGTCAAATGCGGCAGCCTTCACGATCATAACGATCCTCTTCACAACTTGTCATAAAGACGGCCATGAAAATCGTTGAAATCAGGGAGAAAACCCTCCCTATCAGTTCACCCATCCGCAACGCGTACATCGACTTCAGCAAGATGACCTTGAGCCTGGTGGCTGTGATCACGGACGTGATCCGTGACGGCAAGCCGGTCGTGGGTTACGGGTTTAACTCCAATGGCCGGTATGGACAGGGCGGGCTGATCCGCGAGCGTTTCCGCGACCGCATCCTTGACGCGGCGCCCGACAGCCTGATCGATGCCAAGGGTACGAACATCGACCCTGCCAAGGTTTGGGCCGCGGCCATGAGCAACGAAAAACCGGGCGGGCACGGCGAACGCTCTGTTGCTGTCGGCACCATTGATATGGCTGTATGGGATGCGGTCTCCAAGATCGAGGGAAAGCCGCTGTTTCGCATGCTGGCCGAACGCCATGGGCGCGAGGCCAATCCGCGCGTTTTTGTCTACGCGGCTGGTGGCTATTACTACCCCGGCAAGGGCAATGAGGCGCTCTGCGCGGAGATGCGCAGCTACCTGGATCGGGGCTACAACGTCGTCAAGATGAAGATCGGCGGCGCATCCATCGATGAAGACCGGCAGCGCATCGAGGCGGTATTAAAAGAGATCGGCTCAGAGGCCCAGCTTGCGGTGGATGCGAACGGCCGGTTCGACCTGGAAACCGGCATCGCGTACGCCAAGATGCTCCGCGAATTTCCGCTGTTCTGGTATGAAGAGATCGGGGACCCACTTGACTACGCCTTGCAGGCGGCGATTTCGGAGTTCTACCCCGGCCCCATGGCAACCGGCGAGAACCTGTTCTCGCACCAGGACGCCCGCAACCTCCTGCGCCATGGCGGCATGCGCCCTGATCGCGACTGGCTGCAGTTCGACTGTGCGTTGTCCTATGGCCTGGTTGAATACCTGCGCACGCTTGAAGTTCTCAAGCAGTTCGGGTGGTCGCCCTCACGCTGTATTCCCCACGGCGGGCACCAGATGTCTCTCAACATTGCCGCCGGCCTCGGCCTGGGTGGAAATGAAAGCTATCCCGACCTTTTCCAGCCCTACGGCGGTTTCCCCGATGGCGTGAAGGTGATCAACGGCCACGTGACCTTGCCTGAACTGCCTGGTATTGGCTTTGAGGGCAAGGCGGACCTTTATGCCCAGATGCAAGCCCTTTCTGCCTGATTTCCGATCCTGATTCTGTTAGCAACTACAAAGGAGACAAAGCATGAAAAACAACAAGTGGATGTTCAAACGGGTTCTTGGGGTTCTTGTTTCGGCCTTGCTAAGCCTCTCGGCCGTGCCGGCGGTTTGGGCGCAGTACCCGGACAAGCCGGTGACGCTGGTGGTGCCATTCGCCGCGGGCGGGCCGAGCGACAAAATTGCCCGTGACCTGGCCGAAGCACTGCGCAAGCCGCTGGGCCAGACCGTCATCGTTGACAACACGGCTGGCGCCGGTGGGACCATTGGCGCGCGCCAAGGCCGACGGTTATACGCTGCTGGTGCATCACATTGGCCTTGCAACGGCGCCAGCCCTTTATAAAAAATTGCCGTACGACACCCTGAAGGACTTTGAGTACCTGGGGCTGATCAACGAAGCGCCGTCCGTGCTGATTGGCCGCACGACGCTCGCAGCCAACAACCTTGCCGAATTGCGCAAGTGGGTTGCAGATTCCGATGGCCGGGTGAATCTGGCCAACGCGGGTGTGGGGTCGGCTTCGCACCTTTGCGGTTTGATGCTGCAAAGTGCGCTCAAGTCCAAAATGACAGCCGTCCCTTATAAGGGAACGGCCCCGGCCATGACGGACCTGATCGGTGGGCAGGTAGACCTGATGTGCGAGCAGGCGACCAACGCCGTGCCGCAAATTGAAGGTAAAAAAGTGAAGGTGTATGGCGTCAGCAGCAAGGAACGCCTGAATCTGCCTTCACTGGCGCAAACGCCGACATTGGCCGAGGCCGGCCTCACAGACTTCAATGTCACGGTGTGGCATGGCGTGTATGCGCCGCGCGGCACGCCGCCAGAGATCCTGGCCAGGCTGAATGCCGCGCTGCGTGAAGCCCTCAAAGACCCGGACCTGATCAAGCGCCAGGAAGCGCTGGGTTTGCGTCTTGTGACCGACTCCAGGCTCACCGCAGCCGGCCATAAAGCCTATGTGCAGGCGGAAATGGCGCGCTGGGGAAAGGTGATCAAGGATTCAGGCGAGACGGCTGAGTAACCTACAGCCGATCGGGCGTTTTTCCCCTTCTTCGAGGACGCAGGCCCCCGCACGATGGCCTTTTAGCATTCGCCGCGGGACCGAACGTGAAACACATCGATCTGCTTTTCTCCGCCCTCATTGGCGCGGTTGCAAGCGCGCGCTCCATGACGCCTATGGCCACCATCGCGGCAGCGCGGCTTCTGGACCGTCGCCCCCCGGGGCGGCTTGTCTTGCTGGACCGCCCGCTGTTCAGGCATGGCGCCCTGGCCATGGGTGTGGGCGAACTGCTCGGCGACAAGATGAAGACCGCGCCTGACCGTACGGTTTTTCTGGGGCTGCTGGCGCGTGTGATGAGCGCAGGCATCGCAGGCGCTGCGTTGGCTCCCCGCGGCCGTGAACCGGCAGGTGCTTTAACGGCGGTTGCAACCGCTGTACCTCTTGCGTACCTCACGCTTGCAGGCCGCAAGCGCGCCATGGCGCGCATGGGCCAGACCCGCAGCGGCCTGATCGAGGACGCGCTGATTGTTGCCGCCGGTGCGGCGATTGTGGCAATGGCGGTCCGGCGGTAGCGGTTTGAGGATCGCGTCGACCTGAGGGCTATTGCCCGGCGTCGGCCAGACTCTGCGTCGGCCACAAAACGCGTCACGCCATGGTGGATGCGTTCCACTGTGGTGCATCAACGATGCAGTTGTGGTGCGCCCAACTTGAAGATGCTGGCGGGTTTCGAATCGTCATGTGCTTGATTCATGAAACGCCATCGCCAGCAGGAGCGGTTACCACGTGGGTACAGTTTCAATCAACCCACACTCACGAAAGAAATCTTCGCAACGAACACCTAATGCTTACGCGGCTGGTTGTTGGAAACGATAAGCACACAGATAATTTTTCAATATTAATTTGAAAGGTTGTTTTTGATGAAGTCGCCCGAAGGTAAGCCAGTGGTTCGGAGTTACATGTCCAGCAAGAAGAAAGAGAAGAAAGAGAAGAAAGAGAAGAAAGAGAAGAAA
>JAJKJM010000137.1 GCA_021153985.1 Polaromonas sp.
GAGATCGCCTTGCGCATCCAGCGCGCCTGCCGCGAACTCGGCATCAAGGCCGTGATGGTCTATTCAGAGGCCGACCGCGAAGCGAAATACATCAAGCTGGCGGACGAGTCGGTCTGCATCGGCCCGGCGCCCTCCAAAGACAGCTACCTCAACATGCCGGCCATCATCTCGGCGGCAGAAGTCACGGACGCCGAAGCGATCCATCCCGGCTACGGTTTCCTCAGCGAAAACGCCGACTTCGCCGAGCGGGTTGAAAAAAGCGGCTTCAAGTTCATCGGCCCTTCGCCTGAATCCATCCGCATCATGGGCGACAAGGTCTCGGCCAAGCAGACCATGATCAAGGCCGGCGTGCCCTGCGTGCCCGGCTCCGAAGGCGCGCTGCCTGACGACGCGGTCTTCATCAAGCGCACCGCCAAGCAGATCGGCTACCCCGTCATCATCAAGGCGGCCGGCGGCGGCGGCGGGCGCGGCATGCGCGTGGTGCACACCGAGGCGGCCTTGCTGCACGCGGTGCAGACCACCAAAGCCGAAGCCGGCGCGGCGTTCGGCAACCCCGAGGTCTACATGGAGAAATTCCTGCAGAACCCGCGGCACATTGAAATCCAGATCCTGGCTGACCAGCATAAAAACGCGGTCTGGCTGGGCGAGCGCGACTGCTCCATGCAGCGGCGCCACCAGAAAGTCATTGAGGAAGCGCCGGCGCCAGGCATTCCGCGCAAACTGATCGAACGTATCGGCGAGCGTTGCGTCGCCGCCGTCAAGAAGATCGGCTACCGCGGCGCGGGCACTTTTGAGTTCCTCTACGAAAACGGCGAGTTCTACTTCATCGAGATGAATACCCGCGTGCAGGTGGAGCACCCCGTCACCGAGTGGATCACCGGCGTGGACATCGTGCGCACCCAGATCATGGTGGCGGCCGGTGAAAAGCTGCCTTTTGCCCAGCGCGACATCGAGCTCAAGGGCCATTCGATCGAATGCCGCATCAATGCGGAAGACCCCTACAAGTTCGTGCCCTCGCCGGGCCGCATCACGACCTGGCACACGCCGGGCGGGCCGGGCGTGCGGGTGGATTCGCATATTTATGCCAACTACTTTGTGCCGCCCAACTACGATTCGATGATCGGCAAGATCATCGTGCACGGCGACACGCGCGAGCAGGCGTTGGCCCGCATGAGCACGGCGCTGGCTGAGACCGTGGTCGAAGGCATCAACACCAATATCCCGCTGCACCGCGAGCTGATGGTGGACGCCAAGTTCATGGATGGCGGCACCAATATCCACTATCTGGAAGAGTGGTTGTCCAAGCGTGAGCGCTAAACATTCCCCAGCGCGCGATGAGCTTGTTTGAACTGATCTTGCTGGCCCCCGTCGATGAGGTGGAGACGGTCAGCGAAGCGCTGGATGCGCTGGATGCGCTCAGCGTGTCGGTGGAAGATGCCGATGCGCAGACGCCTGCCGAGCAGGCGCTGTTTGGTGAACCCGACATGCCGCCGCCCAAGCCGGGCTGGGAGCGCTCGCGCATCGTGTCGCTGTTTGCCACTGAAGCCCTGGCGCGTGATGCCGCTGAGGTGCTGGCTGCCCAGGATTTTTTTGCGGGCTGCAGCGTGGTCGCTGTTCAGCCCGTGCCGGAACAAGACTGGGTGCGCTTGACGCAATCGCAGTTCTCGCCGGTCGACATTACCCCTGAATTCTGGATCGTGCCGACCTGGCATGAGCCGCCCGCGGAGGCCAAACAGCTGATTCGCCTGGATCCAGGGCTGGCGTTTGGTACGGGTACGCACCCCACCACGCGGATGTGCCTGCGCTGGGTGGCCGGCCAGGGTGCGGCGGGCAAAGATTTGGGCCGCGTTCTGGACTACGGCTGCGGCTCGGGCATCCTCGCCATTGGCGCGGCGAAGTTTGGCGCGCGGGACATCGATGCCGTGGATATTGACCCGGCCGCCGTGGAGTCGACACGCGCCAATGCCGAAGCCAACCATGTAGTACTCAACGCCGGCCTGCCCGAGAAGGCCGGTGGCAAGTACCAGACTGTTCTGGCCAATATCCTGGCCACGCCGCTAAAGGTGCTGGCACCGCTGCTGTGCGCACATGTCGAAAAAGGCGGGCACCTCGTGCTGGCCGGCATTCTGGACCGCCAGGCTGAAGAGCTCAAGGAGGCCTATGCGCCATACTGCCAGCTCACGGTGCATGACACGCAAGAGGGCTGGATCCTGATGACCGCGGCGTTTTGAATGCACAGCCGACCCGGTTGACCCATCTCCCGGCTTTGCGCCTGTAATCCGCGGTCTCCTGCGGTGCGGCCCCTACAATACAGCGCTAAATGAGCCTGATTACGCGCTGCCCCGCTTGCGGCACGATGTTCAAAGTCGTGACCGATCAACTCAAAGTCTCGCAGGGCTGGGTGCGATGCGGGCATTGCGCCGAAGTCTTTGACGCGTCGGCCCATCTGCTGCCTCGCGATATGTCGTCGCTGGCCACTTCACTCCCTCCGATTGCTGATACGCAACCGCAGCCGTTGCCGGAGCCCGATGCCGCCAGCGACACGCTTTCCAGACAAGCCACGGCAGAGACGGAGCCCGCTGATATTCATCCGGATGATTGGGCGCCGGCCAGGTCGTTTGCCGACAGGGCGCCACTGCGGCCCTCAAGTGCTCCTGTGGAGGCCCAGGACAGCGCCGCCGACTTTGACCCGGCGCGCTGGAAAAAGGCGCAGCAGGAGCGTCAGGTGGATCCCACCGAACTCGATGATGATGACTCGCTGCCGCCGGCGCCGCTGGCCCGCCGGCCGGCCATGGTGCGTCCAACGGTCGAAGACGATTCGAGCTTCCTGTTTTCAGATGTGGACTCCGGCATGCCGGATTCACGCGTGGAGCACGATGTCTCTTTTGTCCGGGAGGCCAGGCGCAAGGCGTTCTGGAAGAAGGCATCGACGCGGTGGTCGCTGGCTTTGCTGTCCTTGTTGCTGCTGGCGGCGCTGGTGGTGCAATGGGGCGTGCAGCAGCGGGACACCCTGGCCGCGCTGGAGCCGCGCCTGGTGCCGGCGCTCCAGGCTATTTGCGGTCCGCTGCGCTGCGAGATACGCGCGCCACGCCACATTGAGTCGCTGGTGATCGACAGCTCCACGTTCAACCGGCTCGGGCCCGACGCCTACCGGCTCAGCTTTACCCTCAAGAACACCGGCGTGGTGGGCCTGGAGATGCCATCGCTGGAAGTGACCCTGACCGACACGCAAGACCAGGCCGTGGTGCGCCGCATCCTTACGCCGGCGCAGTTTGGCGCCAAAAGCGCCACGCTGGCCGCGCAGTCGGAGCTGGCGGGCCTGGTCATCATGAAAGTCTCTGGCGATGCGGGTGCGCCTGCGCCGTCCCCTGCGTCTTCCTCCCCCACCGCCACGCCTGGCGGTCCTCTGCGGGTTGCGGGTTACCGCGTCCTGGCTTTTTACCCCTGATTGAAACAAGAGAGAACTGAATGTCTGCTGTTATTTGTGGCTCCCTGGCGTTTGACACCATCATGACCTTTGAGGGGCGCTTTTCCGAGCAGATCCTGCCTGACCAGTTGCACATCCTCAATGTGTCTTTTCTTGTGCCCGCCCTGCGCCGCGAATTCGGCGGCTGCGCTGGCAACATCGCTTACAGCCTGCGCCAGCTTGGCGGCAAGCCGCTGCCCATGGCCACGGTCGGCACTGATGGCGCCGAGTATGTGGAGCGCATGAAAACCCTGGGTGTCAGCACCGAGTTCGTCCGCCAGGTGGGCGACACCTACACCGCGCAGGCCATGATCATGACCGACCGCGACAACAACCAGATCACCGCCTTTCACCCGGGCGCGATGATGCAGGCCCACGTGACCCGCATCGAAGCGCGCAGCGACATCAAACTGGGCATCATTGCGCCTGATGGCCGCGACGCGATGCTGCAGCATGCCGAGCAGTTCAAGGCGGCCGGCATTCCCTTTGTGTTCGATCCAGGCCAGGGCCTGCCCATGTTCGACGGCAAGGAACTGACGCATTTTGTCGAGCTCGCGACCTGGGTCACGGTGAATGACTACGAGGCCAAAATGCTCAGCGACCGCACAGGCCTTTCCTGCGCCGAGTTGTCGCGCAAGGTTGAAGGCCTGGTGGTGACCCTGGGTGCCGAGGGCTGCGAAGTCTGGGTGGGCGGCGAAAAGACCCTGGTGCCGCCCGTCAAGGCGACAGAGGTGGTCGATCCGACCGGTTGCGGTGATGCGTTTCGCGGCGCTTTGTTGTACGGCCTGGAGCAGGGCTGGTCGTTGGCGCGCTGCGCCGCGCTGGGCAATCGGGTGGGCGCGCTCAAGATCGCCACACGCGGGGGTCAGAACTACACCCTGACTGCTGATCAAATCGCTGCCTAGCCCAATAGGTGCATGGGTATCCAGCTACTAAATTGATAGCGGCTGTTGCCCGGTCCCTGATTTCACGCTGATGGCGCCGGCCTGCCCGCCGCCTTCAGCAATTCATCCCATGTCGCCTGGTTTGCCGCCGAGGCCTCTACGCGCAACTGCTTGCGCCTTGAGGTTTCTCCGCGCGTCAGCGTGAAGGCTTGTTGCGGGATACCCAGACAGGCGGCCAGCCATTTCACCAGTGCCTGGTTGGCTTTCCCGTCTACCGGCGGCGCCTGCAGCCGAAGGCGCAGCGCCAGCTGGCCAGCCTCGCCATACAGGCCCACTGCCTGGGTTCTGGCGGCATTGGGCACCACGTGCACGTCCAGCAGCACGTCGCCGTTCTTTTCCACCCGCATGAAAGGCAGGTCAGGCAGTGCGGGAGATGCTTTCATGGCGGCGTTGGGAATAAGGGGATGGGCGACGGGTTGGCGGGCTCAGGCTTGCTGTGAAAACTGAGCGGGCATGAAAAAAGCCCGACACCTTTCGATATCGGGCTCCAAGCAGAAATACCTTACTGCTTACGGCTTGCTGGCTGTTGGAAACGGCCAGGCAGCTTGCGGGTTCAGAGTAGTCTGAGCCGCAGGGGCAGCCGCTGCAGCA
>JAJKJM010000138.1 GCA_021153985.1 Polaromonas sp.
CTGATCGCTCACCCCGGCTCCCATAGCGTCCCGCCTGCGGGCGGGGCAGGTGTGTTGCGCACCTGGCTGTTATTGTGAATGCTACCGTTTTGATAGCGGCTTGCGCATGTCCCGTCTGGGCTGGCGGCAGTTTTTATACATAAACCCTGCCGACTGCCGAAGCGCCTTGATCAGCCGCGGTCAGCCGCGTCTTCTTCCGGCCAGTCGCGGATGTAGGCCTTGAGCATCTTGTTTTCGAAGTTCTGGCTGTCGACCACGGCCTTGGCCACGTCATACAGGCTGATGACGCCCATCATGACTTTCTGGTTCATCACCGGCATGTAGCGCGCGTGGCGCTCCAGCATCATGCGGCGCACCTCGTCGAGTTCGGTTTCAGAAGTGCAGGTGAGCGGGTGGTCGTCCATGGCGGTACGTACCAGGGTGGTTCCGATTTCGCCGCCGTTTTTGACGATGCAGACGATCACTTCGCGGAAGGTCAGCATGCCGACCAGGTCACCGTGCTCCATGACGACCAGCGAGCCGATGTCTTTTTCGGCCATGATCTGGGCCGCCTTGGCCAGGGGTTCGTCAGGCTGGACGGTGTAAAGCGTGTTGCCCTTGACGCGCAGTATGTCTAGAACCTTCATGGCCGTCTCCTCGGTTGTGCTGCCAGCTTGCATAGAACCTGTTCAATGTCTTTTTGGAGTCGCACAAGTACCTTTTCGGGATGGGATGCAAGGCGCGGTGCGCCGCCCATAGCCCGGCTATGGGCAAGCGCCGCAACGCCGCAGACCGCCCGAAAAGGCACTTGCCCGAAGGGTTGGAGTGAAATCGGGCGATTGGACGCCCCGGCCGCTTGCATGGGCATCAGCCCATGCGGCGCATCCGAAGCATCCACTCATCCCGATTGCACTCCAATGCGATCTCCAAAAAGACATTGAACAGGTTCCCATTGTCCCACCGCGGCGCGGCAACGGGGAATTCAGTTTAAATATAGCCCACAATCAAACGGCAGGTTGCAAGAATCTGTTCAGGTTCCGGCGATTTCCCGATCGGCACCACTTTTTTCTGACTGGAGACAAACCCATGCCCGGTTACTCAGACCCTGGCTTCGACACCCTGGCGCTGCACGCCGGCGCCGCGCCCGACCCCACCACCGGCGCGCGCGCCGTGCCGATTCACCTGACGACCTCATTTGTCTTCGAGTCCAGCGACCACGCGGCCAGCCTGTTTAACCTGGAGCGTGCGGGCCACGTCTATTCGCGCATCAGTAACCCGACCAACGCGGTGCTGGAGCAGCGGGTGTCGGCGCTGGAGGGCGGCATCGGTGCGATTGCCACCGCCAGCGGCCAGGCGGCGCTGCACCTGTCGATCGCCACGCTGATGGGCGCAGGCTCACACATCGTGGCCTCGACAGCGCTTTACGGCGGCAGCCAGAACCTGCTGCACTACACGATGCGCCGCTTCGGTATTGACACCACGTTTGTCAAACCCGGCGACCTGGACGGCTGGCGCGCCGCCGTGCGGCCCAACACCAAGCTGTTCTTCGGCGAAACCGTGGGCAACCCCGGCCTGGACGTGCTGGACATCGAAGCGGTCTCGGCCATTGCCCATGAAGCCGGCGCGCCGCTGCTGGTCGATTCCACCCTCACCTCGCCCTGGCTGATCAAACCTTTCGAGCACGGCGCCGACCTGGTCTATCACTCGGCAACCAAATTTTTGAGCGGCCACGGCACCGTCATTGGCGGCATCGTGGTGGACGGCGGCAGCTTTGACTGGGAAAAGTCGGGCAAATTTGCCGAGCTGACCGAGGCCTATGACGGCTTTCACAACATGGTCTTCAGCGAGGAAAGCACCGTGGGCGCCTTTTTGCTGCGCGCCCGGCGCGAAGGCCTGCGCGACTTCGGCGCCTGCATGAGCCCGCACACCGCCTGGCTGATTTTGCAAGGCATTGAAACCCTGCCGCTGCGCATGGCGCGCCACATGGGCAACACCGAAAAAGTGGTGGAGTTTCTGGCCAGCCACCCGCTGGTCGGGCGCGTGGGCCATCCGCTGCTTGAAACCCACAGCAGCCACGCGCTGGCCAAAAAACTGCTGCCGCGCGGCGCGGGTTCGGTCTTCAGCTTTGACATCAAGGGCAACCGCGAGCAAGGCAAGGCCTTTATCGAGGCGCTCAAGGTGTTCAGCCACCTGGCCAATGTGGGCGATTGCCGCAGCCTGGTGATACACCCGGCCAGCACCA
The DNA here is from genome assembly GCA_021153985.1 of Polaromonas sp. Taxonomy (GTDB): domain Bacteria; phylum Pseudomonadota; class Gammaproteobacteria; order Burkholderiales; family Burkholderiaceae_C; genus Polaromonas. Next base: position 2,222 of record JAJKJM010000138.1, read on the forward strand.
CGCATTTCCGTATGACGGACGAGGCGCTGGCGGGCGCCGGCATCACGCAAGGCACGATTCGCCTGTCAATCGGCCTGGAAGACCCGGACGACCTGATCGATGACCTGAAGCGCGCACTCAAGGCGGCTGAAAAGGCCGGCACGAAGGCGGACACGAAAGCGGGGGCCTGAGCATGTACCTCGACGTCAACGGCCACAAAACCTATTGCTACACCGGCGGCAAGCCCTTCGACGCTGCCAAACCGACGGCGGTGTTTATCCATGGCGTGCTGAACGACCACAGCGTGTGGATTTTTCAGACGCGCTACCTGGCCAACCATGGCTGGAATGTGCTGGCAGTCGACCTGCCCGGGCATTGCAAAAGCGAAGGTGAAGCACCGTCTTCGGTCGAAGAAGGCGCAGACTTTGTTGCCGCACTGCTGGGCGCCGCCGGTGTGCAACGCGCCGCGCTCATCGGCCACAGCTGGGGCTCACTGATCGCGCTGGAGGCGGCCTCGCGGCTGAAAGAGCGTGTGAGTCACCTGGTGCTGGTGGGCACGGCCTTTCCGATGAAGGTGTCGCAGGCTTTGCTGGATGCGGCGCTCAATGATCCGATGAAGGCGCTGAACATGGTCAATGTGTTTTCACGCAGCACGCTGGCGCCGCCGCTGGGCGCGGGCAGTTGGGTGCACGGCGCCAGCATGGCGCTGGGCCGGCGCGTGCTGGCCAGCAACACCCACGTCAATGTTTTTCACCGCGGCTTCAAGGCCTGTGACAGCTACGCCAACGGCGAGGTGGCCGTCAGCCAGATCACTTGCCCAGTGCTGTTTGTGCTGGGTGCACAAGACCAGATGACGGTGCCCAAAGCAGCACAAGGCCTTGTCACCAAGGCCAAAGACAGCGGTAAAAAAATCAGCATCGCCAGCCTGCCGGTGGGCCACCACCAGATGAGCGAAACGCCCGAGGCGACGCTGTTCGCGATCCGCGATTTCCTCGCTGCGCCTTCAGCCTGACGCGGCGGATGGCAAACTCCCTCGTCATCCCCACGCTCGCGCAGGCGGTGGAGCATGTGCTCGCCGCGATTGAAGGCGACATCGTGCTCGGCCTGCCGCTGGGCATCGGCAAACCCAACCCCTTTGTGAATCTGCTTTACCGGCGCATCAAGGCCATGGGCAGCGATGCGAGTCCCCGGCGCCTGAAGATCATCACCGCGCTCTCGCTGGAAAAGCCCGAAGGCAAAAGCGAGCTGGAGCAAAACTTCCTCACGCCGCTGGTGGAACGCGTGTTCAAAGACTACCCTGACCTGGACTATGTGAAAGACCTGCGTGCCGGCGCGCTGCCGCCGCATATCGAGGTGTCCGAGTTTTTCCTCAAAACCGGCGACTACCTCGGCAACGGGCGCGCGCAGCAGGCTTACATTGCCACCAACTACACCTTTGTCGCGCGCGACATGGGCGTGCTGGGCGTGAACGTGATCGCGCAGGCGGTTGCCGCGCGTGAAGGGAACGGTGAGCTCACGCTCTCACTGGGCAGCAACCCCGACGTGACCTTTGAGCTCGCCGAGCGCCAAGCCGCGCAGGGCAAGCCGCTGCTGAAGGTGGGCGTGGTCAATCGCCAGATGCCTTTCATGCCCAACCACGCCGTGGCGCCAGCCGGATTCTTTGATGTGGTGGTGACGGATGCCGAAGGCACGCACACGCTGTTTGCGCCACCCAATAACAAGGTCGGCACGGCCGACTATGCCATCGGCCTGCACGCCGCCAGCCTGGTAGTGGACGGCGGCACGCTGCAGATTGGCATAGGCGCTTTAGGCGACGCCATTGCGCAGGCGCTGATCGTGCGGGACAAAAACAATGCGGAGTACCGGCGCATCATGGCGGCCTTGTGCCCCCATGGCGCGGAAGGCCGCGAACTGGGCGGCTTTGAGCAGGGCCTGTATGCCTGTTCCGAGATGTTCGTCAACGGCATCCTGAAACTCATCGAAGCGGGTATTGTGCGGCGCGAGGTGTTTGATGATGCGGCCTTGCAGGGCTTGGTCAATGAAGGCCGCGTGCCTGGATTGGCAGTCAGTGCGGACACGCTTGCTGCATTGATTGATGCAGGCCGGATCAGTTCTTTGCTCAAGGCAGACGACCTGGCATTCCTGCAGCGCTTTGGCGTGCTCAGCAGCAAAGTGCAACTGGCGCAAGACGGCGCGCTCGATGTCGCTGGCACGCGCATCGACAACCGGCTCAGCGACCCCGCCGTGCGCATTACCTTGCAAAACGCCGGCGGCCTGGGCACACGCCTGGCCGGCGGCGTGGTCCTGCACGGCGGCTTCTTCCTCGGCCCCACCGATTTTTACGAGCACCTGCGCAACATGCCGCCCGAGGCCTTGGCCAAAATCGACATGACGCGGATCGACTTCATCAACCAGCTGCAGGGCCAAAGCCGCCTCAAACAGGCGCAGCGCACCCAGGGCCGTTTCATGAACACGACCATGATGGTCACGCTGCTGGGCGCGGCGGTGTCTGACGGGCTGGAGTCTGGCCAGGTGGTGTCGGGCGTGGGCGGGCAATACAACTTTGTGGCCATGGCGCACGCCCTGCCTGATGCGCGCTCCATCCTGATGCTGCGCTCCACCTATGACCACAAAGACGGCGTGCGCAGCACCCTGGTGTGGAACTACGCGTATGAAACCATCCCGCGCCACCTGCGCGATGTGGTCATCACCGAATATGGCGTAGCCGACCTGCGTGCCCAGCCCGATGGCGAGGTCGTCAAGCGCCTGATCGCCATTGCCGATTCGCGCTTTCAGGACGACCTGGCCGTAACAGCCAAAGCCGCCGGCAAGCTAAACGCCGATTACGAAGTGCCCGAGCAACATCGCCAGAACCTTCCCCACGTGCTGCGCGCCCGGCTGCAGCCCTGGCTCAGCACCGAGGGCAGCCCTGCGCTGCTGCCCGACTTTCCTTTCGGCACCGACCTGACCGCCGACGAGTTGCGCATCGTGACGGCCCTGCGGCAGATGCAGCACGCCAGCCAGCACCCGGCAGAGCTGGTGGCCATGCTGGTCAAAAGCCTGTGGACGGACCGCGAAGCGCCGCCTGCCTATCTGCAGCGGCTGGGCCTGGACGACGCGACCAGCCTGCGCAAAATACTGATGCGCAAGCTGTTTGCCGGGAATCTTTAACCCGGCTTTAAACCGGTCAGCGAGACTCGCCCGTGCAGGCGGTGGCGTACCTGCCCGCAGTACCTAGCGTGCCGGCGCAGGCGTCGGAACGGGGATGGCCTTGTCTACTGCGCGCCCCAGCGTCGCATCGGGGTGCCGGCGGAATTCACTGACATAGCCCCAAAACAACAGGCGATTTCCCTCGTAAGCGAGATAGTAAATATCCGCGCCCATGCCGTTGTTCAGAAAATACCGGTCAAGAATAAATGACCGGCCATCAGCTACCACCGGAATGCTGATCAGCGGCGGCTTCTTGAGTTTTTCGGTCACTTCCGGCGGAGACATTCCGCGGTTGAACTGGGACAGCTGATAGTGCGAGATGGTGGTGAGGCAGCCCGACGTGAGAAGCGCCAGGCACAGGACGGCAAGAAGTCGAATCATCGCCTAGCCCTTCTTTTTCTCGGCCTGGGCTTTTTCCATGGCGACCTTCAAACCAGGCATGAGTGCGCTCACGGACTCTTCCGGGCTCTTGCTGAGTTCTTCCAGCGTTCCGTAAGCCCGCACCGTGCGGCCCGCGTCGCCGTAAACAATCACGAACTGGGTGTAGACGGGAACCATGATGGGGATGTACATGCAGGTGGGTGTGCACACCACCGTGCCGCTTTGCTGCATGCCCGTCTGCAGGTTGAAATGCCGGGCCAGGTACTGCGCGCCGGCGTAGGCAAATGAATGCTCCAGTGTCGGCGTGGATTTCCCCAGCTTGACCTGAAGGTCAGAGGCCGAATCTCCGGTACGGAAAGAATCGACCTGCGCCCGTTGCAAGGGCACACTGGTGGCACAGCCCACCGTCAACAGCACAGCCAGGCAAGACCCCAGCAGTTTTAACAAAGCAGTGTTTTTCAAAATCCCCTCCTTAGTTTTAGTCAAGATGTATTTAAGTGTATCGTGAACACTCTCTGCGGCTGAGGGCTCGGCGTGCTGCCTTGCGGCATCCGGCGCCGGCCAAAACTGCCAGAATCAGGACATGCCTGTCGCCCATTCCTTCGCCATGACGCCCTTCATGTCACCCCAGCGAGCGGGAGAGATTGCAAAGTCGTTTGACCTGCGTGCGCTGCCTCCGGACTTTTACGCCAACCCTTATCCGGTGTACTCCGCACTAAGAGAACACGAGCCGATCCGCCGCATGCCCGACGGCTCCTTCTTCCTCACCCGCCATGCCGACATCGTGGCGGTATACCGCGATGCGCAGACTTTCAGCTCCGACAAGAAAGTGGAGTTCGAGCCCAAGTACGGCGCAGGCTCGGCGCTGTTTGAGCATCACACGACCAGCCTCGTGTTCAACGACCCGCCGCTGCACACACGCGTGCGCAAGCTGATCATGGGCGCGCTCACGCGCCGCGCGATTGCCGACATGGAGCCCGGCCTCATCACGCTGGTGGACAGCCTGCTCGATGCGGTTGAAGCCAAAGGCGGCGGCGACCTGATTGAAGATTTCGCCTCGGCGATTCCGGTCGAGATCATCGGCAACCTGCTGGGCGTGCCGCATGCCGACAGGAGCCCGTTGCGCGGCTGGTCGCTGGCAATTCTCGGTGCGCTGGAGCCAAAGCTCACGCCTGAACAAGAGGCGCTGGGCAACCAGAGCGTGCGCGACTTCACGGGCTACCTCAAAGACCTGGTGGCCGACAGGCGCCAGCACCCGGGTGACCCGGAGCACGACGTGCTGACGCGGCTGATTCAGGGTGAAACTGCCGGCGAGAAACTCAGCGAAGCCGAGCTGCTGCAAAACTGCGTGTTCATCCTCAACGCCGGCCATGAAACCACCACCAACCTGATCGGCAATGCGCTGGTGCTGTTGCAGGAATGGCCGGATGCGAAACGGCACTTGCTATCAAAAGTAGAGCTGACAGCCAAGGCAGGTATTGGGCTACAGGCCAATTTTGCCGATTTGACCGTTGAAATTGATGAATTCCTTCGTTTTGAGCCGTCCAACCAGTTGAGCAACCGGCGTGCGCTCAAGCCCTGCCAGGTGGGTGGCGTGGATCTGCCCGAGGGCGCGCTGCTGACACTGTGCATAGGCGCGGCCAACCGCGACCCGGCGCAGTTTGCCAACCCCGAAACGCTGGACCTGACGCGCGCGGACAACCGCCACCTGGCCTTCGGCTTTGGCATTCACCAATGCGCCGGGCTCAGCCTGGCGCGGCTTGAGGGTCGGATTGCCGTGGGCCGATTTGTGCAGCGGTTTCCGGATTACCGCCTGACGGCCAGCCCCACGCGCGGCGGGCGGGCGCGCTTCAGAGGCTTCCTGAAGGCGCCGTTTTTTAGCGCCTAGTTCCCGTCTATCCACTGTTGCGGCGCCGCTTGCAGTGCGTGTAGCAGCGCCTGCGTTGACGGCAAGTGCGGCGTAGCCGGGCCAGGTTCTGCCAGCGAATCCAGCAGGCGCGACAGGGTTTGTGCATGCGGGGTGAGCGGCCCCAGAAAACGCGTGCCGTTTGCATCGGCCACCAGCAACGTCGGGAAAGTCTCCACCTCGATGTCACCCACCAGGTCGGCCTGGTCTTCAATGTCCAGCCAGGCAAAACGGCTGCCTGGATAGCGCGCCGCCATCTGCGTGAAGAGCTCTTCATAGTCCCGGCACAGGCCGCACCAGTCGGCACACAGGCAGATGACCCAGTTCACGGGAAGATCGGCTGTTGCGGATGGCGTAATGGAGGGCATGCGGTGACTGGCGCCAGCGTGACACAGGCAGGAGACAAGGGATTGACTATTATGTCCACCGCCGCAAAATAAAGAGCGACGCGGGATATCACGGCGAATCCATCGACGGCAACCCGCGCAGGAGACAAACGATGAACGCCACCGACACACAACAGGCGGGGCCTGCCGCTACGTCAGTCGCTCCACCCGCTGCGCCTGCAGACCCGCGAAGCTTTGACTCCTTCGCCAGCTTCTACCCCTTCTATCTCAATGAGCACCGCAACCCAATTTGCCGGCGCATGCATTTTGTGGGCTCCACGCTCACCCTGCTGTGCCTGGCGGCGCTGCTCATCACGCGCAACCCGTGGTGGCTGCTGGCTGGCCTGCTGTGCGGTTACGGCTTTGCCTGGATAGGCCACTTCGGGTTCGAAAAGAACAGGCCGGCCTCATTCAAACGGCCGCTTTACAGCTTCATGGGCGACTGGGTGATGTACCGGGACATGTGGGCCCAGGCCTTTCGCAAGGCCAGGGGCTAAACGGCCTGAACAGCCTGAACGGCAGCGCTACAAGGCGGGTTGAGGCTCGAAGCCGGCCGTCTTCAGCGCCTTGAGGCAAGCGGCCCCGGCGTCCATCGCGGCTTCATGCGTCGGGTAGGGGTGGTCTGAGGCTTCAATACGCTGGTCAGCGGTGTGCTCGTCGGCCGACAGGCGTGTCACGACCCAGTAAAAAAGCCCGATCGAAGGTTCTTTCACGCGTACGGCGAGGGGGCCTGGCGGTGTGGGTGCTGCTGTGGGCACTGCAGCGGAAGTAACAGGCCCAATGGAAGGCGGCAGCTTGCTCATAAAACGCGGCCCAGTTCATTGCTCACGTCCTTGACTGACGGGCCTACTTCAGCAACGGCCACACGCAGTTCAAGTTCGCTGCAATCCAGCGCGGACACCCAGTAATTCAGGGACGCTTCTTCATTGACGTTGATCGGCTGGTTGTCCAGGGGCGCGTCTGCGACAGAAAGGGCAGAAGTGGCAGGGTAGGACGGTGATGTCACGGTTTTCTCCGGCAGTAGTGAATGGATGGGAGAAATAGTGCCGTGGCCCTCGCGTGGGGCTTGTAAGAATCAAGCCCGCCTGTGTGAAATCCGGCCCTGAAAAAAGCAACGAAACGTGCAGGCAGGTGACCATGTAGCCACCCATGTATGAAGACGTGTAAATGTGGCGGGCTCGCTTACGCGCGCACGCCTTATTACTCCACTTTATGAGCTTCCCTTGGGCGGGCAACGGGCGGCCACCGCCCGGCTTCAAGCCTGGTTTTTCTGGGCCGACCGCCCGCGTGGCGCCTCGGCCGCAGGCTCGGCCGGCGTGCGCGATGCGCGCTGCTCCTGCTTTTCGGCATAGCGCTTGTACAGCTTGGCGGCGAGGCCGGAAGTGATGGCAAACACGATTAATTTTTTGAGCATGACAGTCTCCGTAATTTCGGTAATGAACAGGTGCGCGAAGCCCGGCGCCGGCCTTCTGGCCAGCCAAAGTTCATCGTACGGAGATCAAACGGATTGCGGGTACGCCAGGGCCGCTCGTGAATGTGCGGCCTGTCTGACGGCGGCGAGGGCGATCACGTTATGCCGCAGACTCGCCGTCAACTCGGATCCCGAGCTGCTTGACCTTGACGCGCTGCTCGACCGCCTCGCTCCACTGCTCGAAGTCTTCGTTGGTGGGCGGTGGGCCATTGCCGGTCTGGTAGGCCCACATCTTGGCAGTCAGTTCTTCGTAAATCTGGCGAGCGTTGCGCTGCGCCTGCCGCTCCTCGGCAATCGCGCCGTCCAGCTTTTCCCGGGCATTTATTTTTCGTGGCATCTTGTGTGCAATGAAATAAAAATGAAGGATAGAAGGTGGATATTATTTTGTTACAGGGCTGCGGTGACAACCAATATCCCCAGCGGCACATCAACTTTTCGGGCGGGCCGCTTTGGCAAGCAACCCTGCCAATATCCAATTCGCCGGAGCACCGGCTGCTCTTCTTTTTATAGCGCGTCCCGAAGACGTATAGCGGGCCATCGGGCTTTTTCCCATAAATTTTGCACGGATTCGGCCTTGTCGAGCAGCAGAATTCGCATCAGCGGCTCCAGCGGCGTGGCATCCGGGTCAGCCAGCAACAGGTAGCGGGCTTCCTGCCCGCCTTCGCCCTCATTGAGCTGCCCCACCCAATCGAGCGCCACCAGCGTCTCCAGCACCGGTTCCAGCTGCAGCCCGTCCACCTGCAACAGCTCGGCAAGCTGCGAAGCGCTCAGGCCCCGGGCCGGCGTTGCAAGCGCCCTGTGCAATTGCTGCAGCACCTCAATGGCCAGCTGGAAATACCAGCCATGCGCACTGCCCCGCCGCGCCACGCCGGCCAACAGGCTGGGCAGGTAGGCGGCAATCACCGCGCCCATCAGCACAATGATCCAGGAGACATAAATCCAGACCAGCAGAATCGGTAAAGTGGCGAACGCGCCGTACACCATTGAATAAGTAGGCACCGCGCCAAGGTACAGGCTCAGCATGCGCTTGGCCACCTCGATGCCTGCGGCGACAAAGAGCCCGCCCGCCCAGGCATGCGCCCACCTCACATGGGTATTGGGCACATAGCGGTACAGCGCCGCCATGCCGCCGGCCACGATGAAAAACTGGAAGATGCTGAGCAGAAACCGAAGGCTGGCCGGCAAGGCGCCCACCAGCCCGCCAGAGGCCGACAGCACATAAGAAGTCACTGCCAGGCTGGCAGCCAGCAGCAAGGGCCCCAGCGTAATGGCAGCCCAGTAAATCAGCACGCGCTGCGTCAGCGGGCGCGCCTTCTTCACCCGCCAGATGCCGTTGAGCGTGCGGTCTATGGTGAGGATCAGCGCGATCGCCGTGACCAGCAGCACCGCCAGGCCGGCAATGCCCAGCTTGTTGGCCTGGCGGCTGAACTGCGTGAGGTAGCCCAGCACCTGGCGGGCGATGTTGTCGGGGATCAGGCTCTGGATCAGCCAGGCCTGCAGCGCGCCCTGCAGCTTCGCAAACATGGGGAAGGCCGTGAAAATGGCCAGCGCCACGGTGAAAAACGGCACCAGCGCGATCGAGGTGGTGAAGGTCAGGCTGCTGGCAGTCAGGCCCATGTGGTCCTCGCGGAAACGGTCACGCAGCGTAAGCGCGGTGTGGCGCCACGGGAAACGGGAAAGAGCCTCCAGAAGGTCTTGCAGATATTGCTGAAATTTCATCCCCGGTATCATGCCATCGACATCTCTGGATCCCGGGATCCGGAGAGCTTCTTATCCCTATGAATAAAACCACACAAATCGACTTCACCCGCCACCTTGCCCTGGGCAGCCTGCTGGGCCTTATCGTCCTGGGCCTGGCCTGGGAGATGTGGCTGGCGCCGATACGACCGGGCGGCTCGCTGCTGGCGCTCAAGGTCCTGCCGCTGTGCATTCCGCTGGCCGGCATCATGAAAAACCGCATGTATACCTACCGCTGGGTCAGCCTGATGGTATGGCTGTACTTCACCGAAGGCGCGGTGCGCGCCTGGAGCGACCGCGCCCCGGGCAACTATCTGGCCTTCGCCGAGGTGCTGCTGTGCCTCGCACTCTTCGCCGCCTGCGCGCTGCACGTGCGTGTACGCCTGAAAAGCACGCAGGCTTCTGCTACCCCAGCTCCCACATCCACCCCTTAAACCGAGCCGAATACCGTGAGCACACCCAACCCCCTGATTGAATCCCTGCGCCAGATCGTCGGCGCAGGCAACGTCCTGACCGACGGCGACCTCACACCCTGGGTTCAGGACTGGCGCAAGCGCGAAACCGGCAAAGCCCTGGCTGTGGTGCGGCCCGGTTCGACGCCAGAAGTCGCGGCCGTGGTGAAAGCCTGCGCCGCGGCCCGCGTGAGCA
>JAJKJM010000139.1 GCA_021153985.1 Polaromonas sp.
CCGATAAGCCGGATTCTGTGCGCCGGGCTTCCTTTCGGTTGCCCGTGTGACCGCCATTAATCTGGGCCGGGGGTCGCCCCCGCGGCTCAATGCTACCTACCCGCCAACTCTGCGGAACCACATCAACGTTGGCCTACTTGGTATTGCTGCGCGTAGAGATTGCCCGTTTCACCCGGCCCGGGGTTGCCCCAAGGCCGACTCGTCTCTGTTGCTCTGATCCTCACCTCACGGTGGAGAGGTGTTACCTCCTACGCTGTCCTGTGCAGTCCGGACGTTCCTCCAGTGCCTGGTTTCCCAGATTGCACCAGCGGCGGTCTGGCAGGCTTCACGGGGTCTATTATCCGCCAGCCCTTCCGGACAGTGGGCACCCTTTAAAATGCGGGCTGCTTGATCAACACGAGCCCCCCTTGCCATGATTCGCCTGACTGAACTCAAACTCCCGCTGGACCACGCGGAGGACGCCCTCCCCGCCCTGGCCGCCCAGACGCTGGGCATCGCCGCAGCCGCGCTGCAGACCGTCCGTATCCACAAACGCAGCTTTGACGCCCGCAAGGCCGATCTGCTCAAGGTCTACATCGTCGACGTCACGCTGGCCGATGCCGGCACAGAAACCGCGCTGCTGGCCAAGTTCTCCGGCAACCCCCACATCCTGCCGGCACCCGACATGGCCTACCACCCGGTAGGCCATGCGCCCGCCAGCCTGCCGCTGCGCCCCGTGGTCGTCGGCTTCGGCCCTTGCGGCATTTTCGCGGCGCTGGTGCTGGCCCAGATGGGTTTCAGGCCCATCGTGCTGGAGCGCGGCAAGACGGTGCGCGAGCGCACCAAAGACACCTGGGGCCTGTGGCGCAAAAATGTGCTGAACCCCGAGTCGAACGTGCAGTTCGGCGAAGGCGGCGCCGGCACCTTTTCTGACGGCAAGCTCTACAGCCAGATCAAGGACCCGCGCCACCTGGGCCGCAAGGTGATGAACGAATTCGTGAAAGCCGGCGCGCCGGCCGACATCCTGTTTGAGGCGCACCCGCACATCGGCACCTTCAAGCTGGTCAAGGTGGTCGAGAACATGCGCGAGCAGATCGTTGCGCTGGGCGGTGAGATCCGTTTCGAGCAACGCGTGACCGACGTGCTGATCGAAGACGGTCCCGAGGGCAAACAACTGCGCGGCCTCACCGTGCTGGACCAGGCCACCGGCCAGAGCCACGAACTACGCGCCGACCAGGTCGTGATGGCGCTGGGCCACAGCTCACGAGACACCTTTGCCATGCTTTATGAGCGCGGCGTGCACATCGAGGCCAAGCCCTTTTCCATCGGCTTTCGGGTCGAACACCCGCAAGGCATCATCGACCGCGCGCGCTGGGGCCGCCACGCCGGCCATCCTTCGCTGGGCGCGGCCGAATACAAGCTGGTGCATCACGCCAGCAACGGCCGCTCGGTCTACAGCTTTTGCATGTGCCCGGGCGGCACGGTGGTAGCCGCCACGTCGGAGCCCGGCCGTGTGGTCACCAACGGCATGAGCCAGTACTCACGCAACGAGCGCAATGCCAATGCCGGCATCGTGGTGGGCATAGACCCGCGCGACTACCCGGGGCATGACAAGGGCGATGCGCTGGCCGGCATTGCCTTGCAGCGCCAGTTGGAATCACACGCTTTTGTGCTGGGCGGCGGTACCTACGAAGCGCCCGCGCAGCTGGTGGGCGATTTTGTCGCGGGCCGCCCCTCAACGGCGCTGGGCAGCATCGAGCCCTCGTACAAGCCCGGTGTGGCCATCGGTGATTTATCGTCTGCCCTGCCCGCGTATGCCATTGAGGCCATGCGTGAAGCCTTTCCGGTGTTCGGCAAAAAGATCAAGGGCTTTGACACCCATGACGCGGTGCTGACCGGCGTGGAAACGCGCACCTCGTCGCCCATCAAGATCAGCCGCGGCGACGATATGCAAAGCATCAATGTGCGCGGCCTCTACCCCGCCGGCGAAGGCGCCAGTTACGCCGGCGGCATTTTGTCGGCCGGGGTAGACGGCATCAAGGTGGCCGAAGCGCTGGCGCGCAGCGTGCTGCAGAGCGCCGAACAACAGCGGATGGCGGCGTGATGGACCAGGATTTCCACTATTACGAGCCCGGCAAAGGCCACGGCCTGCCGCACGATCCCTTCAACGCCATGGTGGGGCCGCGGCCCATCGGCTGGATTTCGTCGCGGGACGCCGAGGGGCAGCTCAACCTGGCGCCCTACAGTTTTTTCAACGCCTTCAATTACACGCCGCCCATCATCGGCTTTGCCAGCATTGGCGCCAAAGACAGCCTGCGCAACATCCAGGAGACCGGCGAGTTCGGCTGGAACCTGGCGACGCGGCCGCTGGCCGAGGCGATGAACCGCTCTTGCGCCATGGTCCCGCCCGAAGTCAACGAGTTCGAACTGGCGGGCCTCACGCCTGTGGCGTCCCAACGCATCGCCGTGCCGCGCGTCAAAGAAAGCCCGGTGTCGTTTGAATGCCGGCTGACACAAATCCTGCAGCTGCAGGGCGCCGACGGCGTGCCGGTGCCGACATGGCTGATACTCGGTGAAGTCGTCGGCGTGTACATCGCCCGGCATTTGCTGAAGGACGGCATTTACGACACGGCGGCCGCCGAGCCCATTCTTCGCGGCGGTGGCCCGGCGGATTATTTCGCCGTCACGCCCGACAATCTCTTTCGCATGTTCAGGCCGCGCTAAACCTCAATGCTTACCGGCCTGACTCCCAGACACCTTATTTCACTCCCTCCACAATGACCGAAACCACCACCCCCGAATCAGCACCCGCGCCAGGCGCCAAACGCCCCCGAAACCAGCCGGGCAGCCAGCCACAAGGCCAGCCACAGCGCACACGCGAGGTGCATCCGGTTCTGCAAAAATTATTTGAGCTTTACCCCAAGCTGTTCGGCGCGCATTTCCTGCCGCTCAAGCTGGGCGCGTTCCAGGATTTGCTGGCCGCACACCCCGAAGCCTTCAAAAAGGACGAACTGAAGGTCGCGCTCGGGCTGCATGCGCGATCGACGCGCTACCTTGAGTGCGTGGCCGCCGGCCATCCGCGCCACGACCTGCAAGGCGAACCTGTTGAGCCGGTGGCGCCCGAGCATGTGCACCACGCCATCATGGAAGTGTTCCGCCGGCGCCAGGCGCGTTCAAAGGAAGATTTGCGTCCCTACGTCCGGACGCGCCTGATCGAAGCCATCGAGGCGACAGGCCTGAGCCGCGAAGACTATGCCGAGCGCATCCGGACCCAGGACGAGGTGGCTACCGCCTTGCTGGATGAAGCATTTGCGGAACTGGCCGCGCAGGCCGCCAAACGCGAAGCGCTGAAGCGTGCCTTTGAAGCCAGCGGCAAAACAGTGGAGCAGTTCGCCGACATGTACGGCATGGCGCCGGCGGACGTCACCCGCGCCCTGGAGCACGCCGGCCAGCCCCGGTAAATCAGTAAAGCGAGCGGCCGAAGCGCTCGAAGCGGGGTTGCCACTTTTCAAGGATATCGGCAGACACCAGGATGCGCTCGGCCCGGCCTATCAGCAGCCGGCGCGGCACCAGCCCGATGTAGCGCGAATCCGCGCTGTTATCGCGGTTGTCACCCAGCATCAAAAACTGGTCCGGGGGAATCGTCATCGGACCCCAGGTGTCCTTGGCCGCCACGCCCGCCAGCCATTGGATCTGGTGCTGCTCCTGAGCCGTGGTTTCTTTCACGTGCGTGGCCACCAGCACGCCCACCGGTCCGGCTGGCTCCAGCACCGTGTCCAGCGCTTCATAACGCGCGGGCTGCCCGTTGATGATGAGCACTTTGCCCCGCATTTCCACCACGTCGCCCGGCACCGCCACCAGCCGCTTGATCAGGCGCACGCCGTCCAGCGGCGAGGAGAAGGTGACGACGTCGCCGCGCCGTGGGTCGGCGGTGCGCGCCAGCACTGTGTCAGTCAGGGGAACCTTGACGTTGTAGGCGAGCCGGTTGACGAAGACCACGTCGCCTTCGAGCAGGTTGGGCCGCATGGAACCCGAAGGGATGGGGTTCCAGTCCGCGATGGCGGTGCGGAACAGGCCGAACAACAACAGGAACACCAGGAAATTACGGTTCTGCCGAATCCAGCTTTTCATGCCTGCGCTCCTGTGAAGAAACACCAAGAAAAAAGGGCGCCCCGTGCGGGACGCCCTTTGATATTCAGGCCTGGCTGTTTTGCAATGCCGCAATCCGCTCTTCAATCGGCGGGTGCGTGGCAAACAGCTTGCCGATGCTGCCGGTAATGCCCATGGCCTCAACGGCTTTGGGCAACTCGCCGGGCTGCATGCCGCCCAGGCGGGCCAGCGCGTTCATCATGGGCTGGCGGCGGCCCATCAACTGGGCAGCGCCCGCGTCGGCGCGGAACTCACGCTGGCGCGAGAACCAGGCCACCACGATCGCGGCGGCAAAACCGAGCACGATGTCCAGCACGATGGTGCTGGCGTAATAACCGATGCCGGGGCCGGAATTGCTGTCGCTGCCGCGGCGCAGGAAGCTGTCGACGGCATAGCCAATCACACGCGAGAGAAACACCACAAAGGTGTTCATCACGCCCTGGATCAGCGTCATGGTGACCATGTCGCCGTTGGTTACGTGGGCGATCTCATGACCCAGCACCGCTTCGATTTCCTCTTTCGTCATGCCTTGCAGCAAGCCGGTCGACACAGCGACCAGCGACGAGTTCTTGAAGGCGCCGGTCGCAAAGGCGTTGGGGGCTCCCTCGAAGATGCCGACTTCAGGCATGCCGATCTGCGCTTTTTCGGCCAGCTTGCGCACCGTCTCGACGATCCACGCTTCATCGGCGTTTTGCGGTTGATTGATGACGCGTACGCCGGAACTCCACTTGGCGACGGGCTTGCTGATCAGCAGCGAAATGATGGCGCCGCCAAAACCGATCACGAGCGCAAACCCGAGCAACATGCCCAGGTTCAGGCCATTGGGTGTGAGGTAGCGATTGACGCCCAGCAGGCTGGCGACAATGCCCAGCACCGCCACAACAGCGACGTTGGTCAAAATAAACAGAAAAATACGTTTCATGGGTTCTCCGTGGGGTCGGTGAAAAATCCCGCCTTGTGCAGGATATGAGGGCCTTCGGGCCCCGTTCAAGCGGGGACTTGCGTGCAGGCGGCTGATTTTTATCTGTTATTTATGACAGCCGCCGCGCCTAAGAACCTGTTCGGGGCCGGAATACAAGAGAGTCATCATAAAAGGAAAAGTTCTCGTTCTCGGGCCACCAGCCGGGCACGCCCAGCACCGGCAAAGGCGCAAAAGGCTTGGTCGCCAGTTTGGCGGCACTCAGGTCGGCCGCCACCCAGGCGTCCAGTTCCGCTATTGAATTCATAGCGGGATGTGCAATATACACATGGGCTGTGATGGGTTTTCTTGGTTGAAGCAGCTTTTCAAGCAGGGCGTGGCCGAACAGCACGAGTTGCGCTTCTTGCCACAGCGCCCTGTGCGTGATGAAGAGGCTATTCCAGTCCCGTGCGATGAGTGCGTCCCACAAGGGCTGCGGCGCCGACAGGAAGGCCGCGTTTTCGTCAAACACCGTCAGGGCATCACGCACCGGCCCGCGCACCGGCGCGATACCCGCCGCCGCAATTTCGGCGTCCTGCAGCTGGTTCAGCTTGCACTTGGTCTGCGGAAAACGCATCCAGCACAGGCCGTTGAAAAAATCATGCGAGCCCTCGCGGGTCGGGCACAGGCGGGTTCGGGCAATGAAGCTCTCGTAGGCCTCGCCAGAGGGCAAGCTGCATTGGGGTGCGAAGCAGACCGGCGCAGGCTGCACGGCATTGAGGGCCTGGTGCAAAGCCACGCCGGCGCCCACTGCGCAGGCCACCCGCTGGCCGGGTTCTCGCCAGGCTTGCAGCCAGGGCCGGTCCCAGTCGATAGGAGGCAGCGGTGGCGGCGTTTTCATGGCAATCAGGGCTTGCTTGCTTCGGTGTCCGTCGCCTTCACGCAGAAGCGTCCAGCTTCCAGGGCAGGTTCTCACCCGAGCGCAAAGGCTTGAGCTCGGCTTCGCCGAAGGCATAGCTTTCGGGCGGATGCCAGCTTTCTTTCTTGAGCGTGATGCTGCCGGTATTGCGCGGCAGGCCGTAAAAGTCGGCGCCGTTGAAGCTGGCAAAAGCTTCGAGCTTGTCCAGCGCACCGGCTGCGTCAAAGGCTTCGGCATAAAGCTCCATGGCGGCATGTGCGGTGTAGCAACCCGCGCAGCCGGTGGCGTGTTCCTTCAGGTGGGCCGGATGGGGGGCGCTGTCGGTGCCGAGGAAAAAGCGGTTGTTGCCGCTGGTGGCGGCTGCAACCAGCGCCAGGCGGTGCGTTTCGCGCTTGAGCACCGGCAGGCAATAGTAGTGCGGGCGGATGCCGCCGGTAAAGATCGCGTTGCGGTTGTAGAGCAGGTGGTGCGCCGTGACGGTCGCGCCCGTGAACTTGCCTTCGTCACGCACGTAATGGGCGGCTTCGCGGGTGGTGATGTGTTCAAAGACGATCTTGAGCTCAGGGAAATCCTGGCGCAGCGGAATCAACTGGGTGTCAATGAACACTGCCTCCCGGTCGAACAGGTCGATGTCGGACGAAGTCACTTCGCCATGCACCAGCAACAGCAGGCCGGCCTTTTGCATGGCCTCCAGCGTTTTGTAGGTCTTGCGCAGGTCGGTCACGCCGGCATCGCTGTTGGTGGTGGCGCCGGCCGGATAGAGCTTGGCCGCCACCACGCCGGCATCCTTTGCGCGGGCAATTTCATCCGGCGGCAGGTTGTCTGTGAGGTAGAGCGTCATCAGCGGCTCGAACTTCACACCGGCGGGCACAGCCGCCTGGATGCGTTCGCGGTAGGCCACCGCCTGCGCAGCGGTGGTCACCGGCGGGCGCAGGTTGGGCATGATGATGGCGCGGCCGAATTGCGCGGCGGTATGGGGCACCACGGTGTGCAGGGCCTCGCCGTCACGCACGTGCAGGTGCCAGTCGTCGGGGCGGGTAATTGTCAGCGTGGAGGTCACGGTCGAGTCGGGGATGCTGGTGGCTGAAGTCATCCCCGAATTGTCGCACCGCCCGCGCCCGCAGAGTACCGGCAGGGCCCTGGCGGGCGGCGCCTGCCGGCGGCTGCGGTCTAGAGCAGATAATCGCCGCTTTCTTCGGGCTGAAACAGCACGGCCCGGATTTGCGCCGAGGCCCTGTCGCCCTGGGGCCTCGCCCAGTGCGCCACCTGCCCGACCGAAAGCCCCAGCAAGGCGGCTCCGACGGGTGACAGCACCGACACTGAGCCCGCAGCGGGCTCGGCATCATGCGGATAGCACAGGATCAGCTTGCGTTGCTCGCCGGTCAGCGTATCGGCAATCAGCACCTGCGAATACATGGTGACAACATCCGGCGGCACCTCATATGAAGACACCAGCTCCGCGCCGTCAATCACGTCCTCAATGACATCAGATTGAATGGAAACCCCTGGCGGAGGACGGCGCAGCAGATTGGAAATGCGCACATGGTCAAGCTCAGTCATCGTGCGCGGCTGAGAGGCAAAAGCAAACATGGGAAAACTCCTGATCAAATGCCCGGAACAGGCTTACCGGGCAAGCCACGCTAAGGTGGGGCCCGACGATCTGGAGGTAGCGCTAGAAAAGAAAAACGGGGGTAGGCGATCGCCGGGCTCAGGAATGTGCCACCGGCTGATGCGGCCACTGCATCGCATAAGCTGCGCACGCCCGCGCACCCGCTGTCACTGCACGAGGCGCAGTTAACAGAGGGTTTGCAGGGAATGCGCTGGTCATGGGCGTGACGGGCATAACACTTAAACGCCGGCCGCAAGGCCGGCATTCGCTCAGTGCGCCAGGATCTTGTTGAGGAAGTCCTTGGTGCGCGGCTGGCGGTTCTCAGGATGATTGAAGAACTCGTCTTTCGAGCAGTCTTCCAGGATTTTTCCGCCCACGTCCATGAAGATCACGCGGCTGCCGACCTTGCGGGCAAAACCCATTTCATGGGTCACCACCATCATGGTCATGCCTTCAACGGCCAGGCCCATCATGCAGTCCAGCACCTCGCCCACCATTTCGGGGTCAAGCGCGGAAGTGGGTTCGTCAAACAGCATGGCGATCGGGTCCATGCTGAGCGCACGGGCGATCGCCACACGCTGCTGCTGGCCGCCCGACAGCTGGCCTGGGAATTTGTCTTTGTGCGCCATCAGGCCCACGCGGTCCAGGTACTTCAGGCCGTGCTTTTTGGCTTCGTCGGGCTTGCGGTTCAACACCTTGACCTGCGCCAGCGTCAGGTTCTCGGTCACGCTCAGGTGAGGGAAGAGCTCGAAATTCTGGAACACCATGCCGACGCGGCTGCGCAGCTTGGGCAGGTCCGTCTTCGGGTCATGCACGGCCTTGCCGTCGACAAAAATCTGGCCCTTCTGGAAAGGCTCCAGCGCGTTGATGGTCTTGATGAGCGTTGACTTGCCCGAACCCGATGGGCCGCAGACCACAACAACTTCACCCTTCTTGATGCTGGTGGTGCAGTTATTGAGAACCTGCACTTCACCGTACCATTTGGAAACTTCTTTCAACTCAATCATCTTCTTCTCCAGTGTTCTGTTCTCTTTTGAGGTTCGCGTGCCTTGAGAGCAGCGGCTTCAGCGAATGATGGCGATTCTGGTGTTCAGGCGCTTGACCATGTAAGACAGCCCGAAGCAGATCACGAAATAAACCACGGCAGCCAGCAGGTAGGCCTCTTCAGGGCGGCCGTAAATCTTGCCGGCGGTGCTGAAGCCCTTGAGCAGGTCGTAGGCGCCGATGGCGTAGACCAGCGACGTGTCCTGAAACAGGATGATGGTCTGCGTCAGCAGGATGGGCACCATGTTGCGAAAAGCCTGCGGCAGGATGATCAGCTTCATGTTCTGCGCGTAAGTCATGCCGAGCGCGCGCCCTGCGTTGACCTGGCCGCGCGAGATGGACTGGATGCCCGCGCGCATGATCTCGCTGAAATAGGCTGCTTCAAAAGCCACAAAAGTGATGATGGCGGAAATCTCGGCGCGGTAATTGCTGCCGCCGGGAATCAGCCCGTAAAACGACGCAGGCACCAGCAGGAAGAACCACAAAATCACCATGACCAGCGGAACGGAACGCATGCCGTTGACGTAGATGGTCGCGGGAACCGTCAGGAATTTCTTGCCCGACAGCCGCATGAGGGCCAGTATGGTGCCGAAGATAATGCCGCCAATGGTGGCGATGATGGTGAGCTCTATGCTGAAGATAAAGCCCTTGACCACGAACTGGGAAATCATGTCCCAGTTCAGGAAGCTCATGTCGAGTCCAAGCATGTCAGTGTCCTCCGCCCGTTGAGCCGGCTACCACGAAGCCGGGGATCTGGACTTTCTTTTCGACAAAGGCCATGATCCGGTTGACCGCGAAGGCAGACACCGCATAAAGCGCCGTCACTGCAAGGTAAATTTCAATGCCGCGCGAGGTTTCTTCCTGCGCCTGCATGGCGAACATGGTGAGCTCGGCGATCGACACTGCGAAAGCAACGGAGGAATTCTTCAAAAGGTTCATCGACTCGCTGGTCAGCGGCGGGATGATGATGCGAAATGCCATCGGCAAAATCACATAGCGGTAGGTCTGCAGCGTGGTGAAACCCATGGCCATACCGGCATAGCGCTGGCCGCGCGGCAGCGCCTGGACACCCGCCCTGACCTGTTCGGCAATACGTGCCGAGGTAAAGAACCCGAGCGCAAACACCACCAGGATGAAGCTGGGCAGGTCTTTCATGGCCGGGAAAATCTTGGGCACCACAAAGTACCAGATGAAAATCTGGACCAGCAAGGGGACGTTGCGAAACAACTCGACCCAGGCATTGGCAAAACGCACCAGCCACGGGCTGTTGGGCAAAGTGCGCAAGGTGCCGATGAGGGCGCCACACACCATGGCGATCACCCATGACGCGCCGGCCACGGACAGCGTCCAGCCCCAGGCGTCAAACATCCACTGCAGGTAGGTGCGACCGCTACCGTCATCATTTAAAAATACCTGCCAATCCCAAGTCATCACGGCTCCAGCAAATGGTTGTTGTGTTGTTGTCCCATGCCACGGTAAACGAGAAACCCCGCCAGAGCAAGGCGGCCGGCGGGGTTATTCAAGTTACCTGACCCGAATTACTTCTGGGCGTACTCTTCCATAGGCTTGTCGTTCGGGTTGTCCCAGGCGGCTTTGGTGCTGGCGCTCAGAGCCAGGCCGACCTTGGTGTTCTTCGGAGGAATCGGCGACATGAACCACTTGGTCCAGAGCTTGTTCATCTCACCGGACTTGATCATGGCCTTGACGGTGTCATCAGCCAGGCGCTTCATCAGCGGGTCGTCCTTGCGGATCATGATGGCGATGGGTTCCACGCTCAGCACTTCGCCAACGATCTTGAAGTCAGAAGGCTTCTTGGCGGTGGCGATGTTGCCGGCCAGGATGGAACCGTCCATCACGAACGCGTCAGCACGGCCCGACTCAAGCAGCAGGAAGCTGTCGGAGTGGTCCTTGCCGAAGATTTCCTTGAACTCGACGCCGCTGGCGCGCTTGTTCTTGCGCAGGGTCTGCACGGACGTGGTACCCGTGGTAGTGGCAACGGTCTTGCCGCCCAGCTGGGCAACGGAGTTGATGCCGGAGTTGGCCTTCACCGCGATGCGCACTTCTTCAACGAAAGTGGTCACCACGAAGGCGACGTCTTTCTGGCGGGTCGCGTTGTTGGTGGTGGAGCCGCACTCGATGTCGACCGTGCCGTTTTGCACGAGGGGAATCCGGTTTTGCGAGGTCACGGGCTGGTATTTGACTTCCAGCTTGCGCTCGGCAGCCTTTTCGAGGCCGGCCAGGATGCGCTGGCAGATTTCAACGTGGTAGCCGGTGTACTTGCCATCGCCCAGGGTATAGGACAGTGCGCCCGAAGAATCGCGAACGCCCATGGTGACAACGCCGGAAGCCTTGACTTTGGAGAGGGTGTCGGCAAATGCGCCGCCGGTGGCAAGCAGAGCGACAGACAGAGCGACAAGCTTGAGTTTCATGGAATCTCCTGTAATGAATGAAACGGTTAGCGAACTATTCTAGAGAGATGGTACCCGGGGCATGCCTAGGTTTACCCGGCCTCTAAAAACGGGGAAAAGTGAACGGTGGGCGGACTTTCGGGGGACTGTGTGAAGCGATCTGGGGGAAAGTGTTTTGAGGCAAACCTGGTGCGGCAACGGCAGTTGCCAGGGTTTTCCAAAATGGTGCACACATAAAAGTCCGAGACTATACGGCAGATGTAAGCAGTCTTTGTGCCAGCAGCTTGGTCAGACCACCAGCCGCAAGGGCTGTGTCAGCTTGTCGGGCACCAGCAAGGCTTCGACTTCAGCCTGCGTCATGATGCCCAGCGACTCGGCGATCTCGGCAATCGGCGCGCCGGTGGCAATGGCGGTCTTGGCAATCAGCGCGGCTTTTTCGTAACCGATGATGGGGTTGAGCGCGGTGACCAGCGTGACCGATTCGCGCACCCGCTTGGCCAGCAACTCGCGGTTGGCCTCAATGCCGGCCACGCAATTGGCCTGCAGTGTCAGGCATGCCTGGCTCAGGTGTTCGATGCTCTTGAAGAGGCTCCATCCCATGATGGGCTCGAAGGCATTGAGCTGCAATTGCCCGGCTTCGGAGGCCATCGTCACCGTCATATCGTTGCCGATCACTTCAAAGGCGACCTGGTTCATCACCTCGGGAATCACCGGATTCACCTTGCCGGGCATGATGGACGAGCCGGCCTGGCGCGGCGGCAGCCGGATGTCGCCAAAGCCGGCCTGCGGGCCGCTGGAGAGCAGGCGAAGGTCGTTGCAAATTTTGCTGAGCTTGGTCGCCACGCGCTTGAGCACGCCGGAGAGCTGCACAAACGCGCCGGTGTCCTGTGTGGCTTCGATCAGGTTGACGGCTTTTTCGACCGGGATGCCGCTTTCTTCTGCCAGGTAGCGGCAGGCCATGTCCGCATAGTCGGCCGGCGCATTGATGCCGGTGCCGATGGCGGTGGCGCCCAGGTTGATTTCCTGGATCAGCGCGCGCGCTTCACGCAGGCGGGCTTCGTCCTCGCCGATCATGATCGCGTAAGTGAGGAACTCCTGGCC
>JAJKJM010000140.1 GCA_021153985.1 Polaromonas sp.
GAGGGGGCCGCCCGCCTGCGGCCCGGCGAAACCGGTTCCGCGGCCCTTGCTGAAGGGGGTTTAGCCCGCCAAGGCAGCCTTGACGGCGGCCGAGACCTGGCCCATGTCGGCCTTGCCGGCCAGCTTGGCTTTCACCGCACCCATGACCTTGCCCATGTCGCCGGGGCCGCTGGCGCCCAGCTCGGCCACGATGGCCTTGACAGCAGCGGCGACTTCGTCGGCGCTCAGGCGTGCGGGCAGGTAGGCTTGCAACACGACCAGCTCGGCGGCTTCCTTGTCGGCCAGGTCCTTGCGCTCGGCTTTGATGAAGGCTTCGAGCGAGTCCTTGCGCTGCTTGATCAGTTTGTCGACGATGGCAATGACGGCTGCGTCGTCGAGCACCACACGTTCATCGACTTCTTTTTGCTTGAGGGCGGCCAGCAGCAGGCGAATGGTGCCCAGGCGCTCGCTGTCCTTGGCGCGCATGGCGGTCTTCATGTCTTCGGTGATCTGGTCTTTGAGTGCTGACATTGGGGCTCCTGAAGCGAATAGAGTGGGGCGGTGCGGCGCAGGGGCGCCAGAAACACAAAAGCCCGCAGAGCGTCCTCGTGCGGGCTTTTTTGTTGCCGTGAGGCGGTACTAAAAATTAGTACAGCTTTTTCGGCAGTTGCATCGAGCGGATACGCTTGTAGTTGCGCTTGACGGCGGCTGCCTTCTTGCGCTTGCGCTCTGCCGTTGGCTTTTCGTAAAACTCGCGGGCGCGCAGGTCGGTCAGCAGGCCGAGTTTTTCAATGGTGCGCTTGAAACGGCGCAGAGCCACGTCGAAGGGCTCGTTGTCTTTTACACGGATGGTGGTCATTGTTCAATTGATCCAAAAGGTGCGCCTTTATCGATCTGATCAGGATCAGGCCAGGCACGGGTTTGCTAGCAAAGCCTGAGATTATAGCACCCCCACGCTTTTCACTACGCCTTCGGCTTCGTGTAATGCGCTGCCCCCCGAGGGGGCGCCCGCCTGCGACCCGGCAAAGCCGGTTCCGCGGCTCATGCTGGTCTGAAGATTCAGGGCGTGTGCGGGATTTCACCAGTGGGGGCCGCGGGACTGGCTCTGCCAGACCGCAGGCGCCGCCCCCTTGAGGGGGGAACAGGCTACACGCAGTGAGCCTGGACGGGGGTGGGCTTACTCCCTGAGGAAAGTCAGCAAATCCTGGTTGAGCCGGTCCTTGTGGGTGTCGGTCAGGCCGTGCGGCGCGCCGGGGTAGACGATCAGCTTCGCGTTTTTCACGAGTTTCGCGGCGGCGCGGCCGGAGGCGTCGATGGGTACGATCTGGTCGTCGTCGCCATGAATCACCAAGGTCGGCACGTTAAAGCGCTTGAGGTCCTCGGTGAAGTCGGTGGCCGAGAAGGCCGCGATCGAATCATAGGTGTTCTTGTGGCCCGCCTGCATGCCTTGCACCCAGAACGACTGGATCAAGCCCTGCGAGACCTTGGCGCCGGGGCGGTTGAAGCCGAAAAACGGGCCTGAGGCGATGTCCAGGTAAAGCTGCGAACGGTTGGCGAGCTCGCCCTGGCGAATACCGTCAAACACCTCGATCGGCAGGCCGCCCGGGTTGGCCGCTGTCTTCAACATCAGGGGCGGTACGGAACTGACCAGCACGGCTTTTTTGACCTTCGCGGTGCCGTAACGGCCGATGTAACGCGCCACTTCGCCGCCGCCGGTCGAAAAGCCCACCAGCGTCACGTCTTTCACGCCCAGCGTGTCGATCACCGCCGCGAGGTCGGCGGCGTAATGGTCCATGTCGTTGCCGTCCCAGGGCTGGCTGGAGCGCCCGTGGCCGCGCCGGTCATGGGCGATGACGCGGTAACCTTTTGAGGCCAGGAAGATCATCTGCGACTCCCAGCTGTCCGAGTTGAGCGGCCAGCCGTGGCTGAAGCTCACCACGGGGCCGTTCTTCGGGCCCCAGTCCTTGTAATAGATCTGCACGCCGTCTGAAGTGGTGACGTAGCTGGCGCTGCGTGCGGCGGACGCCGTTGCTTGCGGCGCGGCGGTGCCTGCGGCCATTACGGGGCTGGCGGTGACGGCGGCAGCGGCCAGTGCTGCTGCGGTGGCGATACGGGTAAGTGCGTTCATGGCGGTTTCCTTTGAGAGGGTTGCAACAAGTCGGAATCGACAGAACGAACTTTACGCTTCACAAAATACGATAAGTATTTAATAATCCTGAAAAATTGATTTGGAGTATTTTATGAGCGATCGGCTTGAAGCCCTGCTGCGGCATTTCTCGGTGAGCGCGAATGTGTTCCATTCGGGCGCACTGTGCGGCGTCAACGAGTTGGGCGAGGAGGAGGGCACCGGCCAGCTTCACCTCGTGCGCAGCGGCGAGGTCGGCATCAGCCACGGCGGCGCCGAGGTGATGCGTGTCAGCGGTCCCTGTCTGTTGCTTTACCCAAGGCCGATGGCGCACCGCTTCATCACCGATACCCGGCGGGGCGCCGACTTTGTGTGCGCACACCTGCGTTTTGAGGGCGGCGCGGCCAATCCGATTGCCGTGGCGCTGCCGCCCTTTGTATGCCTGCCGCTGGCACAGATCGAGGGCGCCGCGGGCGTGCTGCAACTGCTGTTCGAAGAGGCTTTTGAGCAGCGCTGCGGCCGGCAGGCGCTGCTGGACCGGCTTTTTGACGTGGTGCTGATCCAGGTGCTGCGGCACCTGATGGAGAGCGGCGAAACCCGCTCCGGCATGCTGGCGGGGCTGTCGCACCCGCGCCTGCGCCATGCGCTGGTCGCGATGCATCGGAGCCCCGGGCAAGAGTGGAGCCTGGAGGCACTCGCCGATCATGCGGGCATGTCGCGCAGTGTGTTCGCCAACCAGTTCCGCGATGCGGTCGGCTGCACGCCCGGCGTGTATTTGCAGCGCTGGCGGGTGGGTCTGGCGCAGCAGGCGCTGCGCCGTGGACGGCCGCTCAAGCTGATTGCCGCCGAGGTCGGTTATGGCAGCGAGGCGGCGCTATCGCGCGCCTTCAAGGCGCAAAGCGGCCAGTCACCGCGCGAGTGGAAGCTGGCCCGGCAGGCCCAACAAGCCTAGAACGCCGGCGTCAGCGCTTGCGCGCAGGCGTGCGCCGAAGCCCAGGCCCACTGGAAGTTGTAGCCGCCCAGCCAGCCGGTCACATCCACCACTTCACCGATGAAGTACAGGCCCGGCTGCCTGGACTCCATGGTTTGCGACGACAGGTCGCGCGTGTCGACACCGCCGACGGTCACCTCGGCCTTGCGGTAGCCCTCGGAGCCGTTGGGCGTGAGCTGCCAGTCAGACAGGCGCGCGGCCAGACCCAGCAGCGCTTTATCGGTCGCTTCGCTGATGGGTTTTTGCAGCGCCGGGTCGGTGCTGACCCAGGCGTCGGCCAGGCGGCTCGGCACCAGAGTGGCGAGTTCGTTGGCGATGAGTTTTTTGGAGGTAGCTTTGGCGCGCAGCAGCAGGGCAGGCAAATCCACGCCGGGCGCCAGGTTGATGCGGATGGGCTGGCCTTCGCGCCAGAAGCTGGAGATTTGCAGCACCGCCGGGCCGCTCAGGCCCCGGTGGGTAAACAGCAGGTCTTCCGCGAACACCACGGCTTTTTTGCGCTGCTTGGGGCTGGCGTCAACCGGGCTGGTCTCGATCAGCACCGGTAGCGCCAGGCCCGCCAGCTGGGCGTAGGGCGCCCAGCCTTCGCCGTCGAAGGTCAGCGGTACCAGCGCGGCGCGGGGCTCGACCAGGCGCAGCCCGAATTGTTTGGCAATGCGATAGCCGAAATCGGTCGCGCCTATCTTCGGAATCGACAAGCCGCCGGTCGCTATGACCACCTGCGGCACTTCAATCGAACCGCGATTGCTCTCAATTTGATAGCTGTTGGCGCTTGCGCCGTCTGGGCTGGAGGCATGTTTGATGCTTTTTATGCCGCAGGGCTGCCAGCGCGTGACCTGGCCGGCATCGCACTCGGCCAGCAGCATGTTGATGATGTCTTCGGCCGAGCGGTCGCAAAACAGCTGGCCTTTGTGCTTCTCGTGAAACGGGATGTTGTGGCGCTGCAGCAATTCGATGAAGTCTTGCGGGGTATAGCGCGACAGGGCCGAGCGGCAAAAGTGCGGGTTTTCGCCCAAAAACTGCGCGGGCGTGGCGTCGCGGTTGGTGAAGTTGCAGCGCCCGCCGCCCGAAATGCGAATCTTCTCGGCGACTTTTTCGCTGTGGTCGACCAGCAGCACCTTCAGGCCCCGCTGGCCCGCCTGGGCGGCGCAGAACAGCCCGGCCGCGCCCGCGCCTATCACCACGACGTCGAATGAATGGACCAGCATGCTCAGACTGCCCCTCGCCGTTCTGCGAATTTCAGCCAGCATGAGCCGCGGAACCGGCTTTGCCGGGCCGCAGGGCGGGCGGCCCCCTCGAGGGGCAGCGCATTACGCGAAGCGAAAAGCGTGGGGGCCAAGTCCCTAGCCTTTCCAGATGAATGGAAACTTCAGCTGCTTCAAAAAGCCGTTGGGCACATAGTCGCCCAGCACGCCGTAGCGCTCCGGCCAGAGCCTGGTGCTTTTCACGGCGGTGCCGAAGAGGTAGTCGAGAAAGGCGTAATGCGCCGAGTAGTTGCGGTCCAGCGCTTCCTGGTCCTGGCTGTGGTGCCAGTGGTGGAAGTTGGGCGTGACGATGATGTAGCGCAGTGGGCCCAGGCGCACGCTCACGTTGGCGTGGTTGAACACCGCCTGGAAGCCGACGATCACGATGTAGGCGTCGATGACTTCCTTGGAAAAACCGAACACGTAGATGGGCGCAAGAATCAGCGTACGGGTGATCAGCAGCTCCAGGATGTGCTGGCGCGAACCGGCCAGCCAGTCCATGCTTTTGGCGCTGTGGTGCACCGCGTGCAGGCGCCACAGCACCGGCACCTCGTGGTAGGCGCGGTGCGTCCAGTACTGCACCAGGTCGGCCACCAGCACGATCAGCAGCACGCCGCCCCAGAAAGGCAGGCCCTGCACCCAGCCGCGAATGCCGTCATTGGCAGCCCATCCGAAGAACTTGTGCACCAGCAGGTTAGTCGCCAGTAGCACGAAGCCCACGATCATGTGGTTGACGATGAAGTGGTGAAAGTCGGTTTGCCATTCGGCGCGAAACACGGGTTGCTCCTTGCGCAGCGCAAACAGCTTTTCGATGAGGATGAAGATCAGCGAGGAGCCCAGCAAGTCGAGGATGAACCAGTCCAGGCGGATGTAGGGTGTGTTGTCGGCGAAGTCATTCACCGGGACCGTGTGGCCGCCCAGCAGCGCGGTGGCCACCACCAGCAAAAAGGCCGCGCCGGCCAGCCAGCGCGAGCGGTTAAAAATGATGTTGACCAGCGAGATGCCGCCGGCAATCACCAGTGAGGTAAACATCACGATGCGGATGATGTCGACGTTGTAGCTCTTGCGCAGCTCGGGCGTGGTGAGGTACTCAGGGAAGTGAAAAGCCAGCACGCCCAGGAAGCACAGAATGCCCAGGCTGAGGGCGATCACGCCGCTCATGAGGCCCTTGCCGCGGCGCAGTTCGCCATGGCTTTCCGTCAGTTCGTTGAGTTTTTCAAGCACCGCGCATCCCTCTGTTGTTGTGTACTTCGGGAGTGTAGCTGCGCGTCCCGCCCGCAGAGCCTCATGGGCCCTGAGGCTTACTGCTTCACGATGACCGGATGGATCGTGAATACGTTGGGGTTTTTGGGTTCGACAGTCACGCGCACCCAGTGGATCAGCGGGCTGCCGAAGGTTTGCAGGCGGGTGAGGTTGGCCAGCAGCCTGGTGGGGCTGTACAGCGGCTTGTCGACCTTGAAGAAATGCGTGTCACCGTGCACCAGCAAGACCTGGCCGGCGAATTGTTCCGTTTCGGCGATGACGCTGCTGATGAAGTTGCGGTAACCGCTGACGCCCGGCGCCTGGCTTTCATCAATGCCCTCGGTTTCCGGCAAGTCAAAGCCCGGGTCGGCCTGTAGCACCAGAACAATGCCGCGCGCCTTGCCGGCCTTGGCCTGGGCGAAGGCCTCCTGCAGCCAGCGCACATTGGCTGCGTCGCGCTCCAGGTATTCGGCGTTGGAGGCTTCGCACTGGGCGGCGGTGCGTGCGCTTTTCTGCGTGCAGTCTTTGTCGTCCAGGATTTTGTTGTTGTTGCTGCCCGGCACGTTGAGTGTGGCAAACACGATGCCGCGATGGGCAAAGCGCGTGTTCTCCACGAACTTCTCGCCCAGCGGCGCCTGGTGCACCAGCGGCAGGGTGCGCTTGCCCAGGCTGCGCGCGGTGGGGAACATGGTTTTGCGCAGGTAGGCCAGGCGCTCCAGGCCGTCATAGCCGCCGTTGTTCAGGCGGTGGCAGTCCGTCCACTCGTTGTCACCGGGTACATAGATGACGGGCTTGTTCAGCTCGCCGAACATGGTGAGCGCTGCGGCATAGATATCGTCGGTGCATTTGGAACTGCCGTCCTTGATGTCGCCGTCGTAAATTGAGAAGGCGATGTCAGACTGGTTGATGCTTTTGAGCAGCGCGGGGATCTTCGGGTCGTCGCCGGCTTTTTGATAGGGCATGTCGCCCCACAGGCCAAATGAAAAACTTTGCGCTTGCGCAGAGGCCATGCTGAGCACCAACAGCGCGCCAGCCAGAAAACGGTGAGACATGAAAGCTCCAGTCGAAAGACCGGGAGCTTAGGGACCGCGCGTGACAGCGGTGTGACGCGCGTCGCTTCTTCAGGCGACGCGCACTGCGTCGGGGTGGGCGGCAGCCAGCGCCACGCCGCTGATCACGTCGCCCACCACGATGACGGAGGGGCTGGCCATACCGGCCTCGCGGATGGCACTGGCCAATGCGCCCAGCGTGGTCGTGATGTGGCGCTGCGTGGGCAGTGAGGCGCTCTGGATCACGGCCACCGGCGTGGCAGCCGGCAGGCCCGACAGCAGCTCATCCTGGATGCGTTCGGAGCCGCTGACGCCCATGTAGATGACCAGCGTCAGGCGCGCGCTGTGCGCCGTGGCGGCCAATGCTTTCCAGTCGGTGCCACTATCGCCCGGCTTGGCATGGCCGGTGACGAACACCACGCCATGCGCATGCTCGCGGTGCGTGAGCGGCACGCCCAGCGAGGTGACAGCGGCCAGGCCGGAAGTGATGCCGTTGATGACGTCCACCGCGATGCCGGCGGCGCGCAGGTGTTCGACTTCTTCACCGCCGCGGCCAAAGATGAAAGGGTCGCCGCCCTTGAGGCGCACCACGTCTTCGCCTTCGCGTGCGGCCATCAGCATGAGCTTTTCAATAAACGCCTGCGGCGTGGATTTGCAGCCGCCGCGTTTGCCGACGTACACGATGCGCGCCTCGGGCCGCGCGAAGGCCACGATCTCGTCGCTGACCAGGTCGTCCACCAGCAGCACGGTGGCGCGCTGGATGGCCTTCAGTGCCTTGAGGGTCAGCAGTTCCGGATCGCCGGGGCCTGCGCCTACGAGAGTGACTTTTCCGTTGTTCATGGTCGTGGGGTGATTTGAATTTGAGGAAGCAAACGCAAGATATGTTCCACCTGCCTTGCAATCGACGGCGGTACAGCCACCTCGCCTGCCAGCACGGCGCGAATGTAGTCCGCCGTGGCGGCTGCGTCCACTGTTTTGGGGAAGTCCGGAATGGACGCGAGCGTGCCGGCCTGGGTTTCCTGCAACAGTGAGCGCTGCCCACCGATAAAGGCCTCCATCTGCGGCATGCGGCGCGCGTCGGCTACCACCTCGCCTTCGGTGCCGCGCAGCAGCAGCGCATTGGCGCCCGTCAGCTCAAAGGTTTGTGCCATCGACACCGCGTATTCAGGGTGCGTATAGCTGCTCACCACCAGGCTTTTGCCCAGGCAGGGGCTCATGATCTTGACCAGGCTGTGCGCCGGGTTGCGCAGGCCCACGGCGCGGCGCACGTCCAGCAGGCGCTTGAGCGCCGGCAGCAGCAGCTCGGTCGGCGCAAACACCACTTCACCGTTTGCTATCTTTTTAATAGCTGGTAGTGCAGGCACATCAAGGGCCAGGAGCACTTCTGATGCAAAAACCCGGCTCGACTCGGTAGGGGTGCCGTGGATCAGCACCGGAACGCCTTCACGCGCCAGCAGCAGCGCCAGCAGCGGCGTGAGTACGGGCAGCTTGCGTGCGCCGTTGTAGCTGGGCAGCACCACGGTAGGGCTGTCACCGGCGGGCAGGTGGTTCAGGCGCTGGTGCACCGCATCGAGGAAACCCGCCATCTCTTCGGGGGTTTCGCCCTTGATGCGCATGGCCAGGCAAAAGCCGCCGATTTCCAGATCAGTCACGGTGCCGTCGAGTACTTGGCCCATCAGGTCGGTGGCCTGCTCGCGTGACAAAGCTCGGGCGCCGTCCTTGCCGCGGCCGATTTCCTTGATGTACTGGCTAATGCCCATAAACGTGATTGTCCTGCAATGCAGATAACTTCTTGTTATGAGCTTAAGCCACTTGCCGGATGGGAATCACGGTACGGGGTGCTGAAGGTGAAGCGTCGTTGCGCGATGAACGCACCCGGCGCTTGAGCTCGGGTACACACGAGCCGCAATTGGTACCGCATTTGAGCGTGCCTTGCAGCGAGGCTAGGCGCCCTTCATCGGTGCCCAGGTGGCCGGCGCCACCGCCACCGGCTGCCAGCAGCGACAAATGCTCGTCAATCGCCATGTCGCTCACGTTAAAGCAGGTGCACACTGGCTTGCCGCGCGATTGCACCGCGACCGGCGGCTTGGCGCCGGGCAGCAGCAGCAGGCGCCCATACGATTGGGCGGCCAGTTCGTCCTGCAGCAGGGTCTTGATCCAGGCCTGGGCACTGGTGTCGCCCGCCAGTACAAAGCCGGCGAGGTGGGCGTCGCCTCCATTGCGCACCAGTCGCATGGTGCGGCGCTGCCCTTTTTTGCGGTCGGCATAGCGCAGCACGTCTGCCGTATCCAGGCCGAGGATGCGTTCCAGCGCTACCAGCATGTCGTCGGGCGGCGTCTCATGGCTGGCGGCGCGAAACAGCACGCCCGTGCGTTCGCTGCCACGGTCGGCCAGCGGGGTGTTGTTGGAAAACGGCACACAGCTGGTAAAGGGAAACTGCGCCATCAGGGGCTTGAGCTGCTCGCGCGCCGACAATGCGTCGGCCTCGGGCAGCCAGGCCATGGCCAGCAAGGTCCACGGCATTTCGGCTTTGAGGATCTTCACTGCGGCGTGCTTGAGCTCGGGCTGTTTGGAACTGGGGCAATAGGCCGAAGTAGTCAGCGCATTCACGCCGGCCAGCGGCACGCCACTGGTGGACTGGCCGCTCAAATATTCCTCGCCCCAATGCATGGCGATAAAAGCCTGGCTCACCGCCACCTCGGGTGAGGCCTGCAGCGGCACCACGATGGAGCCGCGCTTGGAGGTCACATAGACCAGGTCGCCATCTTTCAGCAGGCGGCGCGCCATGTCCTGCACGTTCATCTGCACAGAGGGCTCGGCCACATGGCCAAACAAGCGCCCCAGCGTGCCGGTGCGGCTCATGCCGTGCCAGTGGTCGCGCAGCCGGCCGGTGGTGAGGGAAAACGGATAACGCGACTCACGCGGCTCGGCCACCGGCTTGTAGACGGTGTTGACAAAGCGGGCCTTGCCGTCGGCAGTGGGGAACACGCCGTCTTCATACAGCCGCACTTTGCCCGCCGTATCGCCGGTCTTGAAGGGCCATTGCTGCGGACCGGCATCGAGCAAGGCATAGCTCAGGCCGGTGATGTCGAGGTCGCGGCCGCGGGTGGATTCGCGGTGTTCGTTCCAGATTGTTTCGGCGCCTAGCGCTTCGTCCTGGAGGGAGTAGGGGAAGAGGGTCGGGGGCGGGGAGCCCTCACCCCCGCCCTCTCCCAGAGGGAGAGAGAGTGAAGCCCCGGAGGCAGAGGCTGTTGTTTCTTTTCTTATCCCCTGTCCCCCTGGGAGAGGGCTAGGGTGAGGGCTCCCCGGCTTCAGCAGCGTCTCAAGCCGCTGTGCAAAGTCCACAGCAATCGACCAGTCATGCCGCGTCTGCCCCGGCGCAGCCACCGCCGGCCGCACGCGGCTGATGCGGCGCTCGCTGTTGGTCACGGTGCCAATCTTTTCGCCCCAAGTGGTGGCCGGCAGCAGCAGGTCAGCGTAGTCGCAGCTCGACGTGGTGGAAAAAGCCTCCTGCACGATCACCAACTCGGCGCGTTCCATGGCGCGGCGCACGGTGGCCTGGTCGGGCATGGACTGGGCCGGATTGGTGCAGGCAATCCACAAGGCCTTGATCTCGCCGTCGGCTGCGGCCTGGAACATCTCGACAGCCGTCTTGCCCGGTGTTTCAGGCACCGAGGGGATGCCCCACAGCGCAGCGACTTCGGCGCGGTGATCGGGGTTGGCCAGGTCGCGATGCGCGCTCAGCAGGTTGGCCAGACCACCGACTTCGCGCCCACCCATGGCATTGGGCTGGCCGGTCAATGAAAAGGGGCCCGCGCCCGGCTTGCCGATCTGGCCGGTGGCCAAGTGCAGGTTGATGAGCGCGGCATTCTTGGCGGTGCCGCTGCTCGACTGGTTCAGGCCCTGGCAATACAGGCTCAGCGTGGCGGCGGAGGTGGCGAAGAGTTTTGCCGCGGCCAGCAGGTCTTCTTTTTTGATGCCGCAGGTTTCAGCCACCAGGTCGGGTGTGTAATCGCGCACCGTGGCCTTGAGCGCGTCAAAGCCCGTGGTGTGCGCCGCGATGTAGGCCGCGTCCGTCCAGCCTTCCCACAGCATGATGTGCAGCATGCCGTTGAAGAGCGACACGTCGGTGCCCGGCTGTATGCCGAGGTAGAGGTCGGCGATCTCGGCCGTATCGGTGCGCCGCGGGTCGCAAAAAATGATCTTCATCGCCGGGTTGGCCGCCTTGGCGTCTTCAATGCGGCGAAACAGGATGGGATGCGCGTACGCCGTGTTGCTGCCGACGATGAAGATGCACTGCGCGTGGTTCACGTCGTCGTAGCAGGCCGGCGGTGCGTCCGCGCCCAGTGTCTGCTTGTAGCCCGCTACCGCGCTGCTCATGCACAGGCGCGAGTTGGTGTCGACGTTGTTGGTGCCGATCAGGCCCTTGGCCAGTTTGTTGAAGACGTAATAGTCTTCCGTCAGCAGCTGGCCCGAGATGTAAAACCCCACTGCATCGGGTCCATGCTCACGGATGATCTGCGCGAAACTTTCACTGGCAAAGCCGAGTGCGTCATTCCATGAGACCGGCTTGGGCGCCTCATGCCGGTGCTCGCGCCGCATCGGCTGCAAGAGGCGTGTCTGCCGCGTAACGGACGCCGTCGCGGTCAGTGCCAGCGTTGAGCCCTTGGTGCATAGCCGCCCGAAGTTGGCCGGATGGTCTGGGTCACCGCGTACACCCGTGATCTCGTCGCCTTGTGACTGAATAATCACCCCACAGCCGACACCGCAATAGGGACACGTAGATCGGGTTTCGGTCATGAAAGAGTTACCGGGCCTTTGCTTTTATGTTTGCGCTTATGCCGTGTGTGGCGCTTGTACCGCGAAGCTTTCATCGCCCACCGCACCTGTGGAGGCGCCTGGGCCTGCACGGGGCGGCTGCAAATCCAGCGCCAGCGTGGCCAGTTCGGCGGCGTCCAGAAACACCTGGCCGGCATCCACCTTGCAGCTGAAGCTGGGCGTGCAGCCCTCGTCAGGCTGCTTGGCGCAACCGTCGGCCAGGCCTATGGTCCAGTTGTGCAGGGGGCAAGCCACGCTGGTGCCAAACACGATGCCTTGCGACAGCGGGCCGCCCTTGTGCGGGCAGCGGTCCAGCAGCGCAAACACCTGGTCCTGGTCATTGCGGAACACGGCCACGTCGATACCTTTGGCGCGTGCCACGCGGCGCGAGCCAAGCACCGGGATGTCGGTGACCAGGCAGATTTTTTTCCATTCAGACATAGTGATCTCTCAATTCGGGCTTAAGACGGCAGCCGGTCAGGCGGGCGTGAGTTTTTCAAACTGACGGGCGTCCACGGACGCTTCCTTCAGGTCGAACCAGGGATCCGGTTCGCCGTCGAGTGCAAACTGCAGTTGCTCCCACAGGGCCTTGCGGCCTTCGTGGTCTTCCAGGATTTTTTTCTTCACATAGTCCAGGCCGACGCGGTTGACGTAGTGCACCGTGCGCTCCAGGTACCAGCCTTCCTGGCGGTAGAGCTCGCAGAAGGCGCCGGTGTATTCGAGCACTTCCGCCGCGGTCTTGAGCTTGGTGAAGAAGTGGGCGACTTCCGTCTTGATGCCGCCGTTGCCGGCGATGTACATCTCCCAGCCCGAATCGACGCCGATGATGCCGACGTCCTTGATGCCGGACTCGGCGCAATTGCGCGGGCAGCCGCTCACGGCAAACTTGACCTTGTGCGGTGCGTACATACGCCACATCGCGCGCTCCAGGTCCTTGCCCATTTGGGTGCTGTCTTGCGTGCCCATGCGGCACCACTCACTGCCCACGCAGGTTTTCACCGTGCGCAGGGCCTTGGCGTAAGCGTGGCCCGAAGGCATGCCGATGTCTTTCCAGACGTTTTGCAAATCTTCTTTCTTCACCCCCAGCAAGTCGATGCGCTGCCCGCCGGTGACCTTGACAGTCGGGATCTTGTATTTGTCGACCGCGTCCGCAATGCGGCGCAGCTCGCTCGCGGTGGTCTCGCCGCCCCACATGCGCGGGATGACGCTGTAGGTGCCGTCTTTCTGGATATTGGCGTGGCTGCGTTCGTTGATGAAGCGGCTTTGCGGGTCGTCTTTGGCCTGCTTGGGCCAGGTGCTGATCAGGTAGTAGTTGACGGCAGGGCGGCAGGTGGCGCAGCCGTTGGGCGTCTTCCATTCCAGGAACTTGAAGGTGTCCGAGATGCTGAGCAGCTTGTTGGCGCGGATGGCGTCGCGCACCGCCTGGTGGCCGTGGTCGGTGCAGGCGCACATGGCTTTGAGCTTGGGCGTGGCTGAGTAATCGCCGCCGGCCGTGAACATGAGAATCTGCTCCACCAGCCCGGTGCAGGAGCCGCAAGACGCGCTGGCCTTGGTGTGCTTGCGCACTTCGTCCAGCGTGAACAGGCCTTTTTCCTTGATGGCCTTGCAGATGGTGCCTTTGTTGACGCCGTTGCAGCCGCAGACTTCGGCGTCGTCGGCCATCAGCGCGGCCTTGTTCTGGCCTTCGTGCCCCGCGTCGCCGAGGTTGGACTCGCCGAAGATCAGCTTGTCGCGGATGTCGGCCACGTTGCGGCCGTCGCGCAGCA
>JAJKJM010000141.1 GCA_021153985.1 Polaromonas sp.
CCGAACTGCTTTTCGATCTGGGCCAGGGCGGCTTGCAGGGCTTTGGCCTTTTCGGTGTTCAGGGCGGCGCTTTGTGCGGGGTTTTGGGCGGGGTTCAATTTGCTGGTCAGTTCCATGAAAAACTCCTTGAAAATCAATGATGTAAAACTTGTTGCTTCGATTTCCGGCTTCTGCTTTTAATCACAGCGCTGGATGCATGACCAGTACTTTATGGGCGCTATAAAAATAAGTAAACCCTATTTTTAGTCAGTTTGCCTGATCAATTGAGGTACGATGATTTCATGGCAGAAACCGCAGATTCGCCCCCTCCCTCGGCCACTCTCTCCAGCCCCTTCGGCGCCACCGAGGCCAGCTGGCGGCAGACCCACCTCGGCCGCCTGATGGGCCACGCCCTGCGCCGCTTCGACGAACGCGTGCTGGCGCTGATGGCCAGCAGCATCGAGGTGCCGCTGGCGCTCTCCAACCTCGCCGCACGCGACCAGGTCGGCGCTGCGCACATCCACATCACGCGCCACCTGGCCGTGGGGGGTTCGCGCCTGACAGACCTCGCGCAGAGTGCCGGCATGAGCAAACAGGCCATGGGCGACCTGGTTGACCAATGCGAAGCCTGGGGCCTGGTGACCCGCCAGCCCGACCCGCATGACAAACGCGCGCGGCGCGTGCTGTTCACTGAATCGGGCCTGCTCTGGCTGGAGGCTTTTCACCAGGCCGTGCGTCAGGCTGAAGATGAATTCCGCCAGGCCGTCGGGCAGGATGTGGCGACGGTGGTGGCGCTGGGGCTGGAAGCGTATGCGGGCGCTTGACGTGCATTGCCGTGTCAGCAAACTTGTAGCTGCAAGAGCCTAGAATTTGGCGTACAACACAAACAGCCCCCGCAGGCCGCCAAAGGGGCTGATATCTGGAGACAACCATGCGCATTCTGATTGCCGAAGACGACCAGGTTCTGGCCGATGGCCTGTTGCGTACGCTGCGCGCCTCGGGCGCTGCGGCCGACCACGTGGCCAGCGGCACCGAAGCCGACGCCGCGCTGCTCACCAACACCGAATTCGATCTGCTGATCCTGGACCTGGGCCTGCCGCGCATGCATGGGCTCGAGGTGCTCAAGCGCTTGCGCGCGCGCGGCTCGTCCATGCCGGTGTTGATCCTCACCGCCGCCGACAGCGTGGAAGAGCGCGTCAAGGGCCTGGACTACGGCGCCGACGATTACATGGCCAAGCCGTTTTCCCTGCAGGAACTCGAAGCCCGCGTGCGCGCCCTGATACGCCGCGGCATGGGCGGCGCCAGCAGCACCATCAAGCACGGCCCGCTGGTGTACGACCAGGCCGGCCGCGTGGCCACCATCGACGGCCAGATGCTGGAACTGTCGGCGCGCGAGCTCGGTTTGCTCGAGGTGCTGCTGCAGCGCGCCGGCCGCCTCGTCAGCAAGGACCAGCTGGTCGAACGCTTGTGCGAATGGGGTGAAGAGGTCAGCAACAACGCGATCGAGGTGTACATCCACCGGCTGCGCAAGAAGATTGAAAAAGGGCCCGTGCGGATTGCGACGGTGCGTGGACTAGGTTACTGCCTTGAGAAAATCCCGGGCTGACCCCTCTTGCTCCTTCCCCCGCTGGGGGAAGGCTGGGATGGGGGCCAGCGGCCGCCCAAATTTAAAGCGCAAGGCTGATCCGCCACCGTCAGCCCCCATCCCTACCTTCCCCCAGCGGGGGAAGGAGCAAAACCAGCAGGCCTTTAACTCGGAGCACCCCAACCAGTGGCTCTAAGACTTTTCCAGCGCGAGCGCCGCAGCCTTTTCGGCGAAATCCTCGACTGGATGCTCACGCCGCTGCTGCTGCTGTGGCCGATCAGCCTGGCGCTGACCTGGCTGGTGGCGCAGAACATCGCCGGCAAGCCTTTTGACCGCGCGCTCGAATACAACGTGCAGGCGCTGGCCAAGCTGGTAGTGGTCAAAAACAACCAGGTGCAGTTCAACCTGACGGCGCCGGCGCGCGAGATTTTGCGTGCCGACGACACCGACCTCGTCTACTACCAGGTCATGGGCACGCAAGGCGAGCACCTCAGCGGCGAACATGACCTGCCCGCGCCGCCCGACGAAGACAAGCCCACCAATGGCGAGGTGCGGCTGCGCGAAGACGTGATCCAGGGCGAAGACGTGCGCGTGGCCTATACCTGGCTCAAGGTCGACGTCAAAGCTGCGGCGCCGGCGCCCACCAAACCTGCGGCGCCGCGCGGCGACAAAGGCAACGCCGCGCCGGAAGCCGCGCCCAGCCAGATGGTGCTGGTGCAGGTGGCCGAGACGCTGGAAAAGCGCAAGACGCTGGCCACCGAAATCGTCAAGGGCACCATGGTGCCGCAGTTCGTCACGCTGCCGCTGGCGGTGCTGCTGGTGTGGCTGGCGCTGGTGCGCGGCATCAAGCCGCTGGCCCAGCTTGAAAAGCGCATCCGCGCGCGCAAGTCCGACGACATGAGCCCGCTCGACGAAACCGCGGTGCCCGAAGAAGTCGCGCCGCTGGTGTCTTCCATCAACGACTTGCTGAGCCGGCTCAAGGTCTCGCTGACCACGCAAAAACGCTTCCTGGCCGACGCAGCCCACCAGCTCAAGACGCCGCTGGCGGGCCTGCGCATGCAGGCCGACCTGGCGCAACGCGAGACCGACGCCGACGAACTCAAGAAGTCGCTCAAGCACATCGGCCGCGCCAGCATTCGCGCCACGCACACCGTCAACCAGCTGCTGGCGCTGGCACGCGCCGAAACCACCGGCCGCAGCCTGGCCAAGCAGCACATCGACCTGGTGCATGTGGTCTCGGAGGTGATGGCCGACTCCGTGCCGCGCGCGCTCGAAAAACAGATTGACCTGGGCTATGACGGGCCCAATGCCGGCGAACAGGCGACCCAGCTCGAAGGCAACGCCACCCTGCTCAAGGAGCTGGTGCGCAACCTGCTGGACAACGCCATCAACTACACGCCTGAAAAAGGCCAGGTCACCTTGCGGCTGATGACAGACCGCTTCAGCGGCGTGCTGGTGCTGCTGGTCGAAGACTCGGGGCCAGGCATTCTGGAGTCGGAGCGCGAGCTGGTGTTCCAGCCCTTCTACCGCACGCTGGGCACCAACGTCGACGGCTCCGGCCTGGGCCTGGCCATCGTGCTGGAAATCGCCAAGCAGCATGGCGCGACCATCACGATTGAAGATGCCGCGCTGGCAGGGCATCCGCAGACGCCGGGCACGCGCGTTACCGTGCGCTTTGTCGGCATGGATTCCTGACGGTCAATAGCTGCCCGGCCGCGTCTGTGCATCCACGCCTGATTTCTTAAGAAAAAAGGCCTCTAGCCCATACAGCGTCTTGGCTACACGCTATCGAAACAGTAGCAAATCAGGTTTTGGCGGGCGGCCACTTGTCGTAAAGCTTCACGCCCACGCGCTCACCCCACAGCTCGATCTGCGCCGGCGTTCCGGTATGCGGCTGGTTGGCGCGGTTGCCACGCACATAGCCCAGCGCCACACAGGCGCCGGCCAGCGGGCTCCAGCCGACTGACGAGATTTCACCCACCGTTTGCCCATCCAGCAGGACCGCTTCGCCGCCCCAGGCGAACGCATCCGGCGTATCGAATACCAGCGTGACCAGTTTCTTGCGCAGCGCCAGCCCTTGTGAATTGAGCAGCGCGGCTTTGCCAATAAAGTCGGCCGGCTTGTCGAGCTTGACACTGAAGGCCAGCCCGGCCTCCCACGGCGTTTCGTCCGGACCGAGTTCTGCGCCCCAGGCCCGGCGTCCTTGCTCAATGCGCAGCGCATCCAGCGCGTAGTAGCCCGCATCGCGAATGCCCAGCGCCTGGCCGGCCTCCATCAGCGCGAGATAAACATGGCGCGCCATTTCAATCGGTGTGTAGAGCTCAAAGCCCGGCCCGCCGACGTAGCTCATGCGGGCGGCACGCACGCGGGCAAAGCCGACGTCGATTTCTTTCGTCCACGAAAACTTCAGCGCCTCGGGCGACAGGTCATCCGGGCTGACCAACGCCAGCAGCTCCCGCGCCTTGGGCCCCATCACCGACAGCACCGAGTACATCGCCGACACATCGGTCAGCACCGCATGCTCCGCGTCGCCGATATGCCGCGTGATCCAGTCGAAGTCGCGCACGGTTTGCGCCGAGCCGGTGATGATGAGGAATTTGTCCGACGCTTGCCGCATCGCCGTCAGGTCGCTTTCAAAACCGCCGCGTTCATTCAGCATGGCGGTGTAAACCATCTTGCCGACGGGCACGTCCATCTCGTTGGCGCACAGGCGCTGCAGCACGGCCAGCGCATCGCGGCCCTGCAGGAGGTATTTGGAGAAGGAGGTCTGGTCGTAGAGGGCTACGGTTTCGCGGGTGGCACGCTGCTCTTCAATCATCCAAGGCAGCCAGCCGGGTTTGCCTAGCGTGTAGGCGGGACGGGGAGCCCTCACCCCCGCCCTCTCCCGCAAGCGGGAGAGGGGGTCATTCAAGTTGCCCAGTCCAGGTTCCGGGTATTCACTCCCTCTCCCGCCTGCGGGAGAGGGTTGGGGTGGGGGTGACGGCGGCCTGAAATAGCTAGCCCGCTCCCACCCATTCTTGCTCCCAAACTCCGCACCCTTCGCAGCCAGGATGTCATACAGCGGCGAAGTCCGCAGCGGCCGCGCCGTCTCCAGCTCTTGCCGCGGCCAGCGCATCGCGTAGTGCAGGCCCAGTGTCTCGCCGGTACGCTCAGCCAGCGCCTTCCGGTTGCCGGTGAAGCTGCCGAAGCGGCGAATGTCCACATCCCACAGATCGGTGCTCGGCTCGCCGCCCACAATCCATTCGGCCATCAGCCGACCCGCGCCGCCGCTATTGGCAATGCCGGCCGAGTTAAAGCCGGCGCAGACAAAGTAGTTGCGCAGCTCCGGCGCCTCACCCAGGATGAAATTACCGTCAGGCGTAAAGCTCTCAGGCCCGTTGAGCAGCATCTTGACTTCGGCCGTCTCCAGGCACGGCGTGCGGTGCATCGCCGCCGTCATCAGCGGCTCAAACTGGTCCCAGTCTTCGTCCAGCAACTCAAACTGGAAGGTCGACGGAATCGGGTCCATCTTCCAGGGCTTGGCCTGCGGCTCAAAGCCGCCCATCACCAGCCCGCCGACTTCTTCCTTGTAGTAGATGTAGCCGTCCGGGTCGCGCATGACCGGCAGCATGGGGTGCACCCCCGGGATCTTGCCAGTGACGATGTAGAAATGCTCGGCCGAATACAGCGGCACATTCACACCCGCCAGCTTGCCGAACTGCCGCGCCCACTGGCCGGCGCAGTTGACGAGGACTTCGCAGCGTACGTCGCCCTGCACAGTCTTCACGCCGACCGCCTTGCCATGTTCAATGATGACGCCGGTCACCTCAATGCCTTCGGCCATCTTCACGCCGCGGTTGCGCGCGCCCTTGGCCAGCGACATGCACAAATCCGCCGGGTTGGCCTTGCCGTCGCCCGGCAGCCAGATCGCGCCCTGCAAATCGTCGGTGCGCATGATGGGGTATTTGTCGCCAGCCTCCTGTGGCGAAATCTCATGGCATTCCACGCCAAAACTGTTGGCCATGGCCACCTGCTTTTTCAGCACCTTCATGCGTTCGGGGGTGCGCGCCACGTTCACGCTGCCGCATTGCTTCCAGCCGGTGGCCAGGCCCGTCTCGGCCTCCAGTGAGGCGTACAGCTCAATGCCGTATTTGCTCATCTGCGTCATATTGCGGTTGGGCCGCATCTGGCCGACCAGGCCAGCCGCATGCCAGGTGGTGCCGCTGGTGAGCTTGCCTTGCTCGAGCAGCAGCACGTCGGTCTTGCCCATTTTGGCCAGGTGGTAGGCCACGGAGCAACCGGCGATGCCACCGCCCACGATGACGATCTCTGCATGGCTGGGAAGTGTCGTGGTGGTCATCGTTCAGGCCTCACATCAAAGGGAACAAGTGCAGAGCTAGGCTAACCTTATCGCCATCACGCCACCAACGATGGCGCACGTGCCTACAAAGCGGCGCACAGTAAAAACTTCTTTCAGCAGCCAGCAACCGATCAGCACCGCAAACAGCACCGAGGTTTCGCGCAGCGCCGCTACGGTAGCCACGGGTGCGCGTGTCATGGCCCACAGCGCAATGCCGTAAGAGCCCAGCGAAGCCAACGCGCCACCCGTGGCCACGGGCCAGCGGTGTTTGGCGTAGTCCGCCATGGCACGGCCACGCCTGGCCATCATCAACAGGCCGAACGGCCAGCCGTCAAGCAAAAACAGGGTGGCGACATATTGCAGCGCATTGCCCGAGGCCCGGACACCCAGCGCATCCACCACGGTGTAGACCGCGATGATGACCGCATTGGCCAAGGCAAAACCGACGGCCTTGCGCGCATGCAGCGCATGGCGGCTCAGGCCCAGCACCAGCACACCGCTGCAAATTCCCAGGATGCCGGCCCAGGCCAGCGGCGTCAAAGTTTCGCCCAGTGTGAAGGTGGCCGACAGCGCCACCAGCAGCGGTGCCACGCCGCGCATCAGCGGGTAGGTCAGGCCCAGATCACCGTGTTTGTAGGCCTGTGTGGTGGCGATGTAGTAGCCGATGTGGATCAGCACCGAGGCGCCGATAAACGGCCAGGCCTCCACACGCGGCAAACCCACCAGCAGCACAAGCGGCAGGGCCAGCATCGAGCCGATGAGGTGAATGACCGCCATGTCCAGCGACTTGTCGGTGCTGGACTTGACCAGCGCGTTCCAGCTGGCGTGCAGCAGCGCGCCGAACAACACGGCGCACAGCACCGGCCAGGTCAGGGCCAATATTTCAGGCGGCAAGCGCAGGCCTTGCGGCAGGGAGGGCGCAGCGGCGCGCACGCGCCAGGAAATGCGACAGCGGCGGCGTGACCTTGTTCTCGTCTTTGGCCAGGTCGTCCCACAGCCGCAGCTTCACCGCGTCTGTGGCGCCGGGCTGGGCGATGAACCGCGCGGCTTCTTCGGCCGAGAAGATGCCGCCCTGCAGCAGCAGGCTGCGTTTGGAATCGGCCGAGAGGCTCGAGTGGTAGCCTCGCCGGGCCGCGCAAAGATAGCGCTTGGCATCGACATGCAACTTGATGGCGTCCAGCACTTCGTCGGGGAACAGGCCGCGCAGGAAGGGCAGGGCGCGGTACTGATGCACATCGTCCACACCCCGCAGCGAGGGCGTCTCGCCCAGGTCATGCAGCAGGTGACCGAGGTCATGCAGCAAGGCGGCGGTGACCAGCGCGTCACTCGCGCCTTCAGCTTCGCCCAGCGCTGCAGTCTGCAGCGCGTGCTGCAGCTGGGTGACGGGCTCACCGCTGTACTGCTCGCCGCCGCGCTCCTCAAAGAGACGCTCGATATCCGCAAAATTCAGAGCCATGGCATTGAGTAAGTTTTGAGGTTGGTAAAACTTTTGATCGCTTCCTGCACGCCTTCTTTGTAGCCCAGGCCCGAGTCCTTGATGCCGCCGAAGGGCGTGAGCTCGAGGCGGTAGCCGGGCACTTCGCGCACATTGACCGTGCCGACGTGCAGCTCGCTCACAAAACGGTTGATGTAGTCCATGCGGTTGGTGCACACTGCGCTTGAAAGCCCGTAAGCAGTGCCATTGGAAATCTGGATGGCCTCCTCGATGCTTTTGAAGCGGATCACCGGCGACACCGGGCCGAAAGTCTCTTCGCGCGCGACCGTCATCTGCGGCGACACATGGTCCAGCAAGGTAGGCGAGTACAACGCGCCGCGGCGCTTGTTGCCGGCCAGCAGCTTGGCGCCTTGGGCTACCGCCTCGTTCACGCGCGACTCAAACAGCATGGCGGCCGGCTCGTCGATCACGGTGCCCATGTCGTTCGCCTTGTCGCTGGGGTCGCCGTATTTCCAGGCCAGGGTTTTTGCCAGCACCCGCTCGACAAACTCACCTGCCACGGCCTCATGCACCATGAGCCGCTTGATGGCGGTGCAGCGCTGGCCGGAGTTTTTGTATGAGCCCTGCACGGCCAGCGTAGAGGCCTCGTCAATGTCCGCATCTTCCATCACGATGATGGGATCGTTGCCGCCCAGCTCCAGCACCACGCGGCGGTAGCCGGCTTTGGACGCAATGTATTTGCCGATGGCCACACCGCCGGTAAATGTCACCAGGTCCACCAATGGGTTGGTGATCAGCTCGTCGGCAATCTCACGAGGGTCACCCGTCACCACGCTGAGCATCTCAGGCGGCAGGCCCGCCTCGTACAGGATGTCGGCAAACAGGATGGCCGAGAACGGCACTTTCTCAGACGGCTTGAGCACCATGCGGTTGTTGGTTGCGATGCTGGGCACGACCTTGTGCGCCACCTGGTTCATCGGATGGTTAAAGGGCGTGATGGCGGTGATGACGCCCAGCAGCGGCGAGCGATGCGTGTAGACGCGGCGCTTCTTGCCGTGGGGTGTCAGGTCGCAGCTGAAAATCTGGCCGTCGTCCTTGAGTACTTCGGTTGCGCCGAAGAGCAGCACGTCGCTGACGCGCCCGGCTTCGTAAATCGCGTCCTTCAGGCACAGGCCGGCCTCGGCGGTGATGAGGTTGGCAACTTGCCCCAGCCGCGACTGGATGATGGCGGCCGCGCGATTGAGAATGGCGGCGCGTTCATAGCGGGTGAGCTGGGGGTTGTAGGTGTGCGCTTTGGCGAAGGTGTCGCGCACCTCCTCCAGCGTGGCCTTGGGTACGGTGCCGATGCGCTTTTCAGTGAACGGGTTGAAGACTTCAATGACCCGGTCGCCGCTGCGGTCGGCGCCGACCTTGCGGCCCGCCAGGCGCATGGCGTTGAGCTGGTGGTCCTGGATGTATTGGTCAATCATGGTATTACTCCCTCCCCCGCTGGGGGA
>JAJKJM010000142.1 GCA_021153985.1 Polaromonas sp.
GCAGGCATAGCGGTTGATGCTGGCCGGGTCAACCGGTGTGCCGCAAGAGCTGGCCAGGCGTAACAAAGGCAAAGGGTTGAAGGGATGGCTCGCCGGCATCTTCATGGCGATGCCCTTGCTGTGCGCATGCCACAGCGCTTGCCGGTAGGTCCAGTCGCGCTTGGGCGCGATCTCTGCCGGCCCAAGCTGGCCGTGGTGCTTGAGCATGGCGGCGAAAAGCACAGGCCGGTAACTGACGCTATAGCTCAGGCCCTTGAGCGCTTCGGGCAGGTGCTCAAACGCGAGGTAAGCGTAGGGCGAAATGAAGTCGAAGTAGAACGTGATGTGTTTCATGGGTTCTCTCTTCCTTGAATTTCAGACCCGCACGGCCGCCATGCGCTGGCCGATGGTGCGCCAAAGCTCACGCTGCATGTCGGGGCTTGAGCGAGCCCAGGCGGAAATCTCGCCCAGGGTGCGGAAGCATCCTTCGCACATGCCCGAGCCGGCATTGATGCGGCACACCGAAATGCAGGGCGACGGCACAACATCACCGGCAGCTTCCACCGTGCGGCCGCGTTCGGTCACCAGGTCAATCGCCTGCTCGAGCGCCATTTTTTCTTCATCCAGGTCTACGGCCACATCGACCACCGGCGCGCTGGTCAGCAGCTCAAGCTCTTGCGGCATCAGCTTGAACACCGCATGCGGATGCCCGGCGGCAGCCCAGATTTCCTCAAAGCGCATCAGGCTCAGGTCCATCAGCACGATGACCTCGGTCGCGTGCGCCAGCGGGGACACACCGCCGATCGAGAAGCCCGTCCTGG
Organism: Polaromonas sp.; assembly: GCA_021153985.1. Taxonomy (GTDB): domain Bacteria; phylum Pseudomonadota; class Gammaproteobacteria; order Burkholderiales; family Burkholderiaceae_C; genus Polaromonas. The sequence goes on from JAJKJM010000142.1 coordinate 801, forward strand.
CTTTCACGAACTCGGCATCGGCCCGGCCCACACGTTTGCCGTCGGAGCACACCAGCGCTTCGACCTTGCGTTCATCCACCCGCCTGTCACCCGACGTGACCACCATGACGGCCGCGTCGTCCGACTTGCGGCGAAAGATGATGCTCTTGGCGATCTGGCCCAGTCGCACACCCAGTGCATCAGCCGCTTGCTGCGCGGTACGAGCCGCGTCGTCGAGCATGACGGGCATGTGGGGATGTCCGCTCTCTTGCAACACCGCCACCACTCGCTGCACGCCTTCAGGCAGCGTCTTCAATTCAGCACCACACATACACCAGCCCCCACGTTCGCTCACCGCGTGTAACTCTCTGCCCCCCGAGGGGGCGCTGCGCCTGCGGCCCGGCAAAGCCGGTTCCGCGGCCCCGGCTGGGTTTTATGTCATTGCTCATTAGTTCTGTCGCTTATTCAGTAACGCCGTCGCGGCGCGGGAATTCGGTTTGCGCCCCAGGAAGTCGCTGATGAATTTTCCTGCATCAATCAGCTTGTCCAGGTCGATGCCGGTTTCAATCCCCATGCCGTGCAACATATAGACCACGTCTTCGGTGGCGACATTGCCAGTGGCACCTTTGGCAAAGGGGCAACCGCCCAGGCCGGCCGATGAAGTGTCAAACTGCCAGACACCCATCTGTAGCGAAGCCAGAGTGTTGCCCAGCGCCTGGCCGTAGGTGTCGTGGAAGTGGCCCGAAATATCATTGATGTCGAAGTGCCTGAGCGTCGCGTCCAGGGCGCGCTGCACCTTAAGCGGCGTGCCCACGCCAATGGTGTCGGCCACGCCCACATGCTGCACACCGATGCCCTTCATCAGGCCGGCGAGCATATCAACACGCTCGGGGGCGATCTCGCCTTCATACGGGCAGCCCACGGTGCACGACATCGCGCCCCGCACAAAAATGCCTTTCTCACGCGCCGCTTCCACCACCGGACGAAATCGCTCAATGCTTTCGGCGATGGAGCAATTGATGTTCTTCTGGCTGAAGGCCTCGCTGGCTGCGCCAAACACCACGATCTCGTCAGGCCACAGTTCGCGCGGCGGCGCAATGGCGGCCTCGAAGCCCTTCATGTTGGGCGTCAGCACCGAGTAGCGCACACCGGGTTTGCGTTGGATACCCGCCATCACCTCGGCGTTGTCGGCCATCTGCGGCACCCATTTAGGCGACACATAGCTGGTCACTTCGATTTCTGTCAGGCCCGCGTCCTGCAGGCGGTGCACCAGCTCGATCTTCACCGCGGCCGGCACCTGGGCTTTTTCATTCTGCAGCCCGTCGCGAGGGCCGACATCGACAAGTTTGACTTTGGTAGGTAGTTTCATGATGGTCCTGCGCGCCGCCTTCATTGACTGAAGCAGAGGCGGCAAATAGTCGGTCAGTATCCCTTTTTCGGGTCAACCACGCCGGCCAAGGTGCTTATGGGCGCACCCGCCGCCAGGCTGCGTATTTTCTTCGCGATCTGGGCAATGCTCTCCTCGCGCAGCGTGCGGGCCGAGGTGTGCGGCGTGATGGTGATCTTGGGATGCTTCCAGAAGGGGTGGTCCGCCGGCAAGGGCTCGGTGCGAAACACGTCCAGCGCCGCGCCCGCGAGATGCCCGTTATCGATCAGCGTGATCAGGTCGCCATCAACCAGGTGGGCACCGCGCGCCACATTGATGACATAGCCGCCAGGCTGCAGGCGCGACAGGGTGTCCAGGTTCATGATGCCCTGCGTGTCGGGCGTCAATGGCAACAGGCACACCAGGATGCGGCTGGCTGCCAGAAAATCCTGAAAGCCCTGCCCGCCCGCGTGGCCTGAAAAGCACTGGACACCTTCAATGGACTTGGGCGAGCGGCTCCAGCCATTGACCGGAAAGTCAAACTGCGCCAGCGCACGGCTCACGCGCTCACCCAGCACACCCAGGCCCATTACGCCAATGGGGTAGTCGGTGCGCAGCCGCGGCTTGCGGTACGACCACTTACCTTCCGCGATGTCAGCCTCATAGTTGTCAAGCTCGCGAAAATGACGAATCACCGCATGGCACACAAACTCGGCCATTTGCGCCGACATGCCGGCATCATCCAGCCGCACCACCGGCACACCGGCCGGGAGGCGCAGCTTCATCAGCGCATCGACGCCGGCGCCGATGTTGAAGATACCCTTGACGTGGGGCTGCTCGTCAAAAAACTGCTGGGGCGGCATCCAGACCACCGCGTAGTCGGCAGGCTCATCGCCGGCGGACCAAAGGCTCACCTCTGCGTCGAGGAACGCGGCCTTCAGGCCGTCTACCCAGGGCTGGGGTTTGGTGTCGGAGCAGCAAAAACTGATGCGCATGAAGAAGTCCCGTTTGAATCAAAGCAAAGTAAAGATCAAACGGCTATTTTCAACAATTCCGCGCCCTCGCTCACCTGGTCGCCCGGCGCGTAGAGCAATTCCTGCACCACACCGTCGGCCGGCGCCGCAATGGTGTGCTCCATCTTCATGGCTTCCATCACTGCCAGTGGCTGGCCTTTGCTGACCTTGTCGCCGGCCTTGACGGCAAAAGACACCACCTTCCCGGGCATGGGCGCCGTGAGGCGGCCACCCTCGGCATGTGCCTCGCCCGCATGGGCCAGCAGGTCGATGGAGAGGATTTGCGTTGCGCCCCTGGCGGTGAACACGTGGTCCATTTCACCCTGCGCATACACGGCTGCCGTCATCCGCTGGGCCGCAAACTGCACGTCAATGCCTTGCGCCGTTTCAGTGAACACCAGCGGTCCCTCTACCTGAACTTCCCCGTCCACCATTGCCAGGTGCAGGGCGCCGTCATGCCCATAGGTCAGCACGGCCGTGGCAGGCGCGCCATGAAATTCAAATGCGAAGCGCCGCTGCATCACGCCATGCGAGCGCCAGCCGTCACGGCGGCTGAAGGGATCGGCGCCTTCTGCCGCACGCTCATCCAGTAAGGCCTTGGCCACTGCCGCGGCAGCTGCCATGGGCAGCCCCACCGGCTCCTGTTTGAAGAGCACAGCTTCTTCGCGCTGGATCAGCGCGGTGTCGAGGTTGGCCATGGCAAACGACGGGCTGCGCACCACATAGCGCAAGAACTGCACGTTGGTGCTCAGACCCACGATGCGGGTCTGTGCGAGCGCATCATCGAGCCGGGCCAGCGCCTCTTCACGCGTGGCGCCATGCACGATGAGCTTGGCCACCATGGAGTCGTAATACGGCGAGATCGCATCACCCTCCCGCACGCCGTCGTCCACACGCACCTGGCCACGCTCAAATGCCGTGTGCGGCGGCTTCTTGTAAACGTTTAACGTGCCGGTGGCAGGCAGGAAGTTGTTGTCGGGTGTCTCGGCGCAAATGCGCGCTTCAATAGCATGGCCGGTGATGCGCAGCTGGTCTTGTGCCAGCGGCAGCTTTTCGCCAGAGGCCACGCGCAGTTGCCACTCGACCAGGTCCAGGCCCGTGATCGCCTCCGTCACCGGGTGTTCCACCTGCAGGCGGGTGTTCATCTCCATAAAGAAGAAGTTCATTGAGCCATCTGCACGCTGCTCAACGATGAACTCGACCGTACCGGCGCCTACGTAGTTCACGGCACGGGCAGCGGCTACGGCTGCCTCGCCCATCTGCTTGCGCATGGCTTCCGTCATGCCAGGGGCAGGCGCCTCTTCAAGCACTTTCTGGTGGCGGCGCTGCACCGAGCAGTCGCGTTCAAACAGGTAAACGTAATTGCCGTGCGTGTCGCCAAAGACCTGGATCTCGATATGGCGCGGGCGCTGCGCATACTTTTCGACCAGCACCGCATCGTCGCCGAAGCTGTTGATGGCTTCGCGCTTGCATGATGCCAGCGCGGCTTCAAAGTCCTCCGTCTTCTCAACCGCCCGCATACCCTTGCCACCGCCGCCCGCGCTGGCCTTGATGAGCACCGGGTAACCGATGCGGTCCGCCTCACGTTTGAGCAGGGCCGGGTCCTGGTCGCTGCCGTGGTAGCCGGGCACCAGCGGCACGCCGGCTTTTTCCATCAGCTGTTTGGACTCGGCCTTCAGGCCCATGGCCTTGATGGCGGAAGCCGGCGGGCCGATGAACACCAAGCCAGCGTCGGCGCAGGCTTGGGCGAACTCTTCGTTCTCACTGAGGAAGCCGTAGCCAGGGTGAATCGCTTCAGCGCCCGTGGCCTTGGCGGCTTCGATGATGCGCTCCCAACGCAGATAGCTGTCTTTCGGTGCGCTGCCGCCGATGTGGATGGCCTCATCGCAAAAGCCGACATGCTTGGCGCCTGCGTCAGCATCGGAATACACCGCAACGGTTTGAATAGCCATGCGGCGCGCAGTCGCTGCAACGCGGCAGGCTATCTCTCCACGGTTTGCAATCAGGATTTTTTTAAACATGGTCGTTCTTTGAAAAGGGAGACTTCAAGGTAAATGCAGAAGTGGTGCCGGGGTCAGGCCTGCCGCTGAAAATGCGGGCCACGCGGATAAACAGCTGACGCAGGAAGCGCCAGCAAACACGTATCAGCCAGACGCTGAGCGCCAGCACCAAGGCCAGCACCACAACAAAGACCAGCGGGTGCGCAATCGCCAGCCACAGGCCGGCCGGCACCATCGAGTCTTCGACCAGCGACGCACCGATATTGCTGAAAGGCTCGGGCGAGGTATTGATGGCCGCGCGGCTCGTGGCTTTGGCCGCAAAGCTGGTGGCTGCCAGCGTGCCGCCCAGCAAGGCAGCCACCAGCGCGCCCAGGCCGTTGTCGGCGCCAAACACCGCAGCGGCCAAGGCAGCGCCCGCCGGGATTCGGATCACGCCATGCACCACGTCCCACAACGAATCGAGGCCCGGGATCTTGTCGGCAAAAAATTCAATGAACACCATAAAACCGCTGACACCCAGCACCACCGGGTTAGACAGCAACTGCAAGCCTGCCGGCAAATCAACCCAGCCCATAAAACCCGCCACGCCGGTGAGCAGAACGACGAGGTACAGGCGTACGCCACTGGCCCAGCCCAGCGCGCCAGCCAGGGCGATCAGTTGTGCGGTGTCCAGGGTGTTCATGGCGTCATGCAGGCTTGGTTGGCAACCAGTTGGGTTTGCGTTTCTGTAAAAACGATTGAACGCCCTCGCGGCCCTCAGGGCTCACGCGCACGTCAGCGATGCCCTGAACCGTCATCTGCGTGAGTTCTGGCGTGATGGCCTGCCCGGCCACGTCCTGCACCAGTTTCTTGCACAGCTTCACCGCTTCCGGGCCCGCGCTGACCAGGGCTTTCACCAGCTCCGCCACCTTGGCATCCAGCGCGTCGGCTGTCACCACTTCATGAATGAACCCGATGCGCAGCGCCTCGGCCGCATCAAAACGCTCGGCCGTGAGGAAGTAGCGATGCGCAGCCCGTGCGCCCATCGCGCGGATCACATAAGGGCTGATGGTGGCGGGGATCAGGCCCAGCTTCACTTCGCTGAGACAGTAGCCGGCCGTGTCCACCGACACCGCCACGTCGCAAGCCGCCACCAGGCCGGTGCCCCCTGCATACACATCGCCCTGTATGCGGGCAATGACAGGCTTGGGGCATTCATAAACGGCCTGAAGCATGGTCGCAAGGCGGCCCGCGTCCTCCAGGTTCTGCTCGTAGGTGTAGTCGGCCATGCTGCGCATCCAGTTCAGGTCGGCGCCTGCGCAAAAGGCCGGGCCGTTGGCGGCAAGCACAACACATCGCACGTCGTCGTGCATGCCCAGCTCGACAAAGGCCTGCGTCATCTCGGCGATGACCTCCTGATTGAAGGCATTGCGTACATCGGGGCGGTTCAGCGTGACGGTGGCGACGTGCCCAGCCACGTCTATCAGCAAATGGTTCATGGTCTTCGGTCCCCTCAATATCGTTTGGCCACTTCTTCCAGCATGACTTCCGTCGCGCCGCCGCCTATGCCCAACACGCGCGCGTCGCGCCACAGGCGTTCAATTGCTGTCTCGCGGATAAAACCCATGCCGCCATGGAACTGCTGGCAGGTTTGCAGCACTTCGTTGACGAGCTCGCCCGTCAGCGCCTTGAGCATGGAGACCTCTTGCACGATGTCTCGGCCCTGCGTGACCGACCAGGCGCAGTGGTACATGAACTGGCGCGCCGCACGGGTCTTGGCGTCCAGCATAGCGATGCGCTGGCGAATGGTCTGCTTGTCCCACAGGGTGGCGCCAAAGGCCTGGCGCTGGCGCACATAGTCCAGCGTCATCTTCAGCGCCTGCGTGCAATGGCCTACTGCCATGGCCGCCAATGCGATGCGCTCGGTCTGGAAATTTTTCATCACCGAATAAAAGCCCTTGCCTTCTTCGCCCAGCAGGTTGCCGGCCGGAATGCGCACGTTGTCAAACACCAGTTCGGCCGTGTCGGATGAGAGCCAGCCGGTTTTCTTGAGCGCGCGGCCCACGGTAAAGCCCGGCGTGCCCTTCTCCACAATAAACATCGACACCTGGTGCCGCGCCGTGCCGGTCTTGGCCGCGACGAAGTAGAGGTTGGCGTGCACGCCATTGGTGATGAACATCTTGGTGCCGTTGAGCACCCATTCATCGCCTTCCTGCTTCGCCGTCATGCGCATGCCAGCCACGTCGGAGCCCGCGCCTGGCTCGGTGATGCCGACGGCGGTAATCGTCTTGCCCGCAATCACATCAGGCATGTACTTCGCCTTCTGCGCCGCATTGCCCGCGTGGAACAAATGCGGGCTGGCCATGTCGGTATGCACCAGCACCGTGATGATGAAACCGCCAAAGGTCGATTGCGACAGCGCCTCGGCAAACACCAGGTTGGCCAGCGCGTCAGCCTCGCCGCCGCCGAATTCTGATTCATACATCAGGCCCAGCAGGCCGGCATCGCCCATCTTGCGCAGCACCTCGCGCGGCACGCAGCCCTCTTCTTCCCAGGCGGCAGCGTAAGGCTCGACTTCGCGTGCGATGAAGCGCGCGACCTGGTCGCGCAGCAACTCGTGCTCGGGGGTGATGTAGATGTTGTCCATGGCGTGCTTCCTGGATTCCGCGGAATTACATGCGGAACACGCCAAATTTGGTATTGGGAATCGGCTGGTTGAGCGTGGCCGAGAGCCCCAGCGCCAGCACACGCCGCGTATCCGCCGGGTCAATCACACCGTCATCCCAACCCCGCGCGCTGGAGTAATACGGATGCGACTGGTGGCCAAACTGGTCCAGCACCGGCTGCTTGAAAGTGGCTTCTTCTTCGGCGCTCCAGGTGCCGCCCTTGGCTTCAATCGCGTCGCGCTTCACGGTGGCCAGCACGCCGGCGGCCTGCTCGCCGCCCATCACGCAGATGCGCGCATTCGGCCACATCCACAAGAAGCGTGGCGAATAGGCCCGGCCGCACATGCCGTAGTTGCCGGCGCCGTAGCTGCCGCCGATGATGACGGTGAACTTGGGCACCTGGGCCGTGGCTACCGCCGTCACCATCTTGGCGCCGTGCCGGGCAATGCCTTCGGCTTCGTATTTTCGGCCGATCATGAAGCCGGTGATATTTTGCAGAAACACCAGCGGCACCTTGCGCTGGCAGCACAACTCAATAAAGTGCGCGCCCTTCTGCGCAGACTCGCTGAACAAAATACCGTTGTTGGCGATGATGCCGACGGGCATGCCTTCAATGTGCGCAAAGCCGCAGACCAGCGTGGGGCCAAAGCGCGCCTTGAACTCATGAAACTCGCTGCCATCGACGATGCGGGCAATCACCTCGCGCACGTCATATGGCTTTTTCGGATCGACCGGAATCACGCCATGCAGCTCTTGGGGGTTGTACAGCGGCGGCACTGGCGTGCGCAGGGCCTGGTCGAAACGCTTGGTTTTATTGAGGCTGGCAACGGCCTGGCGGGCCAGCGCCAGCGCATGCGCGTCGTTCTGCGCCAGGTGGTCGGCCACACCCGAAAGGCGTGTGTGCACGTCGCCACCACCCAGGTCTTCAGC
>JAJKJM010000143.1 GCA_021153985.1 Polaromonas sp.
AAGCACTACGAGAAGGAAGTCCTGCCTTTGTCGCGCTTCGTCAACGACGAAACCCTGCTGCGCTACAACGGCATGCTGGCCAGCGTCTTCGAGGTGCTGGCCGAAGCGCGTGCGCAGGCGCAGGCAGCCGCCAGCGCCGTCGAGGCCCAGCGCGACTTCTGGATGGCCGACGCCGACCTTCAGGCCGTGCTGGCCGGCGCGCCTTTTGAAGCCTCTTCAGGCGCTGCCGCTGGCGCCTCAGCGCAACGCGCCGGCGCCGCCGCGCACTGAGCTGCGCACTCACAAACGAATCAAGGACATCTCATGAATCGACGACATTTTTTTAACCGCGCGACAGCGGCGGGCTTCACAGCCGTGGCGGCAGCGTCCGTCAGCAAGGTGGCGATGGCCGCACTGCCTGAGCCCGCCACCATGCCGCATGCCAACACCGCGGCGCCGCTGGCCCCGCCCAATGGCCGGCCCTACAACCCGGTGGTCACGCTCAACGGCTGGACCCTGCCCTGGCGCATGAACAACGGCGTGAAGGAGTTTCACCTGGTGGCTGAGCCCGTGGTGCGCGAAATGACGCCCGGCTTCAAGGCCAATATGTGGGGCTACAACGGCCAGAGCCCCGGCCCCACGATAGAAGTGGTGGAAGGCGACCGCGTGCGCATCTTCGTGACCAACAAACTGCCCGAGCACACGTCCATCCACTGGCACGGCCAGCGCCTGCCCAACGGCATGGACGGCGTAGCCGGGCTGACCCAGCCGGCCATTCCGGTTGGCAAAACTTTTGTCTATGAATTTGTGGCGCGGCGCCCTGGCACCTTTATGTACCACCCGCATGCCGACGAGATGACGCAGATGGCCATGGGCATGATGGGCTTCTGGGTGACACACCCGAAAGAGAAACACCCGCTGATTGAAGAAGTGGACCGCGACTTTGTCTTTCTGCTCAACGCCTACGACATCGAGCCCGGCAGCATGACGCCGAAAATCATGACCATGCTGGACTTCAATTTATGGAGCTGGAATAGCCGCATCTTCCCCGGCATAGACCCGCTGGTGGTGCGTAAAAATGACAAGGTGCGCATTCGCGTGGGCAACCTGACCATGACCAACCACCCCATCCACCTGCATGGCCATGAGTTCACCGTGACCGGCACCGACGGCGGGCCTACGCCCCGCGCGTCGCGATGGCCCGAGGTGACGGCCGACGTGGCCGTGGGCCAGATGCGGCAGCTGGAGTTTCTGGCCGACGAGGAAGGCGACTGGGCCTTTCATTGCCACAAGAGCCACCACACCATGAACGCGATGGGCCACAACGTGCCCACCATGATTGGTGTGGACCACCGCGGACTGATCAAACAGATCCAGAAATCCGCACCCGACTACATGGTGATGGGCGAACGCGGCATGGCCGACATGGGCGAGATGCAGATGCCCATCCCTGACAACACCGCGCCCATGATGACCGGGACAGGGCCGTACGGCGGCGTCGAGATGGGCGGCATGTTCAGCATGCTCAAGGTGCGCAAGGACCAGAAACCCGGCGACTACAGCAACCCGGGCTGGTACGGGCAGCCGCCCGGCACGCAGGCCTTTGAATGGGAAGGCGCTTTGCCTGAGGCTGCACGTGCGAAGCCCGGCAGCGCCGCGACTACACCCGCCACCGAGGTGCAGATCCGCAAACCTTCAGGCCATGGCAGCCATTGACCCGATTCATCCCCCATTCATTTATTACCCATTTATTAGCCATCAAGGAATCCCATGACATTTCAACCTGCTCTCAAATTCATAGCTGCCTGCACAATATCCATCTGGGCTACAGCCGCTTTTCCTCATGGAAATGAAGCGCACCCAGGCACGCCGCCTGCCGAGGCCAAAAAGGAACAAAAGCCCTGGGGCATCGCCGGCGACGCCAAAGCGGTCACGCGCACCGTGACGCTTTCGATGTCGGACAGCATGCGCTTTACCCCCGACAAACTTTCTTTCAAGCAAGGCGAGACCGTCCGCTTCGTGATCCAGAACCAGGGCAAGCTCTTGCACGAACTGGTGATTGGCACCAAAGCGGAACTCGACGCGCATGCCGCAATGATGGTGAAGTTTCCAGGCATGGAGCATGACGAGCCCTACATGGCCCACGTGCCCGCCGGCAAGTCGGGCGGCCTGGTCTGGACTTTCAACCGCGCGGGCGAGTTCGACTTTGCCTGCCTGATTGCGGGCCACTACCAGGCGGGCATGGTGGGCATGGTGGGCAAGATCACTGTTGCGGCACGTTGATTTCATGCTGCACAAGAAGCACACATGGTCGGCTCGCCGGGCATGGACGCGCCCATTTATGGCGGGCGCAAGGACCCGTATGACGTGCTGCTTGTCCTTCAAGGCGGCAGCAGCCGTGTTTACCAACGCTACAACCAAAGCTGAAAGGATTCCCATGAAACGCATTCACCCAACGCTGGCCGCTTTCCTGGCCACGACGGCGACAACCCTCGCCCTTGCCCAAGCAACCCTGCCGTCCACCGAAGGCGAAGTCCGCAAGGTCGACAAGGAAGCCGGCAAGGTCACGCTCAAGCACGGCGAAATCAAAAACCTGGACATGCCGGGCATGACCATGGTGTTCCAGGTGAAAGACCCCGCACTGCTGGAGAAGGTCAAGGCCGGCGACCAGGTCAGCTTTACGGTTGACAAAGTCAATGGGACCTATACGGTATTGACCCTCGAGCCCCGAAAGTAGCTGGCCTGGCCGGTTTCATGCCTTCCCAAACGGAAAGCATGGAACTTTCTGCGCGCCGCCTTATCATTTACTGATGCGCGTCCTGCTCCTCGCCCTCATGATTGCCCTGCTGCCCGTGCGCGGCTGGGTGGGCAATGCCATGGCGGTGGACATGGCCGCGCAGCAGGTGATGCTGGCCCAGGCGGCCCCGGATGCACAAACCGGCGCTGCGGCATCGGCCATGCCGGAAGACTGCCCCATGCACGCGCAGGCGAGCGAGGCAGAAGCACCCCAGGCAGACGGCGCCCATTGCAATGGCTGCAACACCTGCGAGCTGTGCCTGGCTCTCGCGTCTTTTACCTGGCCTGGCCTTCAGCCAGCCGCCTTCACGCTGCATGCCGAGCCATTGGCCGGCGGCACGCTTTTCACCAGCGCCGAGCGCGCTTCGGGCTTCAAACCACCTATTTCCTGATCTCCACGCCCAAGGTGCGTCTGCCGTTTGCCGGCAGGCGCTTTGAATCGGGGCGGCCCCTGTGCCGCCCGCCTTCTGGAGATCGAAATGAAGAAATTTTTAGGGGCGCGGCCCCACCTCACCGTTTTTGTGGCTGCCCTGCTGAGCCTGGCTGCAAGCACGCATGCCGCAAGCCCGGCAGACGGCAAGCCTGAAGTCGTCAAGGCGGAGGTCGTGAAAGTAGACACTGGCCGCAGCAAGGTCACGCTCAAGCATGCGGCCATCAAAAGCATCAAGATGGCAGCGATGACCATGCCCTTCAAGGTGAAAGACGCCGCCATGCTGGAGGCGCTGAAGGCGGGCGACAAGGTCATCTTCTCAGTCGCACTGGTAGACGATGAACTGGTCGTCACCCACATCCAGGCGGCCAAATGAAGCAAATGAAGCACCGCTTGCGTTGGATGCTCGCGCCTGTCTTTATGGCCGCGGCAGCGCTGGCACATGCCGGGCCCATGGGCTTCAAGGACAGCACCATGGCGATGGGTGACTTCAGTCCCAACTGGCGCGAGGCCTGGGCCAACCATGCGCTGACGCCGCGCGACGCCCTGGGCGCCGGGGGCCTGTACATGCGCTCGGACGACAAAAAGCTGACGCGCGAGTTCGCGGAGCTGACTTACACCCGGCTGCTGCACCGCATCAACGGCGAACATTCGCAGGCCAACTTCTGGTTTGTGGGCGGCGCCGGCAATTTGCGCGGCAACGACTTTAGCGGCAGCAAGACCATGCTGGCGCCGGGTGTCTCGGCCGACTATGAGACCACGCGCTTTTACGCCTCGGCTTCGGTCCGGCTGTACCGCGCGCCGGGCATCAAGCATGACTTTGCCTCGGTGCGCACCGGCTTTTCGTTTTACGAGGTCGACTACGACGAAACCCAGCCCTGGCTGATTGTCGAAGCGCGGCGCATGCGCGGGCTGTCAGAGAAAACCGAAATCACGCCGATGCTGCGGCTCATCCACAACCGCTATTTCGTCGAGTTCGGCATCAACAACATGAAGCAGGGCCGCTTCAACTTCATGTACATCTTCTAAAAACTCATCTGCTACTGCCATTCAAGGACTTCATCATGAAACCATTCGCTCTCAAATTCATGGCAACCGGCATAAGCATCATGCTGGCCACAGGCCTTTTTTCTTCTGCATGGGCGGCTGAAAGCGTCAAGGTCACCGTCAACGGCATGGTCTGCGCCTTTTGCGCGCAGGGCATTGAAAAGCGCCTGTCCAAGCTGCCTGCAACCAAAGCGGTGTTTGTAGACCTGAAGAAAAAGGTCGTGGCCGTCGAGGCCAAAGAAGGCCAGACGCTGGACGGCAAGACCATCACGTCCGAGATCACCGACGCAGGCTATGACGTGGTCAGGCTGGAGACGGTGCAGCAGTCAGTCGCCGATATCCAGGCGGCCATGAAGGCGGCGAAGTGAGGGGTGTGCCCGATGACGGCCAACGCCCTGGGTTTTGGGCAGCATGGTCGCCCTGGCTGGCGCTCTTTGCCAGCTCCGGCACGCTGGTCTGCTGTGCGCTGCCCGCCTTGCTGGTGGCGCTGGGCGCCGGTGCGGCCTTGTCCAGCCTGGTGTCGGTAGTGCCGGGTTTGGTGTGGGTGAGCGAATACAAGGCAGAAGTCTTTGTGTTTGCCGGCCTGATGCTGGTAGCCAGCGGCGTGGTGCAGTGGCGCAACCGCTTTGCCCCCTGCCCGGTCGACCCCGCCCTGCGCGATGCCTGCCTGCGCACCCGCAAGGTCTCGGCCTGGGTTTACCTGGCCAGTCTGGCGGTCTATGCGGTGGGTGGCTTGTTTGCCTTTGTGCTGCCCTGGCTGCAGGCGTCCTAGATCGGATTTGCTATTGTTTTGATAGCTCCCTGCCTAGGTGTGTATTGGGCTGGGGGCCATTTTTACCAATAGAAAAGGTTTGGGGAAGCGCTTGAAACCCCCGCGTGCTATGGTTCAGCGCATGCCAAAAACCATACGCTACACCCTGCTGTCCCTGCGCGATCTGTGGGTCTCCGCCGGGCCTTTCATTCTGCTGGCCGTTGCCTTGCTGGCGCTGGCCTATTGGTGGCTGGACCCAAACCCGCCCAAGCGTGTGACGCTGGCCACCGGCCCGGCGCAAAGTGCTTATGAGGAGTTCGGGAAACGCTATGCCAAGGCACTGGCGGTCGAGGGCATACAAGTCGTCCTCAAACCGTCGGAAGGCTCGGCCGAAAACCTGCAGTTGCTGCGCGAAGGCAAGGTCGACGTGGGCTTTGTGCAGGGCGGCACCAGCAGCTACACCGACCAGGACGAGGAAGACCTGGCGTCTCTCGGCAGCCTGTTTGTCGAACCGCTGTGGCTGTTTTACCGCGAAGACGCCGCGCGCAAGGTGGCAGCGGCCGCCCGGGCAGCCAAAGCCCCCGGCGCCCGCAGCGCAAGCAAGACCGAATCGACAGAGGACGCCAGCCTCACCGCGCTCACACAGCTGCAGGGTTTGCGCGTCAACTTCGGCACGCCGGGCAGCGGCGTGCCCAGCCTGATGGGCAAACTGCTCGACAGCAACCACATTGACCCTTCAGCGCTGAAGATATCGCGGCTGGAGCAGACCCCCGCCACCGTCGCCTTTCTGGGCGGCGAACTGGACGCCATCGTGTTTGCGTCGGCGCCTGAATCGCTGATGGTGCAGATGCTGCTGCAGACGCCCGGCGTGAAGCTGATGAACTTCGCCCAGAGCGAGGCCTATTCCAGGCGCTTTGCCTTCCTGACGCCCACCCGCCTGCCGCGCGGCGTGGTGGACCTCGCGGCCAACATCCCGCCTGACGACGTGCAACTGGTGGCGCCCACCACCTCGCTGATCACGCGCACCGGCACCCACCCCGCGCTGCAGCAATTGCTGGCCCAGGCCGGCAATGACATCCACGGCGGCGCCGGCTGGTTCAAGGGCGCGCGGGAATTTCCCAACCGCGACAACAGCGAGCTGCCGATTGCCAAAGAGGCCGAACGCGCCATCAAGAACGGCACCCCCGTTCTGCAGCGCTACCTGAACTTCTGGGTGGCCAACCTCGTCGAGCGCATGTGGCTGGTGATGGGCATCATCATCGCCATCATGCTGCCGCTGTCGCGCATCATTCCGCCGCTGTATGCCTTTCGCGTACGCTCGCGCATCTTCCGCTGGTACGGGCAGTTGCGCGACATCGAGAACCGCGTGGACGGCAGCGGCGGCGACGGCGGCGCCAACAAAGACCTGCTGGAAGAACTCGACGGCCTGGAAAGGCGGGTCGAGAAGGTCACCGTGCCGCTGTCGTACACCGACGAGCTCTACGCGCTGCGCGCCAACATCAACCTGGTGCGCAAAAAACTGCTGCGGCTTTGATGCGGCATGGGCAGAAGGGGCGTGGCCATGCGGCCGCCGCTCTCCGCACTGAAAAAGGCCGCAAGGCTCCGGCTTGGGGCGCCCGGGACGAACCAAAGACGAAGCAAAGAGGAATCAAAGAGGAATCAAGGACAAATCAGAAGCGAATGAGGAACGAATCAGGGAAAAAATACCCCCGCCCATGAGTTTCTTTAATCCTGAAGTAAACCCTGTGTCGGCACGGCAATTGCTCTGCTAGCATCGTCCGATACTTTTTTCCTTGACTTCTTAGCTGATGTTTGCTTTTGTCTTGCGCCGCCTGATCCAGGCTGCGGTCGTCATGACCGTGGTCGCCTTGATCGCGTTCATGCTGTTTCAGTATGTGGGTGACCCGGTGGTGTTCCTCTTGGGACAAGACGCGACGCCTGCGCAAATGACGCAGTTGCGCTCCGACCTGGGGCTGGACCGGCCTTTCATTGTGCAGTTCTGGCATTTCCTGATGAACGCCGTGCAGGGGGAGTTCGGCCTCTCTCTCAGGCAGGGCGCGAAAGTGTCGCGTCTCATCGCCGAGCGCTTTCCGGCCACGCTTGAGCTGGCGGCCGTGGCGGCCTTGATGGCGCTGCTCATCGGCATCCCCATGGGGGTGTATTCGGCGCTGCGCCGCGGCTCCTTCCTGAGCCAGGTGTTCATGACAGTCTCTTTGCTGGGCGTGTCGCTGCCGACCTTCCTGATCGGCATTTTGTTGATCCTGGTGTTTGCCGTGGGCCTGGGCTGGTTCCCGAGCTTCGGCCGCGGCGAGACGGTGCAGGTCGGCTGGTGGAGCACCGGCCTCTTCAAGGCCGACGGCTGGCACCACATCGTGCTGCCGGCCATCACACTGGCGATTTTCCAGCTCACACTGATCATGCGGCTGGTGCGCGCCGAAATGCTGGAAGTGCTGCGCACCGACTACATCAAGTTCGCCCGGGCCCGCGGCCTGCCCAACCGGGTCATCCATTTCGGCCATGCGCTGCGCAACACGCTGGTGCCGGTGATGACCATCACCGGCCTGCAACTGGGCGGGTTGATCGCCTTTGCCATCATCACCGAGACGGTGTTTCAGTGGCCGGGCATGGGCCTCTTGTTCATCCAGGCCGTGACCTTTGCCGACATCCCGGTCATGGCGGCTTACCTGTGCCTGATCGCGCTGATTTTTGTGGTCATCAACCTGGTCGTCGACCTGCTCTATTTCGCGGTCGACCCCAGGCTGCGCATGACCAACGCCGCCGGCCATTGATTCACTCCGTTTTACCCCTGCCAACTCTCACCACCTTCATAACTTCCATAACTTCCATAAGGAGTTTCCGATGAAATTCAAGTCGAATCTGCTCTCAGCCGCCATCCTGTGTGCGGTAGCCGCTACAAGTTTTGTAGCGTCCGCGCAAACCCTGCGCGTCGCCAACCAGGGCGATTCGCTGTCGATGGACCCGCACTCGCTCAATGAGTCGCTGCAACTGAGCGTGACGGGCAATGCCTATGAGGGCCTGGTGATCCGCAACAAGGACCTGAGCCTGGCGCCCGGGTTGGCCACTTCGTGGAAGCAGACTTCGCCCACCGTGTGGCGCTTCGAATTGCGCAAGGGCGTGCTGTTCCATGACGGCACGCCTTTTACGGCCGATGACGTGGTGTTCAGCTTCAACCGCACGCAGGCCGACGGCTCGGACATGAAGAGTTACACCAATGACTTCAAGGAAGTGCGCAAGATCAACGACCACGTGGTCGAGATCGAAACCAAGACGCCCTTTCCCATCCTTCCGGATGTGATTTCGCTGGTCTACATGATGAGCAAGAAGTGGTGCGAAACCAACCAGGCCACCCGCCCGGTAGACCGCCGCAAAGGCATTGAAAACGCCGCCTCCTTCCGTGCCAACGGCACCGGCCCCTACCGTGTACGCGAACGCCAGCCCAATGTGCGCACCACGTTTGTCCGCAACGGCTCGTACTGGGGCAAGATCGACGGCAACGTTCAGGAAGTGGTCTTCACACCCATCGGCAACGATGCAACCCGCGTGGCCGCCCTGCTGTCTGGCGAGGTGGATGTGATGGAACCGGTGCCGGTGCAGGACATCGACCGCGTCAACAGCAACGCCAACACACGCGTGCTGGTCGGACCCGAAATGCGCACCATCTTCCTGGGCATGGACCAGAAGCGCGACGAACTGCTGTATTCGAACATCAAGGGCAAGAACCCCTTCAAGGACAAACGCGTGCGGCAGGCCTTCTACCAGGCCATCGACATCGACGGCATCAAGAAAACCGTGATGCGCGGCGCCTCCAGCCCGACCGCGTTGCTGATAGGTCCCGGCATTAACGGCTTTCAGCAGGAGCAGAACAAGCGCTTGCCCTACGACCCGGAAGCCGCCAAAAAGCTCATGGCGGAAGCCGGCTACCCGAACGGCTTTGAAGTGGCGATGAACTGCCCCAACGACCGCTATGTCAACGACAGCCGCATTTGCCAGGCCGTGGCGGCCAACCTGTCGCGCATCAACGTGAAGATCAACCTGCAGGCTGAAACCAAGGGCACGTACTTCCCCAAAATCCTTCGCCGCGACACGAGCTTTTACATGCTCGGCTGGACGCCGGCCACGTATGACGCGCACAACGCGCTCAATGCGCTGGTTGCTTGCGTGGACGACAAGGGCGCCGGCCAGTTCAACCTGGGCGCGTACTGCAACCCCAAGGTCGACGAGCTGACGAAAAAGATCCAGTCGGAAACCGACAAGACCAAACGCAACGCCCTTATCAAGGAAGCCTTCGACATCCACGGAGCCGACATCGGCACGATACCGCTGCACCAGCAGTCGCTGGCATGGGGTACGAGCAAAAAGGTCGATGTGGTTCAGCTCGCCGACAACTTCATGTTCTTCAAGTGGGTGACCGTAAAGAAGTAACCCCCCTGTTGCCTTCTCGCTTCGCGTAGCGGCCTCTCCCCCCGGGGGGACAACAGCTGCGGCCCGGCAAAGCCGAAGGTAACCTCCCCCCTGTTGCCTTCTCGCTTCGCGTAGCGGCCTCTCCCCCGGGGGGACACCAGCAGCGGCCCGGCAAAGCCGGTTCCGCGCTGGTTGCTGGCACAGGTTTCGCTTGGCTCGTTTTTGGTTATATGAATTGCGCTTTCTTTTGATGACAAAAACTCTTGCGCGCTGGCTGGACAGTGATGTCGGCCACAGCTTTCGCACTTCACCGGTGGCGATGGTGGCGGCTGCGATTGCGCTGGTCTGCATTTTTTGCTCGGTGTTCGCCGGCTGGGTGGCGCCGCACGACCCTTTCAACCTGGCCACGCTGGAACTGAGCGACGCGCGCCTGCCACCGGCCTGGAGCGCGCAAGGCAGCAGCAAATACCTGCTGGGCACTGACGACCAGGGGCGCGACATTTTGTCGGCGCTGATGTATGGCGCCCGCATTTCACTGGTGGTCGGTGTGGCGTCGGTCATCCTGTCTACGCTGGTGGGTGTTTCGCTGGGCCTGCTGGCGGGGTTTCGCGGCGGCTGGATTGACGCGGCCCTGATGCGCGTGTGCGACGTGATGTCGTCTTTCCCGCCCATCCTGGTGGCATTGCTGATCGCAGGGGTCGGCCGCGCGGTGTTTCCGGATGCCAGCCAGCTGCTCGCGATGGGGGTGCTGATTCTGTCTATCTCTATGGGACAGTCGGGCTGGGTCCAATATGCGCGCACGGTGCGCGGCTCGACGATGGTGGAACGCAGCAAAGAGTACGTGCAAGCCGCCCGTGTGACCGGCGTGGCACCCTTGCGCATCATGCGCCGCCATGTGCTGCCCAATGTGATGGGGCCGGTGCTGGTGCTGGCGACCATCCAGGTGGCCACGGCCATCATCACCGAAGCCACGCTGTCTTTTCTGGGGGTTGGTGTGCCGCCGACTTCGCCCTCGCTGGGCACATTGATCCGCGTGGGCAACGACTACCTTTTTTCGGGCGAGTGGTGGATCACGGTGTTTCCGGGCCTGATGCTGGTGTTGATCGCGCTGAGCGTGAACCTGCTGGGCGACTGGTTGCGCGATGCGCTCAATCCCCGTCTAAGGTAAGCCGGAAAATGTACGACCCCCACGCTTGTCACTACGTGTACTACGCTGCCCCCCGAGGGGGCGCATTTTTCCTTGGGGCGGCCCGGCGGAAAAACCTTACTCATAGCTCACTTCGTGAGCTGAACTGTCCATGAGTCTTCTGCAAATCAAAAACCTGGTGGTCGAGTTCCCGGGCCGGCGCGGCACGCTGCGCGCGCTGGACGATATTTCGTTTGACATCGCGCCCGGTGAGATCCTGGGCGTGGTCGGTGAATCCGGCGCGGGCAAATCGCTGACCGGCGCCGCCATCATCGGCCTGCTGGAGCCGCCGGGGCGCGTGGCCGGCGGGCAAATCCTGCTGGAGGGCGAGCGCATCGACAACCTGCCCTATGCGCGAATGCGCCATATCCGGGGACGCAAGATCGGTGCGATTTTTCAGGACCCGCTGACCTCGCTCAATCCGCTCTACACCATTGGCCGGCAACTGGTGGAAACCATCCAGGCCCACCTGCCCGTAACAGCGCAGGAGGCCAGGAGGCGGGCCATCGACCTGCTGAATGACACCGGCATTCCGGCGGCCGCGCAGCGCATTGACCACTACCCGCACCAGTTCTCAGGCGGGATGCGCCAGCGCGTGGTGATCGCCCTGGCACTGGCGGCGGAGCCCAGGTTGATCGTGGCCGACGAACCGACAACGGCGCTGGACGTGTCGATTCAGGCGCAGATCATCACGCTGCTCAAAACCGTTTGCAAGGATCGCGGCGCCGCCGTCATGCTGATCACCCACGACATGGGCGTGATCGCCGAAACCTGTGACCGTGTGGCGGTGATGTACGCCGGGCGCATCGCCGAGATCGGTCCGGTGCACCAGGTGATCAACCATCCGTCGCATCCCTATACCGCGGGCCTGATGGCGGCGATCCCGGACATCGCGGTGGAGCGCGAACGCCTCTACCAGATCGACGGCGCCATGCCGCGCCTGAATGCCGTCCCCCAAGGCTGCGCGTTCAACCCGCGCTGCCCCAAGGTTTTTGACCGCTGCCGGCAGGAAAGGCCTGACCTGCTGCCGGCCGGCGCGACGCGGGCGGCTTGCTGGTTGCATGATGCGCGTGCAGGAGTGAGCGCATGAGCGAGGTTCGGAAATCAGAAGATGCGCCAAACGCGACAGGCATGAAGGCGCCCCTGGTTCAGGCGCATGACCTTGCCAAGACCTTCGACGTCTCGCTGCCCTGGCTCAACCGTGTTCTGGAGAGAAAACCCCGGCAGTTGCTCAAGGCCGTCGATGGCGTGAGCTTCGAGATTGAAAAAGGCAAGACGCTGGCATTGGTGGGCGAATCGGGCTGCGGCAAAAGCACGGTGGCGCGGCTGCTGGTGGGCCTTTATGAACCGACGCGCGGCGGCCTGACTTTTGACGGCCAGGATGCCCACGCGGTGTTCAAGACGCCGGCCGGCCAGCAATTGCGCAGCCGCATCCAGATGATTTTCCAGGATCCCTATGCCAGCCTGAACCCGCGCTGGACGGTTGAAGACATCATCGCCGAGCCGCTGCGCGAGCACGGCATCTTGCGCGACGGCGCCGCCCTCAAGGAACGCGTGGGCGAGTTGCTGAAGTCCGTCGGCCTCTCGCCACTGGACATGCCCAAGTACCCGCACCAGTTTTCTGGCGGGCAGCGCCAGCGCATTTCCATCGCCCGTGCACTGGCTACCGAGCCCGAATTCCTGGTCTGCGACGAGCCCACCTCAGCACTGGACGTGAGCGTGCAAGCGCAGGTGCTCAACATCATGAAAGACCTGCAACGCAAGCAGGGACTTACTTATCTTTTTATCTCGCACAACCTGGCGGTGGTGCGCCACGTGAGTGACCAGGTGGGTGTGATGTACCTGGGGCGGCTGGTTGAGCTGGCCGACAAGCACACACTGTTTGATACACCGCGCCACCCTTATACGCGCATGCTGCTGGATGCGATTCCGAAAATGCACGATACGGGCCGGGCGCGCACGCCGGTTTCAGGGGAAGTGCCCAACCCGCTGAACCCGCCCGGCGGCTGCACTTTTCACCCGCGCTGCCCGCACGCCAATGCGCGCTGCAAAAGCGAACGGCCGGAGTTCCTGCACCTGGGCGGGGTTCGCGTGGCCTGCCATGCGGTTGAGGAAGGCCGGATCTAGGACTCCAAGGATTTGGGCGACGCCTGCAAAGCGGAGCCAGCTTGGTTAACATGAACTTTTAACGGAGAACATCGTGAAAATCATTGACTCCATCCTGGCAGAAACTGCCGAGATCGCGGCCGTGCGACGCGACATCCACGCCCACCCCGAACTGTGTTTCCAGGAAGTCCGCACCGCCGATGTGGTGGCCAAAAAACTGGAGGCATGGGGCATTCCCGTCCACCGCGGCATGGGCACCACAGGCGTCGTGGGCATCGTCCATGGGCGCGACGGCGGCGCCTGTGGCCGTGCCGTGGGCCTGCGCGCCGACATGGACGCCCTGCCGATGCAGGAGTTCAACAAGTTTGCGCATGCCAGCACGCACGCCGGCAAGATGCACGCCTGCGGCCATGACGGCCACACCGCCATGCTATTGGCAGCGGCGCACCACCTCGCCAAAAACCGCGACTTTGACGGCACGGTCTACCTGATCTTCCAGCCGGCAGAAGAAGGCGGCGGCGGCGCGCGCGAAATGATCAAGGACGGCCTCTTTGAAAAATTTCCCGTGGAAGCGGTCTTCGGCATGCACAACTGGCCGGGCGCGCCTGTAGGCACCTTTGCCGTCAGCGCCGGGCCGGTGATGGCATCGAGCAATGAATTCAAGATCACCATACGCGGCAAGGGTGGCCACGCCGCGATGCCGCACACCGGCATTGACCCGGTGCCGGTGGCCTGCCAAATGGTGCAGGGCTTTCAGAACATCATCAGCCGCAACAAGAAGCCCGTGGACGCGGGTGTCATCTCGGTCACCATGATCAACGCCGGCGAGGCCACCAATGTGGTGCCCGACTTCTGCGAACTGCAGGGCACGGTGCGCACCTTCAGCATCGAGGTGCTGGACATGATTGAAAAGCGCATGAAGGAAGTGGCCGAGCACACCTGCGCCGCGTTTGAAGCGCGCTGCGAGTTCGGGTTCACACGCAACTACCCGCCCACCATCAACAGCCCCGCCGAAGCCGAATTTGCGCGGCAGGTGATGAAAGACATCGTGGGAGCGGACAACGTGCTGGCACAGGAGCCCACCATGGGCGCCGAAGACTTTGCCTACATGCTGCAGGCCAAGCCTGGCGCTTACTGCTTTATCTCGAACGGGGACGGCGCGCACCGCGAGATGGGCCATGGCGAAGGCCCTTGCATGCTGCACAACCCCAGCTACGACTTCAACGACGACCTGATTCCCCTGGGCGGCACCTACTGGGTGCAGCTGGCCACGCGCTGGCTGGGAACAAAGGCCAAGGCCTGACCAACCTTATCAAAAAAGCATGAATACACACGCGGCCTTTTCGGCCAGCTACGCGACTGCGCGCGCCAAGTTTCTTGAAGCGGCCAACACCGCCGGCATGACTCTGCGCTCTTACGAACACCCGCTCAAGGGCCGGGATGGCGAGACCCTGGCCATGGACGTGGCGCTGGACGGCCCGCCCGACGCCGAGAAACTCTTCATGGTCACCAGCGCCTGCCACGGCGTGGAAGGTTATTGCGGCTCGGGCGTGCAGGTGTATGCCGCGCAGGATGCCGAATGGCGTGCCAAGGCCCGGGCGGGCGGCGTCGCGGTGCTCTACATTCACGCGCTCAACCCCCACGGGTTTTCTTATGCGCGGCGCACCACGCACGAGAACGTGGATTTGAACCGCAACTTCCATGACTTCGCCAGCCAGTCCCTGCCCGTCAACGAGGCCTACCGCGAGATTCACGACTTGCTGCTGCCCGCGCAATGGCCTCCCGCAGCTGAAAACGAAGCCGCTATCGCGGCCTATATAGACACCCACGGCGTGGCGCGCTACCAGGCGGCCGTATCGCAAGGGCAACATGAATACGCCGACGGCATGTTCTTTGGCGGCACAGCACCGACCTGGAACAACCAGGCCTTGCGCCAGGTGCTGCGAACTTTCGGGCAGCGGGCCAAACGCATCGCCTGGATGGACCTGCATACAGGCCTGGGCCCCAGCGGCGTAGGCGAGCGCATTTTTGCCAGCGAAAACGATCCCAAAACCCTGGCACGTGCACGCGCCTGGTGGGACGGCGGGGGCGCCACCCCGGTGACCTCGTTCTACGACGGCTCTTCGAGTTCGGCGCACCTGACGGGATTGATATGGGCCTCGGTGCCGGACGAATGCCCGCAGGCTGAATACACCGGCATGGCGATGGAATACGGCACCGTGCCCATCCTGGACATGATCGCCGCTCTGCGGGCAGACCACTGGCTGCACAAACACCCGGAGGCACCGCCCGAGATGCATGCGGCAATCAAGCGCCAGATGATGAACGCGTTCTATGTCGACACGGACGAATGGCGTACCCAGATCGTGGCGCAGGCACGGCAGGCCATGTTCCAGACGGTCGACGGGCTGAACACGGCCTGAAACCGTAAGGAAGCCCCTTACCGGCGGAACCAAGGGAAAACCGCCACGGTTTACGCCTGCGGATGGGCCGGCTCAGGCCGCATAATGAAACGCGGAGACCGCCATTGCGGCGGCCGCTCCTTCCACCCCGAGCACGAAAGCCGCGCCATTCATGCCTTCCGACGCCGACCTGCATGCCCAGCTCAAACAGCTGCAACAACAGCATCAGGCATTGCAGGCTGACTACCGGGACCTGCAGCTTGAAAAACAAAAGCAGGAGACGTCTGCCACCCTGTGGCTGGAGCAACGCACACGCGAGCTCCAGGCCGAGGCGCGGGAGCAGAAAAAAGCGGAAACATTGCAGCGGGTTTTCTACCGCATCGCCGAACGGGCCGCGGCCGACCTTTCGTTCTACGATTTCCTGCAATCTGTGCACGGCCTGCTGGGCGAATTGTTGTATGCCAAGAACTGCTATGTGTGCCTCTACGACGCGCCAAAGCAGCGCAAAGACTTCCCCTACTACGTGGACGAGCGCGATGGCAACGCGCTGCAGCGCAGCAACGTCCCCTATCGGCGCGGCCTGACGGAATTCGTGCTGAGCACCGGCAAGCCCCAGATCATCGATGCCGCGCGGCTCAAGGAACTCGAAACAGGCGGTCAGGTCACTGAGGGCAGTGGCGACATGACCTTCAGCTCCTGGCTGGGCGTCCCGATGCATATCCGGGGCGTCATAGGCGGCGTGCTGGCGGTGCAGGGCTACGAGCCAGGCGTGCAATACGGCCCTGCGGATGCCGACATTCTTTCATTCGTAGCCAACCATGTCAGCAGCGCCATCGAGCGCTACCAGGCGCTCGATGAACTCCGCAAATCGGAAGAGCGCTACCGCACGGTGATTGAAAACGTCGGCGTTGGCGTAGTGGTGGTGCAAGACGGGCGCATGGTGTTTGTCAATCCCAGCCTGGAGCGCATCGTGGGCCACCCGCGGGAATACCTGCTGTCCCAGCATTACACGGCAACGGTACATCCCGACGACCTGCCCGCCATGCAAGAGCGCCACGAACGCCGGCTGCGCGGCGACGAGGTGGAGTCGATGTACAGTTTTCGCGTAGTGACCCAGGCCGGCGACGTGCGTTCGCTGGAGCTTTCCGCCGTCCAGATCGAATGGGGCAAGCGCGAGGCGACGCTGATCTTCGTCGTGGATGCCACGGCGCGCCTGCAGGCCGAACTGACACAGCGCCAGACACTGCAGCGGCAGACCGAGCTCAATGACATGAAGTCCCGCTTCATCTCGGTGGCCTCGCACGAATTCCGCACGCCGCTGGCTTTTATCCTGTCATCGGCGGAGTTGCTCAAGCACTACGGCGACCGCCTGCCGGAGCCCGAAAAGGCCGAGGTGATCGGCACCATAGAAACCGGCGTGCAGCGCATGACCCAGATGCTGGACCGCGTGCTGCTGCTGGGCAAGGTAGAAGCACAGATGCTGGAGTTCAAGCCAGCGCAGATCAATCTGAAAACGCTGTGCCAGAACCTGGTGGAAGACGCCCGCATCCAGCACTCTGAAGCGATGTGCGAGCTGACGCTGGAGTTTGAGGCCCGCCCGGCGGTGGGGGTCTTCGATGAAAAACTGCTGCGGCACATCTTCGGCAACCTGCTGTCAAACGCCATCAAATATTCGCCGCAGGGCGGAACGGTGCTGTTTCGTGTGTTTTCGCTCGACGCCCGGGTGGGCTTTGAGGTGGCCGACCAAGGCATTGGCATTCCCGCGGAAGAACTCCCCCACCTCTTCGAATGGTTCCACCGCGCCAGCAACGTCGGCGAGATCCAGGGCACCGGCCTGGGGCTGGCCATCGTCAAAAACTCGGTGGACCTGCATGGCGGCAGCATCGAGGTAGCCAGCCAGGTAGGCCATGGCACTCGCTTCATCGTGAAAATTTGAATACCGGGGAATCTTGGGAAAATCACCGTAGCGCTATAAGATGGGCCATCAGCCCGGCCGGGGATGCAAACCGGCAGCCGGGCGATTCAGGGAATATCGCCCAAAAAAAATCCGGGGCCTCCAATGCGAAAGAAAAATGGCGCGCATTCTGGTGATTGAAGACGAAGCCAACATACGAAGCAACTTGCTGCGCTTCGTCCGGCTTGAAGGGCACGAGGCCCTGGAAGCCCCGGACGGCGACACGGGGCTGCAGGCGGCCAGAGACCACCTGCCGGATCTGATCTTCTGCGACGTGATGATGCCCCGGATGAGTGGCCTGGAAGTCCTGGCGGCACTGCAGGCCGAACCGGCCCTCAAGCAGATTCCGCTTGTTTTTCTGTCCGCCAGCGCAGAGTCAGAGCGGCTTGACGAAGCCTTGCGCCTGGGCGCCAGCGCTTATGTGACCAAGCCTTTTAATTTTGCGCAACTGCAGGCAGTGCTCAAGCAGTATTTGCCCAAATAGCACGCTGCCCTCCGCGCTACACACACGCCACATCCCCGCTACAGGCCCAGTGCCTTCCAGCCCGTGTGGCCGAGCTTTTCGAGCGTCGCAACGTTCTGCTCAAAGATGGCCTCAGCCTCAGGGAACGCTTCGACGGCACGCTCCACGCTGTCCTCGCGCAACAGGTGCAGGATGGCAAACGGTGCACGGTTGGTGTAGTTGCCGATGTCGTCCGGTTCGGTGCCATCAAACTGGAACTGCGGGTGAAAACTCGCCAGCTGGATCACGCCTTCAAGTCCATGCTCATCGACCACCCCTTCGGCAATTTCGAGGAAGTCATTGAAGTCCAGGAAGTCGTCGAACAGCGTGGGGTGAATCAGCAGCGTGGTGTCGACCTCCTCAGCCGGCGTTGCGGCCAGGAGGTCCAGCTCACGGTCCAGTTCCTCCAGCAACCCATCCGCATGTTTGGCATGGCTCACCACCAGGCGCACCTGGTTCTTGACATAGACCGCCTTGGCGAACGGGCACAGGTTGAGCCCGATCACGGCTTTTTCGAGCCAGTGGCGGGTTTGGGCGAGGACTTCGTCATCGGTCATAACTATCTCCAGAGAGCTGCACGCAAGGACTACGAAGACTCTTAACCAAGCAGGGGCCGCGGGGCTGGCTTTGCCAGACCGCAGGCGCAGCGGCCCCCTCGGGGGGCAGGAAGCTACACGCAGTGAGCGACCGTGGGGGCTTAGTGAAGTGCTTTAAAGCGCACGCGTTTAGGTTTCGCACCCTCTTCACCCAAACGCTTCTTCTTGTCGGCTTCGTACTCCTGGTAGTTGCCGTTAAAGAAGGTCCACTGGCTGTCGCCTTCGGCGGCCAGAATGTGCGTGGCGATGCGGTCCAGGAACCAGCGGTCATGGCTGATCACCAGCACCGAGCCGGCGAATTCCAGCAGCGCGTCTTCCAGCGCGCGCAGGGTTTCCACGTCCAGGTCGTTGGAGGGTTCGTCAAGCATCAGCACGTTGCCGCCCGCAATGAGGGTCTTGGCCAGATGGAGGCGCCCGCGCTCACCGCCCGACAGCATGCCGACGCGTTTTTGCTGGTCGGCGCCGTTGAAGTTGAAACGGCCGGCATAGGCCCGGCTCGGCATGGTGAACTTGCCGACGGTCAGCATGTCCAGCCCGCCTGAGATGTCTTCCCACACGGTTTTTTCATTGGCAAGGTCATCGCGGTGCTGGTCGACAAAAGCCATGCGCGCGGTTTTGCCGATAGCGACTTCGCCGCTGTCGGGCTGCTCCTTGCCGGAGATCAGCTTGAACAGCGTGGATTTACCGGCGCCGTTGGGGCCGATGATGCCGACGATAGCGCCCGCGGGCACCTGGAAGCTCAGGTTGTCGATCAGGAGGCGGTCACCAAAGGACTTGCTGACGTTCTTGAACTCGATAACCTCATTGCCCAGGCGCTCAGCCACGGGAATGAAGATTTCCTGCGTTTCGTTGCGCTGCTGGTATTCGAAGTCGGACAGTTCCTCAAAGCGGGCCAGGCGGGACTTGCTTTTGGCCTGGCGTGCTTTGGGGTTCTGGCGCGACCATTCCAGTTCTTTCTTCAGGGCCTTGGCGCGGGCCTCTTCGCCCTTTTGCTCTTGAGCCAGGCGTTCGCCCTTCTGGTCCAGCCAGCTGCTGTAGTTGCCCTTCCAGGGGATGCCGCGGCCGCGGTCCAGCTCCAGGATCCATTCGGCTGCGTTGTCGAGGAAGTAGCGGTCATGGGTGATGGCCACCACGGTGCCTGAGTAGCGCTGCAAAAACTGCTCCAGCCAGTCCACCGATTCGGCGTCCAGGTGATTGGTCGGTTCGTCGAGCAGCAGCATATCGGGCTTGGACAGCAGCAAGCTGCACAAGGCCACGCGGCGTTTTTCGCCGCCTGACAAGACGCCAATCACGGCATCCCAGGGCGGCAGGCGCAGCGCGTCGGCGGCGATTTCGAGCTGGTGTTCCGAATCGGTGCCGGCGGTGGCGATGATGGCTTCAAGGCGGGCCTGCTCGGCGGCCAGCGCGTCAAAGTCGGCATCAGGCTCGCCGTAGGCTGTGTACACGGCTTCAAGCTGGGCCTTGGCGGCAAACACCGCACCCATGCCGGCCTCGACGCTTTGGCGCACCGTGTGGGTCGGGTCCAGCTTGGGCTCCTGCGGCAAGTAGCCGATATTCAGGTTAGGCATGGGAGTGGCCTCACCCTCAATCTCGGTGTCCAGGCCGGCCATGATTTTGAGCAGGGTGGACTTGCCGGAGCCGTTGGTGCCCAGCACGCCAATCTTCGCCCCCGGGAAAAAACTGAGCGACACGTCCTTGAGGATTTGACGCTTGGGCGGCACGATTTTGCCGACCTTGTTCATAGTAAATACGTACTGAGCCATCAGGATTACTTTGGTAAAAATTGAAAAACAATGCCAGAAAACGGGCTGCCGGCCGTCCGTAAAGCGGGTTTACGGGCTGCCCTGCAGGCTTGTTGCGGGCTGGAAACCACACGCTGCGCCTTGGCGCAAACGCCTTGGGTGGGGGCGTGTTTTTCTGCGTGAATGCCCCATTATCGTTGCTGTGCGACAATACAGGCGTTGCTGGCTCCAGTTGCCTTCAACATTTGGGCACATCCGGGTACCGCAACAAGCGGCTGCTTACGATGTTTTCGGCCCACTTTCTGACCCCATCTGCCTTTGACTGGCGGGTCGCCTTCCAACAGGGCGCCCAACAGGCCGATCTAAAGCGCCCAAGCGGCGCAACATCATGACATTTGAAGAATTGAACCTGGCCCCGGCCATTCTGAAGGCCGTGCTCGAGCAGGGCTACGACACCCCCACCCCCATCCAGGCCCAGGCGATCCCCGCCGTGCTCAAAGGTGTTGACCTGCTGGGCGGCGCCCAGACCGGCACCGGCAAAACCGCGGCCTTCACGCTGCCCTTGCTGCAGCGCCTTTCGACCGAAGCCCGCCTGACGAACCGCCGCGGCGTCAACGCCGTACGCGCCCTGATCATGACCCCCACCCGCGAACTCGCGGCCCAGGTCGAGGAAAGCGTGCGCACCTATGGCAAATACACCGACCTCACCTCCATGGTGATGTTCGGCGGCGTCGGCATGGGCGCCCAGATTGAAAAACTGCGCCGCGGCGTCGACATCCTGGTCGCCACCCCCGGCCGCCTGCTGGACCACGCCAGCCAGGGCACGCTGGACCTGAGCCAGGTGCAGATCCTGGTGCTGGACGAGGCCGATCGCATGCTCGACATGGGCTTCATCCACGACATCAAGAAAGTGCTGGCCCTGGTGCCCAAGCAAAAGCAGTCGCTGCTGTTCAGCGCGACCTTCAGCGACGAAATCCGCGAGCTGGCCAACGGCCTGCTGAAGAACCCCGAATCCATCCAGGTCACACCGCGCAACACCACGGTGCAGCGCATCACCCAGACCATTCACCCTGTGGGCCGCAGCAAGAAAAAAGCATTGCTGACCCACATCATCAATGAGCACAACTGGAGCCAGGTGCTGGTGTTCACCCGCACCAAGTTCGGCGCCAACAACGTGGCCGAGCACCTGACCAAAAACGGCATTCCCGCGATGGCGCTGCACGGCAACAAGAGCCAGACCGCCCGTACGCAGGCGCTGGCCGACTTCAAGAGCGGCACGATTCGCGCGCTGGTGGCCACCGACATCGCCGCCCGCGGCATTGACATCGACGAGCTGCCGCACGTCGTGAACTACGAAATCCCGAATGTCAGCGAAGACTACGTGCACCGCATCGGCCGCACCGGCCGCGCCGGCAACAGCGGCGAAGCTGTCAGCCTGGTCTGCCTGGATGAAGAAGGTTTCATGCAGGACATCGAGCGCTTTACCAAGCAGAACATTGAAAAAATCAGCGTGCCCGGCTTTGAAGCCGAACCCGGTGAACGCGCAGAACCGCTGGCCATGGGCCGCCAGACCATCTGGGGCGGCCTGGGCAAACCGCCAAGCCGCGACGTCATGCAGGCAGCCGCCAAGGCCGCCCGCACCGAGATGATGCAGCGCATCCGCGACACCAAGGGCGCACAGCCCGCACGCGGAGCAGGCGGCGGCAACGGCGGCGGCAATGGCGGCGCGCGCGGACGCGGCCCTGCCGGTGGCGGCAACGGCGGTGGTGGTGGCAATGGCGGCGGCGGACGCGGCCCACGAACCCCCAACCCGGGCCAGCCACGCCAGAACTCCGGTTATTCGCAAAACGGCCAGCCGCCACGGCAAGCCCAGGCGCCGCGTCACCGCGACGACCAGCAGCCACGCGCGCCCCGCAACGAGTCAAGGGAGCCACGCAATGACTTTGACAACCAGCAACCCGCCAGCCATGCCTCCTCAGGCTTCCCCTCCTCCGGCCAGCCTACGGGCGGCAATCGCGGCAACTACCGGGGCGGCAACCGTTCCGGTGGTGGCGGCGGCTCGGGTGGCGCTGGTGGCCGGGGCAACGGGCCTCGTCGGCCGGGCGGTCCTGGCTCGTTTACTGGCCGGTAACGCTTATTCGGCGGTTCACTGTGTGGGCCGCCGTGCACCGGTGCAGCGCGACGCGCGGCTGGCCGTGCACCTGACCGATTCTTTCGCGGACTTCACGGCGCCGCCAGTCGATGATGTCTTCATCGCATTGGGCACCACGATCAAAACGGCCGGCAGCCAGGCAGCGTTCAGGGCCGTGGATTTCGACGCCGTAGTGGCCGTAGCCCGCGCCGGCCGCATTGCCGGCGCCACGCGGCTGGCTGTGGTCAGCGCCATGGGCGCTGATTCGCACTCCGCCCTCTTCTACACGCGCGTGAAAGGCGAAGCGGAAGAAGCGCTCGCGCTGCTGGGCTTTCCCACTCTGGTGGTGGTGCGGCCCTCATTCCTGGCGGGTGAGCGCGAGTCTTTGGGCCAGGCGCCGCGCGCCGGTGAAAAAATCGCGCTCGGCCTGAGCCGGCTTCTGAGCCGCGTGATTCCTGCCAACTACCAGTCCGTTTCAGCGGATAGCGTCGCACGTACGCTGGTTGAAGAGGTGGCTGTTCGCCAGGGCCAACACGTGGTGCTGTCGGGCGAGATGCAGCAGCGTTAAGCCGGGGGGCCTGTTCAGGCAGCCTTCAACTGCTTGGCCGGTTCGTTCAGCTTTGGCAAACGGCGCCTTGAACCGAGCACCAGTTCAATATCTTCACGCGCACCATCTATCAGCACCAGGATCGCTTTTTCCGCCTTGGCCGGGTTGCGGGCAATCACCGCATCCAGCACCGCGCGGTGTAACGGCAGCGAGCGTTTGGGCCCGTCCTTGCGGCTGGTCGATATTTCGAAACTGGTGCGCAGCAATGCGCTCAGCGCCTTGGTCATCTGTATCAGCATGCGGTTGTGCGCGGAGCGCAACAGGCCCTGGTGAAAGCGCAGGTCGTAGGTCACGTAATCGCCGCCGCCTTCTACCGCACGCTTCATGCCGGCAAAAGCCTCTTCGATCTCGGCGATTTCTTCGGGAGTAGCCCGCTCGGCCGCCATACGCACGGCGGCCGGCTCCACCAGGCGGCGCAGCTCAAGCAGGTCGCGTAAAAATTCGGGCGTAATGCCGGCCTTGGCCTTCCAGGCAATCACGTCGGGGTCAAACCAGTTCCAGTGTTCCTCGGTCAAAACGCGTGTGCCCACCTTGGGCCCGGTGGTGACCAGTCCCTTGGCGATCAGCGATTTGACCGCCTCGCGCACCACCGTACGGCTCACACCCAGCTCCTCGCAAAGAACAGGTTCCGGCGGCATGGACATACCGGCGACATAACGGCCCGCAACGATGGCTTCGCCGATATGGTCGACCGTATTGCCGTGGACGTTCTTCATGGTGGCCATGGTGTCGCTTTAACCTCGTACAAACAGCGTGATCAAAGGTTCAGGTCCCGCCTGGCGGCTCCAGTGGCCATGCAGGGCCGGATCGAACGTGGCGCCTGCCGGCAGCACGTCGGCCGAATAGAAATGCTGGCCCGGCTTGAAGATGCGGGATACGCCGCCCTGCAAACCGATCTCCATTTCGCCGCCGAGAATGAAAACCCACTGCGGATTCGGCGTGCAATGAAACTGGCTGCGAAACCCCACCGGGCTGTGGCGCAACTGGTAGCCGCCCGAAGCGAACAACTCCGACAGCATCGCCTGCGGCGACCCTTCACCCAGGGGGACCGCCTCTTCCCGGAATTTGGCCCGGCCATCGGTATCGGTGTAAAGAATGACTTTGGAGAAAACGGTCACAAAGGACTCCGGTAAGAGGATGTGAAAAGCAGTGGCATCATGAAGTTTCGCCGCCAAAGGCAATTTGCACCTTCATGGATTGGCGTTTGTCGCCGGCGAGTGTAAAGGCATGCGTAGCCTGGTCGAAGGCAACGATATCGGTGATCACCGGCCGGCCATCTATCAGCCGCTGGTTCAAAAAGGCCACCGCCACGGCAAACTCCGGATGAAAGCGGAAGGTGCCGCGCAATTCAAGCTCCTTGGCGACCAGCGTGTTAAGCGGCAAGGTGACGTTGCCACCCAGACCCACTGTCACGATCACGCCGCGCGGCGCCACCACATCCAGGCCGGCGATCAAGGCCTTTTCATTGCCCGAAGCCTCGAACATCACATCGAACTGCCCTTTGCCGGTGGCAAAGGCCGCCAGGCCGTCGGGCTCCTGGACCAGATTAACGGTTTGATCCGCCCCCATTTTTTTGGCGCAGGCCAGCGGCAGGTCCGCAATGTCGGCCGCAACGATGCGGGCCGCACCCGCGCGGCGCAGCCCGGCGATCAGCAAGGCGCCTATGGGGCCGCAGCCGGTGACCAACACCTGTTTTCCGAATACCGACCCGGCCCGTGAAATCGCATGCAGGCCCACCGACAAAGGTTCGGCCAGCGCGGCCTCGGACAATGGCAAATCATCAGCTACCGGATGCGCCTGGGAAGCGTCGATGACAAGCGTTTCGCGAAAAGCGCCCTGGATATGCGGGAACCTCATCGCACTGCCGTAAAACCGCATGTCCATGCAGTGGTTGTGCAAGCCCTGCTGGCAAAAGCGGCACACACCACAAGGGCGTGACGGCGAAATCGCAATTCGCTGGCCAACGCGCATGCCGCCGGCCTCGCTGCCCACGGCTTCGACCACGCCCGATACCTCATGCCCCAGCACCATGGGCTCTTTGATGCGCACGGTGCCAAAGCCGCCGTGCTGGAAGTAATGAAGATCGGAGCCGCAGATGCCGCCGAAAGCCACCCGCACCCGCAGTTGCCGCGGGCCAAGGTGTTCGGTGTCCAGCGCATCAAGGCGCAAATCGAGCGGCGCATGACAAACAAGTCCACGCATGATGTTCTCCTGGTTGCACGGGAGCCGGCGGCGACTTCACAGAGTCGCCGTCACCCCGCCATCGACATACAAAACATGGCCATTGACAAAGCTGGAAGCGTCGCTGGCCAGAAACACGGCCGCGCCGGCCAGCTCGGCCACATCGCCCCAACGCCTGCTGGGCGTGCGTCCGGTGAGCCAGGCGCTGAACTGCTCGTCAGCCACCAGCTTTTCCGTGAGCTCCGTCTTGAAGTAGCCGGGACCCAGGCCATTGACCTGTATGCCGTAAGGCCCCCAGTCAATCGCCATTCCCTTGGTGAGCATCTTCACCGCGCCCTTGCTGGCCATATAGGGAGCAATGTTGGGCCGGCCCAGTTCGCTCTGCACCGAGCAGATGTTGATGATCTTTCCCTTGCGGCGTTCAATCATCTTTCGCGCAACCGCTTGCCCGGTGAAAAACACGCTGTCGACGTTGGTCCGCATCAATTCGTGCCAATCCTGCGCCGGAAAATCCTGCAAAGCCATACGCCGCTGCATACCGGCGTTGTTGACAAGGATGTCGATGGCGCCCGTGGTGGACTCAATGTCGTCTACCGCCGCCTGCACCGCAGCCGCATCGGTGACATCAAAACCGCGTGTGTGGACTGTGAGCCCCTCATCGCGCAATACGCCAGCCGCCTGTTCAAGCCGTGCCTTGTCCCGGCCATTGAGTACAAGAGCGGCCCCCGCCTGCCCCAGCCCGCGCGCCAACGCAAAACCAATACCGCCGGAAGAGCCCGTGACCAGCGCCAGACGGCCGTCGAGCCTGAAGGTGTCCAGAACCATGGGATGCCTCAATCCAGCCGCGCGCCGCTGGCATCGTCAAACACATGGGTTTTTCCCGCCGCGATTTCCAGGTGGACGATCTCATCGGGGCGCACCGATGTACGGCCGTGCATCACCAGGATAACGTTGGCCCCACCCACGTCGAGCAGCAGTTCGGTTTCGGCGCCGGTGGGCTCCACCACAATCACCTTGGCCGGAATACCCTGCCCCGTCGCGGACAGTGACAAGTCGCCAGGCCGCACGCCATAGTGCACGGACTGGCCATCCTTCGCCTGCGAAATCACGCCGATCGGCCACTGGTGCCCCTGGGCTTCGACCCACGCCCGGCCATCGGCCTGCCGCAGCGTTCCCTTGAACACGTTCATGGCCGGCGAGCCGATGAACTGCGCCACAAACAGGTTGCCGGGCCGGTCAAACAGCTCAAGGGGTGTACCGATCTGCTCGATGATGCCGTCGTGCATCACCACGATGCGATCGGCCATGGTCATGGCCTCGATCTGGTCGTGCGTGACGTAGACCGTGGTTGTCTTCAGGCGCTGGTGCAGGGCCTTGATTTCGGCGCGCATCGCCACGCGCAACTTGGCATCCAGGTTGGACAAAGGCTCGTCAAACAGGAAAACCTTGGGGTCGCGCACGATGGCGCGGCCCATGGCCACGCGCTGGCGCTGCCCGCCCGAGAGTTCGCGCGGGAAGCGGTCCAGCAGCGGGTCCAGGTTCAGGATGCGGGCGGCGTCGCCGACGCGTTTGTTGGTGAGTTCGGCATCGGCCTTGCGCAGCTTCAGGCTGAAGGCCATGTTGTCGCGCACCGTCATGTGCGGGTACAGCGCGTAGCTCTGGAACACCATCGCGATGTCGCGGTCCTTGGAATCCAGTTCGTTGATGACTTTGCCGTCAATCGACATTTCACCGCCGCTGATTTCCTCGAGGCCGGCCAGCATGCGCAGCAACGTCGACTTGCCGCAACCCGACGGGCCCACCAGCACGACGAACTCGCCGTCGGAGATGTCGAAGCTGATGCCGTGAATGATCTTGACCTTGCCGAAGGCCTTTTCGATATTGCGAAACGATACAGATGCCATGGTATTTTTTTCTCGAGGTCAACTTTTCACGGCGCCGGCCGTCAGGCCCGACACCATGTAGCGTTTAAATGCGTAATAAATTGCCGCCGGAGGCAGCGCGTAAATCAGGCCGGTGGCCATCAGCAATTCCCACGGTGAGTCGTCGGCCGCCAGGAAGTTGCCCAGCGCCACCGCCAAAGTCACGCTGGTGTCCCGGGACAGCAGCAGGAAAGCGTAGAGGTACTCGTTCCAGGCCAGCAGCAGCGCATAGGTGCCGACCGCCACCAGCGAGGGCACCATGAGCGGAAGGTACACCAGCCGAAACAGCTGCATGGCGGTAGCGCCGTCCATCTTGGCCGCCTCGTCGAGTTCGTAGGGCAGTTTGTCGGAGGCCTGCTTGAGCACCCAGATGCAATACGGCGAGGCGATGGTCACCATGGCCAGGATCAGCGACCATTGGTGGTTGAGCATCCCGTAATTGCCCATGGTCTTGTACATGGGGACGGCCAGGAAGGCGGCGGGGATGAAATAGGTGAAGAGCGCCATGTTCATCACCGTGCGGCCGCCGCGCACCTTGAGGCGGCTGATGGCAAAGGCCGCGGTGGTGGAAACCACCAACGTCAGCATGCCCACCGAAATCGCGATCACCAGCGAGTTGCCCAGCTGTTCCCAGAAATGGTCGAGGTAAAAATGCTTCTGCCAGAACACCGTCTCGAAATTGCTCAGCGTCGGGCTCTTGGGCCAGAGCCGTCCGGTGGTGGCTTCGTTGCGGGGCGAGATCGCGAACAGCACCATGTGGTAAATCGGGATCAGCGTCCAGAGCAGGACCGGGATGCCGATCAGCAGCAGCCTGGCCTCCCGGCTTACGGTACGCAAAGTGACGCGGCTCATTTGGACAACCTTTTCATCATGAAGTACACCAGCGGCAGCACCAGGGGTAAAGCCACGACGATGGAGGCCAGGGACAAATCAACCTGGTCCAGCCTGAGATACCGGATGCCCAGTGTCGCCAGCACATGCGTGAGGTCAGCCGGCCCGCCGCCCGTGAGCAGGTAGACGCTGTTGAAGTCGCCCAGCGTCCAGATCATCGACAGGATGGTCGAGGTCAGGTACAGCGAGCGCATCGACGGCCAGGTGATGAAGCGGAATTTCTGCCAGATCGTGGCGCCGTCCACCGATGCGGCCTCGTATTGTTCGGCCGGTATCGCCATGCGCCCGGCCAGCAGGATCAGCGTCCAGAACGGCAGGGACTTCCAGATGTGCGCCAGCATGGAGAAAGACAGGGCCAGCGTCGGGTCATTGAGCCAGTTCGGCCCGTCGATGCCTGTCAACTTGAAAATCAGGGTGTTGATGACGCCCCACTCGGGGTTGAGCATGAAGCGCATCGACAAAATGGTCGGGATGGAAGGCACGGCCCAAGGCAGGATAAAAATCACCGA
>JAJKJM010000144.1 GCA_021153985.1 Polaromonas sp.
AGTGGCCTGCGCCTGGGCCAGGCGATCCGCCGGAATCTCGCAATGGAAGCTCTGCGGCAGCAGGCGACCGGTCTTGCTGTCTTCGAGGCGGTCCAGCACCTGGCGCATGATGCGAAAGCTCGACGGCACCAGGCCGCTGGCGTCGCCGGAGTGCACGCCTTCCGTCAGCACCTCGACCTTGAGCACGCCCGACGCGTTGCCGCGCAGGCTGGTGGTCAGCCACAGCTGGTCGTAGTTGCCGGCGCCGGAGTCCAGGCACACCACCAAGGCGACGTCACCGAGGCGCTCGCGCAGCGCATCGACGTAAGGCAGCAAGTCATAGGAGCCGCTTTCTTCGCAGGTCTCGATCAGGCCGACGATGCGCGGGTGCGGCACGTTCTGGCTTTTAAGCGCCTGCACAGCGGCGATGCTGGCATAGACGGCGTAGCCGTCGTCGGCGGCGCCGCGGCCATAGAGCTTGCCGTCTTCGTACTTGGCCGTCCACGGGCTGAGGTCATTGCGCCAGCCGGTGAACTCGGGCTGCTTGTCGAGATGGCCGTACATCAGCACGGTTTGTGTGGAGTCGGCGCGCGTCGCCGGGATTTCAAAAAACAGCACCGGCGTGCGGCCCTCGAGGCGCACGATTTCGAGCGTGAGGCCTTCAACTTTTTGCGCCTCAACCCAGGCGGCGGCATTGCGCATGACGGTGTCGATATAACCGTGTTGCGCCCAGTCGCTGTCGAAAGTGGGGGACTTGGCGGGAATGGAAATGTAGTCGGTGATCTGTTTGACGATGTCGCCGTCCCACTGCGTGGTGACCTGTGAAAGAGCCTGGGCGGCGTTGAGGATGCTGGCGGGGATTTCGCGGTGCAGGGGGGCGTTCATGGAAAGACTCCGGGAGAAAATCGGCTTTTAGGACAGCGTTTTGCTGCGGCACCTGCTACTGTACGCTTCCGGCAGAAGCAGCGCCACTGCACCGCAGAAGACCCGCAATTGGGGATTTCGACCTACATGGCCCGTTGCGGGCAGCGGCAAAGATAGCGCTCTATCTGGACGAGAGAACAGACAAGTACGAAGCACGCCATCCACGGAGCCACCATGACCCAGCCTGCAACACATCCAGCAAGCTCGCCCCGCATCCGGGCAGGTGTGGGCGGATGGACCTTTGAGCCCTGGCGCAACAACTTCTTCCCGCCCGGACTGCCGCACAGCCGCGAACTGGAATATGCCAGCCGCAAGCTCAGCGCCATTGAGGTCAACGGCACCTATTACGGCACGCTCAAGCCGGCCAGTTTCAAAAAATGGCATGACGAGACACCTGATGACTTCGTGTTTTCCCTGAAGGCCACGCGCTACGCGACCAATCGGCGGGTGCTGGCCGAAGCGGGTGACTCCATCCAGCGATTCGTTGACAGCGGCATCAGCGAGCTGGGCCGCAAACTGGGGCCCATCGTCTGGCAGTTCATGCCCGGCAAGGTGTTCGACGCGGAAGATTTCGAGGCGTTCCTGGCCCTGCTGCCCAAGCAGGTCGACGGCCACTCCCTGCGTCATGTGGTCGATGTTCGCCACGAAAGTTTTATGTCGCCCGGCTACCTGGCGCTGGCGCGGCGTTACAAGGTGGCCACGGTCTTTACCGACGCTGACAAATTTCCCTCTTTTGCTGATCTCACGGGCGACTTTGCCTATGCACGGCTGATGATGAGTGACGCCAATCTGGAAACCGGTTATGAAGAAAGCGCGCTTGACGCCTGGGCTGACCGGGCGAAACAGTGGGCCGAAGGCGCCGCGCCGGCGGATCTGCCGGCGCTGGAAGACGCGCAGCCAAAAGGCAAACCGCGAGACGTGTTTGTGTACTTCATCAACGGCGCCAAAGAGCGGGCGCCTGCGGCCGCCATGGCCTTTTTGGACCGGCTGGGCTTTGAGCCGACAGCGTAGTCGGCGGATTTAGATGTAAGAGGCCATGGCCTCACCCAGGCGAATCTCACGGCCGGGCGCCCACTCGGGATTGAACTTGAGCGGCCCTTTGGGAAACAGCATAACGACCGTGGAGCCGAGCAAAAAGCGCCCCATTTCCTCGCCCTGTTGCAAACGGATCGCCGACGTCGGCTCATCGGGATAGTTCCACTCCCTTACAACCTTGCCGCGCGGCGGGTTGACCACGCCGTGCCAAACCGTGGCCATGCTGCCGACAATCGTCGCGCCGACCAACACCAGCACAAAGGGGCCACGGGCGGATTCGAAAACGCACACCACGCGTTCGTTGCGCGCGAACAGCCCCGGCACACCGCGAGCGGTGACGGGGTTGACGGAAAACAAATCACCCGGCACGTAAATCATGCGCGCCAGCCGGCCGGCTGCGGGCATGTGAATACGGTGGTAGTCCTTGGGGCTCAGGTAGAGCGTGGCGAAATGGCCGTCCTCATAGTGCGCCGCCAGCGCCGCGTCGCCGCCCACCAGTGCGGTGGTCGAATAACTGTGGCCTTTGGCCTGGAAGATCTGGTCCTTCTCAATCAAACCAAACTGGCTGATCGCGCCGTCCACCGGCGAAATCAGGTCGGCATTTGCCAGGGGCCGCGCGCCGGGCTTGAGCGCGCGCGTGAAAAAATCGTTGAAGGTAAGGTAACTGGCGATGTTGGAATCAAGCGCCTCATCCATGTTGACCTGGTACTTGGCGACAAAGCGGCGGATGATTTCGGTGGTGACCCAGCCGCGCTCACGCGAAGCCACGAAACCGGCAAAGTTTGTCAGCGCCTGTTTGGGAAACAGGTATTGGGGAAGAACGGCGAATCGGTCGGACACTAGGTGGCTTCAATAGGGAAGGAAGGGCCATTCTATCGACGCCCAAACGCCATCGCCGTCGTCCGAAGACGACTTACTGTGCGGGATAACCCGCTTCCGCGAGCACTGCCGCCACCGCCTGCCGGTCTTGCGAGGACTGCACCACGACTTTTTTGGCGGCCAGGTCCACATTGACCTGTGCGGCCGCATCGAGCGACTTGACGGCCTGGGTGACGGCGCCAACGCAGTGGCCGCAGCTCATGGCGGGGATAGTGAATTCCATAAAAAGTCCTTGAAGTGTCTGCCGGGGGTAAGTAACGATACGGGAAGTCTGAACCTTCCCATGGGGGCAGGGTCAAGCGGGGCCGGCCAAGCCCTGTTTCGATCCAGGGTTTTACCTCAAGCGGCTTGACCCTCCCATGGTGGTAAGGTTCAGACTGCTGCCATGAACATCTCATCCACCTTGAAAACTTCTCCGGCCGCACCCGGGCTGACTGATTGGCAACTCCCCATCGAAGGTATGAGCTGCGCGTCCTGCGTGGCGCGCGTGGAACGCTCGCTGGCCAATGTCCCGGGTGTCCAGGACGTGAGCGTCAATTTCGCGACCGAACAGGCCAGCGTCAAGGCGCGCAGCGAAGTCGGCATGGACACGCTCAAAGCCGCCGTTACGAAAGCGGGCTACCGGGTGGCCGAACAAACCGTGCGGCTCAGGATAGTCGGAATGACCTGCGCCTCCTGCGTGTCGCGGGTCGAAAAAGCGCTCAGGCAGGTGCCGGGCGTGCTGTCGGCCAGCGTCAATCTGGCCACTGAGACCGCCGAAGTCAGCGTCGCCGGCAGCACGGCCATGCTGCCTTCGCTGATCGCGGCAGTAGCCAAGGCGGGTTACGAGGCGCGGGAAATTCCGGCTGCCGGCGAAAGCCTGGCAAACAAACCCGCTGCCGCCTGGTGGCCCATCGCACTGGCTGCGGCCTTGTCAGCACCGCTGGCGCTGCCCATGGTGGGCGCGCTGTTCGGTAGGGAGTGGATGCTGGACGGATGGCTGCAATGGCTGCTCGCCACGCCGGTGCAGTTCTGGCTGGGCGCGCGCTTTTACCGCGCGGGCTGGAGCGCCTTGCGCGCCCGCACCGGCAATATGGATTTGTTGGTGGCCCTGGGCACGTCGGCCGCCTACGGCCTGAGTGTCTACCAACTGCTGCGGCATGGCGGCCACGGCATGGCTCACCTGTATTTCGAAGCCTCCGCCATCGTCATCACACTGGTGTTGCTGGGCAAATGGATGGAGGCGCGCGCCAAACACCAAACCACCGCCGCCATCCGCGCATTGCAGGCGCTGCGGCCCGATACCGCACGCCGGCGGCGGGACGGGAAAGATGAGGATGTGGCCCTGCAGGACATACAGCTCGGCGACCTGGTGGTAGTGCGCCCTGGCGAACGCATCGCGGTCGACGGCGACATCGTCGAGGGTTCCACGCAGGTGGACGAATCGCTGATCACCGGCGAGAGCCTGCCGGTCGCCAGGCACACGGGCGACCGCGTTACGGGCGGCGCCGTCAACGCCGAAGGCCTGATCGTGGTGCGCACCACGGCGATCGGCGCGGAATCCACGCTGGCCCGTATCGTACGCATGGTGGAGTCGGCCCAGGCCAAAAAAGCGCCGATACAGCGGCTGGTGGACCAGGTCAGCGCCGTGTTTGTGCCCGTGGTCATCGGCATTGCCCTGGCGACGCTGCTGGGCTGGGGCCTGGCAACGCAGGATTGGGAGGCTGCCATCCTCAATGCCGTTGCGGTGCTGGTGATTGCCTGCCCTTGTGCCCTGGGCCTGGCCACGCCTACCGCCATCATGGTGGGCACCGGGGCCGCTGCCCGCCAGGGCATCCTGATCAAGGACGCCGAAGCGCTGGAGGTAGCGCACAGTGTCAAGGTCGTGGCTTTTGACAAAACAGGCACGTTGACCGAAGGCAAACCTGAGTTGGTGGCGCTTGAGCCCAGTGGCATCACCGCTGATGAGTTGCTGGTCGGGGCCGCCGCAATTCAATCCGGCAGCGAACACCCGTTGGCCAGGGCCGTGACGCGGAGCGCGGCGGAGCAGTCGCTGAAGATTCCTGCAGCGACGCAGCTGCGCGCCGTCGCCGGACGCGGCATGGCCGCCTTGGTTGGGGGCCGCGAACTCCGGTTGGGCAGCCCGCGCTTTATGCAGGAGCTGGGCGTGGACCTCGATACCTTTGCGGCGCTGAACGCGCGTGCCAAAGAACTCGAAGCCCAGGGCCGTACGGTGTCCTGGGTGGCCGAGATCACCGCTTCCCCCCGGCTACTAGGGCTGATGGCGTTTGGCGACACCCTGAAAAGTACGGCCGCGCCAGCGATTGCCCGCCTTCACGCTCTCGGCATCCAAACCGCCCTGGTGACTGGCGACAACCGCGGCAGCGCCGAAGCAGTAGCGCAGCAACTGGACATAGACCTTGTGCACAGCCAGGTGCTGCCGCAAGACAAGGCCGCCATCGTCGGGCAGCTTCGAAATGGCGTGCAGGCACAAGGCGGGCGCGTGGCGATGGTGGGCGACGGCATCAATGACGCACCGGCCCTGGCCGCGGCTGACGTGGGCATTGCAATGTCCACCGGCACCGACGTGGCCATGCACGCGGCCGGCATCACGCTGATGCGCGGCAACCCGGCGCTGGTGGCCGACGCCATCGACATCTCGCGCCGCACCTACGCCAAGATCCGCCAGAACCTGTTTTGGGCTTTTGTCTACAACGTAGTTGGTATCCCGCTGGCTGCGCTGGGACTGCTCAGCCCCGTCATCGCAGGCGCCGCCATGGCGCTGAGCAGCGCCAGCGTGGTGATGAATGCCTTGCTGCTGCGCCGCTGGAAAGGAAGCACCCATGACTGACACCGCTGCCATCGTTAACACCGGCCCGCTCAACATTGGCCAGGCTGCCGCGCAATCCGGCGTGTCGGCCAAGATGGTCCGCCACTACGAGTCGCTGGGCCTGCTGCCCACGGTGCACCGCACCGACGCAGGCTACCGGCAGTACGGCGAGAAAGAAGTGCATACGCTGCGCTTTATACGCCGGGCCCGCGACCTGGGTTTCAGCATGGCCGAGATCGCCGAGTTGCTCAAACTGTGGCAGAACAAACGCCGCGCCAGTGCCGACGTCAAGCGCATCGCACTAGCCCATGTGGCCGACCTGGAACGCCGCATCGCCGAGATGGAAGCGATGAAGCAGACCCTGGGGCACCTGGCGCATGGCTGCCAGGGAAACAGCCGGCCCGACTGCCCCATCCTGACCGAGCTGGCGGCCTGAGGGACTGTTCATGGCCTGGATGGAATGTCCGATTCCGGCGAGCGCCAGCGAGCCGCCGGATTTATCCTGAAGGCGTTGATGGATGCTCCATCGCTTCAAAGGACTGTCGCATGCCACTTGTTTCCGATGCACCCACCCTGTTGCCCGAGTCCAGCGAAACGGATGCCGGCATGGACGGCTGGGCTCACATCACAGCCACACTGAACCGCCACGGCAGTGCGGTAATCCCGCAATTGTTGAGCGCGCATGACTGCGAGGCCATCGCCGCAGCCTACGCCGACGCGCGCCATTTCCGCAGCCGCGTGGTGATGCAGCGCCACGGCTTTGGCCAGGGCGAATACCAGTACTTCAGTTACCCGTTGCCGGA
The DNA here is from genome assembly GCA_021153985.1 of Polaromonas sp. GTDB lineage: Bacteria > Pseudomonadota > Gammaproteobacteria > Burkholderiales > Burkholderiaceae_C > Polaromonas. The sequence goes on from JAJKJM010000144.1 coordinate 6,430, forward strand.
CATCGTGGCGCAGTTGCGCACCATGCTCTACCCGCAACTGGTCGGTGTGGCCAATGCCTGGAACCAGGCCATGGGGATTGACGTGCGTTATCCGGCCGACCATGCCGATTTCCTCGCACGTTGCCATGAAGCTGGCCAGCAGCGCCCCACACCGCTGCTCTTGCAATACGGCCCCGGTGACTACAACTGCCTGCATCAGGATTTGTATGGGGAACATGTGTTCCCGATCCAGGTCGCAGTACTGCTGTCGCGCCCGGGCGAAGACTTCAGCGGCGGCGAGTTTGTGCTGACCGAGCAACGCCCCCGCATGCAGTCGCGGCCGGAGGTGGTGCCGTTAAAGCAGGGCGATGCCGTGGTGTTTGCCGTGCACCACCGCCCGGTGCAAGGCAGCCGTGGGTTTTACCGTGTGAATATGCGGCACGGCGTGAGTACGGTGCGCAGCGGCCGCCGGCACACGCTAGGCATTATTTTTCATGACGCGCAGTGAAGGAGATGGCTTGACCTTGGGGCTTTTTGATGAGGCGCCGGCACCCTATACGGCGCCCGAAGTGATCGCGCCGGGCGCAGCACTGCTGCGCGGCTTCGCCCTGGAGATGGACGAAGTCTTGCTGCAAGCCGTTGAAGCCGTCACCGCGGCCGCGCCGCTGCGTCATCTCGTTACACCAGGCGGATACACCATGTCGGTGGCAATGAGCAATTGCGGCGCGCTGGGCTGGGTGTCTGACCGCAGCGGCTACCGCTACGACGCGAGAGACCCGCTCTCCGGCAAGCCCTGGCCGCCCATGCCCGCCGGCTTTGCCCAACTTGCACTGCGCGCAGCGGCGCAAGCGGGCTTCGAGAATTTTCGTCCGGACGCCTGCCTGATCAACCGTTATGAACCCAGGGCCCGCCTTTCACTGCACCAGGACAAGGACGAGGGCAGTATGGACGCGCCCATCGTGTCGGTGTCGCTGGGCCTGCCCGCCGTGTTCCTGTTCGGCGGCTTGAGCCGCAGTGACCGCCCTGCGCGGTATCGGCTGCAGCATGGCGACGTGGCGGTATGGGGTGGCCCATCCCGGTTGGCCTACCACGGTGTGGCGCCATTGGCCAGGGGCGAGCACGCTCGCTTGGGCGCGCAGCGCATCAACTTGACGTTTCGCTGCGCACGCTAACGTCAACGAAAGTTTTTCAGCCAGCCCAATCCCGCCGGTGTAGCGCCGGCCTCCACGCCGCCCAAGGGCTTGTATTCACACCCCACCCAGCCGCTGTAGCCGAGTTCATCAAGCAGCGCAAAAAGATAGGGGTAGTTGATCTCGCCGACATCCGGCTCGTTGCGGCCAGGGGCGCCGGCAATCTGCAGATGGCCGACGTGGCCCGTGGGAAGGTATTTGCGCAGCTTCATGGCCAGGTCGCCTTCAACGACTTGGCAGTGGTAAAGATCCATCTGCACTTTGACGTTGGGCGCACCGACCTCGCAGATGATTTCGTGCGCATGGTCTTGCCGGTTCAAAAAGAAGCGGGGAATGTCACGCCCGTTGATCGGCTCGATCAGCAGGTCCACACCCACCTTGGCCGCCAGCGGGGCCGCCTCGCGCAGGTTGTTCACATAGAGAGGCTGCACGGCTTCGCGCTCCACACCGGCAGGCAGCACGCCGGCCATCACATGGATGCGCGGGCAGCCCAGCGCCTGCGCGTACTCCAGCGCAATGGCGATGCCGGCGCGAAACTCGGCCTCATGGCCCGGCAGGCAAGCCGTGCCTTTTTGCGAGGAAGCCCAGGCCTTCTCAATACTGGCCACATCGACACCGCCAGGCGGCGCGTTGAACAGCACCAGCTGCTGGCCGTGGTGCTCCAGGATGGCTTTGAGTTCGTGCGGCGCCCAGGCGTAAGGCGAGAGGATTTCCACGGCCGTAAAACCGTCGCGCGCGGCGGCGGCGAAACGCTCGGCCATGGGAAGCTCGGTGTACATCCAGCTGAGGTTGGCGGCAAATTGAGGCATGGTTTCAGGCGTTGGGGGTGTCAGGACCGGGCGCGGTTTTGCATTCCCAGAATATTCGCGCGGTGCAGCGGCGGCAAATTTCCGGATCCAGTTTGCCGAAGATGGTGGAGATGGCGGTGAACTTGTCGGGGAACTGGTGTTCAGGCCCGAGCACGCGGGTAAAGCCTGTCTTGCGCCACATGCGGATCACCTCAGGCCGCGGCCGGTGAAAGTACAGGTCGCCGCCCATGGCTCGGCGAGCGGCCAGTTCGGCCTCCCACAGTTCGGCGCCGGCCAGGTCGATGAAGTTCATGCTTTTGCCCATGACCAGCAGGTGTTTTTGCGGCTGGGGCTGGGTGCGCAGCGCATGCAGGATGTCCGCGACATGCTGGGTTGCGCCGAAGTAGACCTCACCCTCCATGCGCAAGAGCTTGAGCTGCGGGCACTCCGGCAGCACCTGGCGCGGCGCTTCTTCGGGTCTTTCCGCAGGGGCTGTCTTGGTCGTCTCCAGCCCCGCATCAGGCGAGTTGTCAATCACCACAAACTGGCGGTCCAGCCCGCGGCTGTCAAAGCCCATGGTGCGCATCGCGGGCTTTGAGGTGCGATAGAGGAAGGACATCAACGACAGGATCATGCCCAGCAAGATCGCGACTTCCAGCCGTATGGTGACCGTCGCCACCATAGTGGCCAGCGCCACGCTGAAATCGCTGCGGCTCAGAGTAAACAGTTGGCGCCAGCGGCTCATATCGAGCAACGCGAAGGCAACCAGCACCAGCAGTGCCGCCAGTGCGGCCATGGGGATCTGCGCGAGCAGCGGCGCGCTCACGGCGACAAGCGCCAGCAACAACAAGGCTGAAAACACGGAGGCCAGCGGCGTGCGCGCACCGGCTTCCAGATTCGGCATGGAGCGGTTCATGGACCCGCAGGAGACATAGCTTGAAAAGAACCCGCCGACGATGTTGGACAAGCCCTGGCCGCGGAACTCGCGGTTGGCATCAATGCGTTGGCCTGAGCGCAGCGCTACCGTCTTGGCGATCGAGATTGCCTGGCCCAGCGCGACGATGGTCAGCGCGAAGGCCAGGCCGATGAGGTCGGCGGCCTGCGCCCAGCTGATGCGCGGCACCTCGAAGCGCGGCCAGGGTATGGGAATCTGCCCCACGGTGCGCAACGAGGCAGAGGGCGCAGCGCCGGGGTGAAGAAGGCTGCTCCACATCCAGGCCAGCGCGGTGGCCACCCCCAGCCCGATCAACATGTAGGGCCAGTTGCGGCGCAGGCGGCGCAGCAACAGCGCGACACCCAGAGTGATAGCCGCAACGCCCAGCGCCATGGGCTGGGCGGCAGTGACGTGTGCAAGGACATGTCCCAAGACTGCCGCCGCGCTGTGTTCGGGCGCGGCGGCCAGGCCCAGCAGGTCAGGCAAGGCATGGACAGCGATCAACAGCGCGGCGCCCGACGTAAAGCCGAACAGCACGGCCGGTGAAATAAAGTTGGCCAACACACCCAGCCGCAGCGCGCCTATCAGCCATTGCATCACGCCCACCATCACGGTGACGGCCAGCGCTAACTGGATGTAGAGCGGGCTGAAGGCTATCGCCAGCGGCGAGAGCATGGCGAACAGGGCCAGGGAGTTGGCGTTGGTAGGCCCCGACATGACGTGCCGGCTGGAGCCGAAGAGCGCGGCGATGATGCAGGGAATGACCGCGGTGTAAAGGCCGTAGGCCGGCGGCAGGCCGGCCAGCGTGGCAAAGGCGATGCCTTGCGGCAGCACCAGCACCGCGCCCAGCAGCCCCGCCATCGCATCGGCCCGCAAGGTGGCGGGCGACACCTCGCGCACCCAGTCACCAAAAAGGCGCTCCAGGAACGGCGTTGAGGATAGGGATGCGCTGGGGGCGGAAGGTTCCATCACAAGGGCCTGAGCATACCGCGCCCGCCGGCCCGGCGGCAGCGCGATAACAGCCCTAACCGCGCTTGAACTTGAACACGGCCCGGCTGGCGCGCGCATTCGGCCAGAAGCGGACCTCGCGGCCGTCTTGCAGGCCGAAGGAGTCCAGGATCTGCAGCCGGTTCTGCAGTGCCAGCGCTTCAAAATCCTGCAGCGTACCGACACGGATATTGGGCGTGTCGTACCACTGGTAAGGCAGTACCTTGGTCACCGGCATGCGGCCGCGCGCGACGGCAAGGCGGTTGGGCCAATGGCCGAAGTTGGGGAACACGACGATGCCGGCACGGCCCACGCGCGCGGTTTCGCGCAGCATGGTTTCGGCGTTGTGCAGGTGCTGCAGGGTGTCGATCTGCAGCACCACGTCAAACGAGTGGTCACCGAACAAGGCCAGCCCGGCCTCGAGGTTGAGCTGGATCACGTTGACGCCGCGCGCCACGCAGGCCTGCACATTGGCGTCGTTGATCTCGACGCCATAGCCCGAGCAACCGCGCTCGCGAATCAGGTAGTCCAGCAACTCGCCGGTGCCGCAGCCCAGGTCAAGCACGCGGGAGCCCTGCGGCACCAGCCGCGCGATGGACAGCAGGTCCGGCGAAGGCGGCACGTTGAGTTCGACGGGGATATTCATACGGCCACCTTGCTCTGGAAGTAAGAGCGCACCACACCGAGGTAGCGATCGTCCTCCAGCAAAAATGCATCATGGCCGTGTGGCGCGTCGATTTCGGCGTAGCTCACGTCGCGCTGGTTGTCGAGCAGGGCCTTGACGATTTCGCGGCTGCGCGCCGGGGAAAAGCGCCAGTCGGTCGTGAAGCTCACCAGCAGGAACTTGGCTGACACGTGGGCCAGCGCTTTGGTCAGGCTGCCGGCGTAAGCCCGGGCCGGGTCAAAGTAGTCCAGCGCGCGCGTGATCAGCAAGTAGGTGTTGGCATCAAAGTATTCGCTGAATTTGTCGCCCTGGTAGCGCAGATAGCTTTCGATTTCGAACTCGATGTCTTGCGTGGTGTATTTGTAGGGCGTATCGGCATTCACGGTTTCTGCCACCGCCTGCCGCAATTGCCTTCCGAATTTTTCATTCATCACGTCATCGCTGAGGTAGGTGATGTGGCCGATCATGCGGGCAATGCGCAGGCCGCGTTTGGGCAGCACGCCGTGGCGGTAAAAGTGGCCGCCGTGAAAGTCGGGGTCGGTCACGATGGCGCGCCGGGCCACTTCGTTGAAGGCGATGTTTTCGGCCGTGAGGTTGGGCGCGCTGGCCACCACCACGGCATGGCGCACACGTTCGGGGTACTGCAGCGTCCAGGCAAGGGCCTGCATGCCGCCCAGGCTGCCTCCCATCACGGCGGCCAGCGTCTGTATGCCCAGGCGGTCCAGCAAGCGCGCCTGGGCGCTGACCCAGTCCTGCACCGTGACAACCGGGAAGTCGGCGCCGTAAAGCTCCTGCGTGTCGGGGTTGGGCTGCATGGGCCCGGTGGAGCCGAAGCATGAACCCAGGTTGTTCACGCCGATGACGAAGAAGCGGTCGGTATCCACCGGCTTGCCGGGGCCGATCATGGTGTCCCACCAGCCTTCGGATTTGTCAATCGGCTGGCCCTGTGCATCGAGGTAAACGCCCGCTACGTGATGCGAGGCATTGAGCGCGTGGCAAATCAGCACGGCGTTGGATTTGTCGGCGTTGAGTTCGCCGTAGGTTTCGTAGCTCAGGTCGTAGGCGCGTATCGACGCGCCACTCTGCAGAGGCAGCGCCTCTACAAAATGCATGCTGAGCGGGGTGGCAATAAGTGTCAAAAAATCACCTGCAGAAAACAAAAAACCCGGCATCGCTAAAGCGAGTCCGGGTCGTCTGGAGTTCGTCTTTAGCTGTACTTTTTAAGCGCCCGCAAGCTGAGCAAATCGGCGCTGGGGAAAGTATACCCCCACGCTCCCCCACTGCGTGTGGGTCGCTGCCCCCCGAGGGGGCGCTGCGCCTGCGGCCCGGCAAAGCCGGTTCCGCGGCCCCTGCTGGGTTGAAGAGCCCACCTCAACGACTGTTTCATGTTCTATGCCAGCAGAAGTGCAGCCAGTCCCAAGCCGGCAAAGATCAGCGCCGACACAATGTGCACGATGCGCAGCGGCACCAGCCGCGTGACGCGCTCGCCCAGCCAGACGACGGGCGCGTTGGCCAGCATCATGCCCAGCGTGGTGCCCGCCACCACGCCCACGATGGTGTCATAGCGCGCCGCCAGCATCACGGTGGCGATCTGCGTCTTGTCGCCCATCTCGGCCAGGAAGAACACCACTACGGTCGTAAAAAACACGCCGTAGCGCGGGGGCTTTTCTTCATCCGCGGCGTCGAGCTTGTCGGGCACCAGCATCCATGCCGCCATGGCCAGAAACGAGGCGCCCAGGATCCAGCGAAGTATTTGTGGACTGATGAGTGTGGTTACCCAGGCGCCGGCAGCGCCGGCCAGAGCGTGATTGGCCAGGGTCGCGACCAGAATCCCGGCAACTATGGGCCAGGGCTTTTTAAAGCGGGCGGCGAGGATAAGCGCGAGGAGTTGCGTCTTGTCGCCCATTTCGGCGAGGGCGACGATGCCCGTAGAGACGAGGAAAGCTTCCATGTGAAAAGACTCCGGCCGAAAACCCATGACTGCACGGCATCCCCGGCCTGAAGCGGAGGCTGTGCAGTCAAAGGTCTCGCGTGATCCGAAGACCGCTTGCGCCA